>JALTMP010000143.1 GCA_027001645.1 Candidatus Heimdallarchaeota archaeon
TTTCTATTAGAATTCGGACTGTCAATAACACAATCAATGCAAAAAGAGGAAATAAATACAGAGTATTCGGATAGCCGAATAAATGAGTAACTAACTTGAATCAATTGGTCAAATCGATTTTTATAGAGTGAATAAATTAATATTTTACAAAAAGTTAGGTGACCCGAAGATATTCGGTGACTAACATGAGTGTCTTAGCAGAAATTAAACCTCACTCTCTGGTTCAAATCAACGATATTAAGAGCGGTGCTTTTGCCAAAAGAAGACTAGCCCAGATGGGGATTAGAAAAAATAAGACACTCCGTGTTCTGAAAAACATTGGAAAAGGTCCACTTTTGGTAGAGGTAAACCATTCCAAACTTGTAGTAGGGAGAAAACTTGCTGAAAAAATAATGGTGAGTCAAGTTTTGACAAAGAAGACTCTTTAGAGTTGGTGACATAGAAGTTGAGGCCAACAGTTCTTGACAAAGAGGAACTAACGAGCCAAACAGATGCCTTTCATTCAGATGTTTTGCTCGTAGGGAACCCAAATGTTGGAAAAACTGCAATTTTTAATTTTCTAACAGGAGCAAGTCAAAAAGTGGCGAATTTTCCCGGAATCACGGTATCCGGTAAGAAAGGTGAATGCCGGGCTAATGATCTTGTTCTTTCGGTAATGGACTTGCCAGGGATTTACGGTTTTGGACCTGCTTCTCCAGAGGAACTAGCTCCAAGAAAGATCCTACTGCAGAAAGATTACCAGATCATCATTAATGTGATTGATGGTACAAAATTGGAACGAAATCTTTTCCTAACATATCAACTTGCCGCGCTGAACATGAACACGTTGGTTGTCATCACTTTTGCAGATAAAATGGAAGAAGAGGGCATTATTATCAAACCTGATAAAATGGAGAAGTTACTCGGCGTTCCCGTTCTGATAATAAATTCATTCAATAAGCCCGATCTTGAACGACTGCGATCCGCTATCTTCAAACAAGTTCGTCATCCAAGAATTCCCAAACCAATTCTTCTAACTAAACTCAAAGAAGAACAAATCTTTCGAGAAGCAATTGCCCAGATTATTGAACGTATTGAGAAGGCAGATTTTTCACTCAATGAATTAACTCACCTGTCAGATGAAGCCTTAGCATACTTCATTGCTTTAAAAGATGATTACATGTGGAAATATTTCTCATCTCCCCTTAAGGAGAGTCTTGAAAAAGCAATCAGAGAGATAGAGCGAAAATACGAACTTACGATTGGGCTGGATATCTGGTTGATCGAAAAGGAGTATGAAATAATTGAACAAATTCAGGGACAGATAATAATAAGGAAAAAAGAAGCTGAGAAACAAGGAGTTTCAGAAACAATTGATCGGGTATTGCTTCACCCCTTTTGGGGAATCGTTATTTTCATAGGAGTAATGTGGGTGATGTTTCAGCTTATTTTTGTTATCTCTCAGCCCGGCTCTGATTTGCTTGATCTTCTTTTCTCCAAACTAGCTAGAGTCGTGAAGAAGAACGTCCCTATTCCAATATTAGCTTCCTTCATAGCAGACGGGTTGATTAACGGAGTAGGGTTTGTACTGATTTTCATCCCTCAAATTGCCCTTCTTTTCATTGGCCTGACCATGATGGAGCAATCGGGGTACTTAGCACGAGTGGTATTCATCACAGATAGATTCATGTCAAAAATAGGGTTATCAGGTCGGTCAATTGCACCATTAATTCTCGGCTTTGGCTGCAACGTTTCTGGCGTACTTTCAACCAAGTCAATAACAGATAGAAAAGAGAGAATCACTACAATTCTGGCAAATCCATTCATTCCTTGCAGTGCTCGGTTTCCGGTATTTGTGATGTTAAGTGCAGCATTTTTCCCCAAACACGCGGGAAGCATTCTAACACTAATGTACTTTACAGGAATCACTATGGCAATACTTGTCAGCTGGCTCTTGAGGAACACCATAACAAAAGGAGAAGAATCATCCTTGTTGCTTGAAATGCCAGATCTATCCGTTCCATCGTTGCGAACGACTCTCTACCAGACATACTTATATCTGAGGGAATTTGTCGAACATGCCGCATCTTGGATCGCAGCGGGAGTAGTCGGTATTTGGATCTTGTCGGTTACAGGTCCAAGAGGGTTTCTCGGGCCAGATGCGATGAGCGATCCCAAATTAATGCAAGAATCGTGGATCTTCTTTTTTGGAAAACTTCTTCTTCCGATTTTCTCTCCTCTAGGTTGGAATGTAGAACTTGTAGTAGCACTGATTTTTGGCTTTGTGGCCAAAGAAATCGTGATCAGCACGCTAGGACTGCTCTATGGGGCAAGAGGCGAAGAATCACTCCTGGTGGCCTTAGGAAGTAGCGTTACTCCCATCACCGGATTAGCATACATGTTTTTCATTCTCATGTACACGCCCTGTATTGCTACCGTTGTGGCGATAAAAAATGAAATCGGAGGAAAATGGGCAACATTCTCTGTTGTGGTTAGCTTGCTAATAGCGTGGGTAACAGCCTTCATAGTAATCAGTATTGGTGGATTATTTTGATCGAAAAAGCAATTTCAATAATCAAAAAGGAAAAGGCCATTCCTATTTCCATTCTCTCTAATCGACTCGGAATCTCAAAGAATGAAACAGCAAGGTTATTGAAAATTCTCAAAGAACAAGGTATTTTGAGAAGACTGAACATTGAATTCCACTCAACGCCACGCTCTCATTGCTTGCTTAAAGCGGATCAATCGGTGTGTTCAACATGCGATACTAAGGGATGCATCGTTAAGTTCTTGTTCTCGTGAGTTATTATAGAACACTCCACTAGGTAGCTATGGAATTACAATCCTTTGACTTCTCTGAACACAGTATTTGCAAAATCCGAAAAGTCTTACCACATTGTTTTTCTGTGATAACAACGTTGTTTGTTTTATGAGGGAAGACAAAGTGCGCAAGGTCTACTTGGTGGGTAACAAAACGCGATTATTGCTGGTTTCCTTGTTAGTTGGGTCAGTGATTCTAGGGGCCATGTCTTACTTCGTTCTTGCTGATGACGACGGCTATGAGGGAAGCGATGGGGGTGGCGCTTTTGGGGGCTTAGGGGAAGCAACACTGCCATTACTAGTGATCGGCTTTGCATACGTATTCTTACGAAGACTTCATATTTATACGCAAAAATACCTTCCAAAGAAGGAGTATACCGAAACAAGGGCATTCGTTGCGTCATTATACCGAAGTTTGCGCAAACCCTTGTTTTATGTTCATGTTGTTGCCCTTGGTTTAGCCACTATTTTTGGACTATTGCATGGATGGGCATACTTGAATTCCTCAGGAGGGACTTTTTGGACGGGGCTAGTGGCTGGCGTTGCATTCGCGATAATGTCTATTGCCGGACTAATCATGTGGCAAAAGTACCGCCCATTCTGGGAAATCGAAGAAACCAAGGGCCTTATCAAGTGGATACATCGACAGTGGGTCCTAACAGTGATCGCTTTTGTTGCGCTCTTACTTCATCTCGCCATTGGAGACTAGACAATTCTGTTGCTCAAAACAACCAATGGCAAAACAAAAACTGTTTTAATACCTAGATATGGGATTTTGATAGGAGATTAGCAATGGGAGAATCGATATCCGAAGCCCCGCAGATAGATGAGTCCACACTCCTCATACCCTTGGATGATTATCTGGAATCCGGAGTCCATATTGGAACAAAACTAGCCACATCCTACATGAAACCTTACATTTACAAGGTTCGCACAGACGGGCTCTATGTTCTGGATGTCAAGGCAACGGATGATAGAATTCGAGCAGTGGCAAAACTACTCGCAAGGTTTGATCCAGAATCTGTGGCTGTTTTTTCTGCAAGACAGTACGGGACCGTTCCGGTAGCAAAGATGGCAAGAGTCGCCGGATTCAAAGCGATTCCAGGGCGGTTTATTCCGGGAACAATGACTAACCCTTCCCATAGAGGATATATTGAGCCGGAAATTGTCTTTCTAAATGATCCCCGTACTGATTCCCAAGCCTTAAGTGAAGCGGTTAAAATGGGAATCCCTGTTGTTGCCTTGTGTGATACTGACAATGTTACTAGCTACGTGGATGTGGTAATCCCTTGCAATAACAAAGGACGGCGAGCATTAGCTAGGGTCTACCACTTGCTGACTCAACAGATTCTAAGGGAAAGGGGAGAACTAGGTCCTGATGAAGAATTACCACTTGGTATGGAAGACTTTTCTTACAAGATTTTGAAGTCCTAAATACCGGCTATTGTCACATTGCTTTGTCAGTTTTTCCATTTTTCTTGTGCATTGCTAATTTTCTATTGTGTCATTTTTTGTACAAATGTTCATGCTCGTACTGTTTAAAGAGCAAGGTAAAGTTCGGGTAACCTAACATTTTTATTACTAAACTAGAACATCGGAATGAAAGTTCGGGTAACCTAACTTGGTGATAACATGGCGGAAATATTCTCAGTAGCAGCATTTATCATTACTCTTAGAGAGACGATTGAGGCAGCTCTAATCATAGGCATTCTGTTGGCATACTTGACCAAGACGCAGAACGAGGAACTAAAGCGAGAGGTCTGGAAAGGTACTGGTATTGCTATTGCATTGAGCATCTTAGGGGCTGTTCTCTTCGAGATTCTCCTAGAAGGATTTGAAGGCACGGCAGAAACGGTTTTTGAAGGATCGGTCATGATCCTTGCAGCAGGCGTCCTCACGTGGATGATCATCTGGATGTTTCACAATGCAAAATACCTAAAGCTGGAATTAGAAACTAAAGTAAAAGCCACAATTTCAGGAACAAACCCCTATGGCCTAATGCTCTTGGCATTCGTAGCAGTATTCCGAGAAGGGGTAGAAACCGTGCTTTTCTTAGCAGGAATACGATCCTCCACAGAACGATTTGCAGTTTTGACAGGGAGCATCGTGGGGATTTCCATCGCAATCATTCTAGCAGTTCAATTAGTGCGAGGAACAGTAAGGCTTGATCTCAGACAATTCTTCAATGTCACAAGCGTAATCTTGATCCTTTTTGCTGCGGGATTGTTTTCCCAAGGGGTCCATGAATTCCAAGAGTTAGGTGTATTTGGAGCCAGCACTGCAATGTGGAATCAACCAATCCTAGATCTTAGTGGAATTCTCAACGACAAGACCAATGCTCTTGGATCATTGCTTCGATCCTTATTTGGGTATCAAGATAAGCCAACACTACTAGAAATTGGGGCATACTTCCTTTACTGGATTGGAATCGGCCTAACCTATCTGAAAATTAGCAAGATTTCCAGAACATATAACGTCAATAAAGTTGCACAGTTATAGAACACTTCTGTGAAATCGCTGCTCGCAAAAAAATCGAATTTGAATCTCCACTCCTTGCTTTTTGTAACCTATGAAACCAACCGATTATCTTAACAACGAAATTGCAAGAATCGTTTCAAAGAGAATTTGCTCCCGTGAAATTCTCTTTAACTACCCTCAACAGAAACTTTTGGGAAAAGACAGAAAACCTCTTCCAACATGTGACAATTCTCTACAACCGTGGTTCCTGATTTGTAAGCATGTATATTTTCTAATCTTGCTCTGTTTCTTCTATTGTAAATTCCCAACCACAATGGAAAGATCTTTTCAAAGTATCTGGAGGGGCTGCAATACATGTCGTTTTTATTCTGGGGTCTATTGTTTCTGCAAATCCTGAATACTCGATAATTCCCACGGGTTTACAAGGAAATAATGGCAGTCCTTTTCTTTCTCGAGCGCTTTGGACTCTGCAAGAAACCATTTTATACACGAGTTTGTTCTTCGAGA
>JALTMP010000144.1 GCA_027001645.1 Candidatus Heimdallarchaeota archaeon
TGTTCCATTCGTCTTTCCAGTAAAACCGATAATCTTCGGCTTCCCCAATACTCATGTAGGAAATAAGTTTCTTTGGGTGTTTTCCAGACTTCATTGCCAAAACATCGGTTCTCGGTAGTTCATGATCCTCCGTGCCATCGTATGAATAGTCTATGACAGCAAGTTCGGAATTTGCATCGCCTATTTCTTTCACATTAAAATCTTGCAATTGATAGACCCAAGCGTTCACATTCTCCCATGTTATGACAGAGGAGGAGTTCTGGGAGAGAACAAGCGGGCGACTAATGCCTACTGCCAGTACGGTAACAAGAATGCCAAAGAATATTCTCTGCTTCATTGTTATGAGAGTATTTTGTTGTTCTCCTTTAACATGCTTTCTGATTCAAGAGCGACCCATGATTCAGGCTTCGCTCAGAGGGGCTTCTACGAAGTCTTCGATATCCAAGTTAGCAAAAACGCTCTCTATTATGGGTTTTAGGAGGATTGTAAGCAGCTTGGGGGATAATTCAAGATCGTCAAGGGCACGACCTATCTTTTGGTAGGCTCTTACGGGCAAGTATCTGGTGGCCTGAATGTACGGTTCAGAAATTGCGGGTGTTATTAGAATTGCCTGTAAGAGCCTATAGCTTGAATATATGAAGTACCAAGGATGGATTTCGTGGGTTGTAACAACGCTATTGTTTGCATCTTTTTCTGTGTCATCGGGAATAATTCCACGTAGGATGTTGATAACCCCCATTATTCCTCCAGAAATGATTTCACGGGATGGAAATAGCTTCATTTCTTTGTGGACCAAGTCAATGCATGGCGAGTTATTGTGCAGAATGATAAGACGTACTGGTGTTTTCTCCCCCTCCAGTAATAGGAGGGGTCTGCGAATAATGAGAGCGATTATAAGGGGACCGGCTGAAGCAAAAAAGAAAAACCTAGTTCCTTTAGGAACCACCCCTAGATTGCTGAGGCTTGCAGCAATCACTCCGAGCACAACGAGCACAACGCCAAGAATGTAGCTTCTTGCATATTTAATGTTCCTTGGCCTTATTTTTCTCTTCTTCAATGAAACTGCACTGGTTGCAAATTCAAGAGTTGCAAACACGGCAAGAGCGACAAGGACATTAGCAACTAATGGTTCGCGGTAGTCAGCTTGAAGTGGATTTGTTGAGACCGTGACTAGATCAGCACTGATTATTAGAACCGAGCTGAATCCAATTCCTGTCCAATAGACAGCATAATAGGTCGGAATGTATCCTTGTCGAGAAAGTTTGAAGCTGGTAGCGAGAAGAACCGTTGAAACAACAGCTAGAATTGCATCAAGAACAAAGATCTTTTGTAACAACACGCCTTCAAACACGCCTTCAAATAAGAGAGAAAAAAGAAATGAGTAAATCAGTAGCCCGGCCCATGCTACAGTCCAGTAGATCATAGAGATCATTCTCCATTCCCGATAGGCATACAAGGACCCGATGAGAGCTAGAAGACTTCCTATCAACGAAGCATAGATGGCGGATAGAATGAAGATTTGAAGAGGAAGCATACTCGACGCAAAAAAGTCGCTCTTTTCCTATTTGGTTCTTTTGCTGATTATACATAAAGGCATTCAAAAACAGATAGATTTTCTTGAATGTAGAACTTCTTCATGTCTTGTGTTTGTTGGTTTTTTCCTTTTTCTTGAGGGTGGCAAAGAAGGGACAAACATTGTTCATAGGACATGTTTCACATTTTGGTTTTCTTGCGGTGCATACAGCTCTGCCAAATCGAATTGTGGCGTGGGAAAACCATACCCATTCAGTTTGAGGGATTACTTCGTTAAGATCTTTCTCAATCTTGGTAGGGTCATTTTTTGTTGTAAGTCCAAGTCTTTGAGCAACACGTTTCATATGGGTATCAACCACTATCCCTTCTGGCTTACCTAAAACCTCGCCTAGGACAACATTAGCTGTTTTGCGCCCTACCCCGGGCAATTTTAACAGTTCATTCATCGTCAAAGGCACTTGGCCATTATAATTTTCAACAAGGATTCTGGCCATTTTTTGCAAATTTTTCGCTTTATTTCTATAAAGCCCAATTGAACGAATAGCGTCTTCCAGTTCAGGAAGGGAAGCATATGCAAAAGCCTCCACATCAGGAAATTTAGCGAAAAGCCGAGGGGTGACGACATTTACTTGTTTATCAGTACTTTGGGCACTTAGAATTGTTGCCACAAGCAATTGGAATGGGTTGTTATGTCTTAATCCACATGCAGCGTTAGGATAGAGTTGCTTGAGGGCCTTTATGAATGTGAGCGCACGCTCTTTTCGATCTGACATGTATTGCTCTACCTCTCCTTGATCCCAAGGATATAAAATGGCTTCAGATGTGGAGAACCTCTCCTACTCAACCATTAGTTAAGTCCAACATTTTCTTCTACAGCCTTCAAAAATACAGGGGCGGCAACCTTAGTGGTCGAGACTATTTCGCCGATGTTGAACTTGCTTTGAACTAATTCACCGAATTCAACGTCAAACATTCGTACAATTGTATAAATGTTAGGATTTAACTCTTGGGCGAGTAATGCGATTTTCAGATTGAGTAAATCATCGTCAATTAGAGCCATTAGAACCTTAGCTTTGGTAATTCCAGCCTTTTGCAATGTTAGTTCTCGCTCTGCTCTTCCGGAAATAACGGGTACTCTGTATCTCTTTTGATACTCTTCTATTAGGTCTTCTTCGGGACCATCATGCTTGTCAATGCACACAACATCCCAATCGGTTCTGGTTTTGATCTGTTCCAACACTCTAAGGCCAACATTGCCCAATCCTACGATGATAATGTGATTTTCCATCATTTCTATCACTGCTTTGTTCCATTCTGGAGACAGGACGTTTCCTAGGCGTAATATTCTTCCAACGCTGGTAAGCCCTTCAGCCAACCCAAATAGCCCAATAAGAGGATAAACAATCCATAGTACACCAAACACGAGATCGTTTTCAGGAAATGGCAACGTACTCGAAAAGAACATTAATGAGACACTTTCATACATCCCCCTAAGGAGAGGGAGATGGAATCTCCAGCTAAGCAAGAATCCACCTCCGAAGGAAACTAATAAGAACAGAGCTAAGACATTTTTCAACTCTTTTAAGCGGATAGATAATTCTCGTTGAGCCCATCGTATTGCTAACCACTTAGATTCTTTCACTGACTACACCTTTTTGACTGAGGCCAAAAGAACGAATTTCGCCTTGGAAGGATAAACTGAGCTTGTTTCACCCTCACTTGATAAGAAGTTTTCCCCCTACAGTTCCGTTGATCCGAGAGTAATAATATATTAAAACATGTCAGGAAGTATTGAGCTTGTGAAAATTTATACTCGTAAGGGCGACTCAGGGGAGAGTAGCATCTTAGGGGATAAGAGGTTAAGAAAGGATGATCCCATATTTGAAGCGTTAGGAACAATTGATGAACTAAATTCAGTACTAGGTCTCTCAAGATTTCACGTTTCAGATTCCGAGATGCACAAAACACTAGGGGTTATCCAGAACACTCTTTTTACCCTGGGAACAATCCTTGCTTCCCCTCAAGATAATCGGTTCAAGTACGTGACTCTTGACTTCTCTTCAGCAGTTTCAGATCTCGAAAAAGAGATTGACCGGGTAGAATCAAGGCTCCCTAGACTCACAAAATTTATTCTTCCAGGCGGAGGAATCGCCGGCAGTTGGCTACACCATGCACGAACCATATGTCGGAGGGCAGAAAGGCGAGTGGCAACACTATCTCCAGCTGACGATGCCATTCAAGGAGTGCTAAAGTATTTGAATCGCCTTTCGGATTTACTTTTTGTATACGCACGCTTTGCCAACTATTTGCAGGGAATACCGGATACAGAAGTTAACCTATAGCTCGGCCATTTATCTGCGGGTTTTCCCTAAAAATTAAGCATCATGAGTAGTTCTTCTTCAGAGAGTTTGGTGAGTTGCTCCTCCTTGGCCCTCAAAATTCCTCTAGAACGGAGATCTACAGGCTTTGAGTTGATTTGAACTTCCATCCTTCCGGGAGTGAAACTCTCCGATGGAGCAAACTCAATCCCAAAAATGCTGATTTCTCCGCTTTTTGCAGTACCGGGCCCCCAAATAATGCTGGTACCGTCTTCTTCATCCACTAGTGTTACGTCTTCAGATTGTGACATCAAAGTAGCCTTTGAGGCTCCTCTCAGATGATCCTTAAGGAGTACTTCGATGTCCTTTCCAATTTGTGAGTTTAGCATGTAGAGCGAGTAAAGATTCCCAGCACTTTGAGCGATAATTGCTCGAATGACAAGAAATACCCCCTCATCGAACGGAATTTCAATGAACTGACGGTGGATGGTTGGACTTTTTACTAATTCATAATCTTTCTGAAGAGCAGCGCTCGGTGGGATTTCTGTGTGATACCAGTGAACTTCATGAAAATGCGCCCTCTCTGCCATGGAAGCAATCGGTGGTTGAATGTCGGGATTAGCATCAACAACCCGCAGAGCCCGGGGGACGTAATCAATGATCTCAATTGTTGGAATCATTTCTTCAAAGGGGTTCACAAATACTGTTTGAGCAATGAAACGGTCACCGGCGCTATCAATATCTAAGTATGTTCGAATTGTGATTACTTCTGATTCGTGATGTAAAAGAACAACTCTCGTGATTCTCGGGGCAAAATTGTAAGCGACTTCTAATGTTTCGCCGTCATGAAGAATGTCTAGCGTAATCAAGGCTTTCAAGCCTTCTTCCGTTGTCTCAAACTCTTGTTTGACATCTTTATTGGACTGCACGTTTTTAATGGCAAATTGATATGGAATTATGCTCTCAATTTGGATGTCAAGCAGATCTTCGTTGAAGGTATTCTTCACTGCTGTCCTGATCGTGCCACCCACACTATCAACGGACTCGCTGATTGGTGAGGCAACGTCGAAATCAATTTCTTTCCCAGAAGCAGTCTTGGCCTTAACACTTGAAGTTACTGATTCAACAACGCTAGGAGCAAATTCACGCTTGAACGCTTGGAAAATATTTTTCAAACGATTAGTGTCAATTTCATCAAAGGCTATCTTTTTCCCAGTAACGATGACTTGTTCTGATTTTTGCACATTTCCAGTAATCCCCTCATCAAGATTCTCGATCGTTGCAACTTCTTCTAGTTTCTCACCTGAGAGAACCTCACCTTCCCGAATAAAATCGAGTAGCTCGTCATAGCTTACTGGGTGTCCAATTTCTCGGAAGTATTCTTCTAGCCACCGAGCAATTCTCTGTTCCATAGCAAATGCAACTGCTGCTCCCCTCGTGTATTTCTGCCAGCTCTCTTTCAAAACGGTGGCAAATTCTTGGGCTGATTCAAACTTCTCATCGGCTACAAGATGTCTACGATCATATACCCGCAGTATGCCGGACAGATCAGGGCCAAACTCTTCATTCTTGAATTCGATCTCAAAAGACATGAGAGAACCGAACACTTGTTTGCGCGTTTTCTTGCCCTTCATAAGTTGATTTTGTCTACAAACTTTATGTATCTGCTGGTACCCAGTGACGGGTATTGGCAGTAAACAAGAAATGAGTGGCAACAATATCAGTTGTTCCCCATGAAATACAACAGCACATTTTGAAGCCACCATTACTAATTCTCATCAATCACCATCAACCCACGTTAGACATACTCGGACTTGTTTCTTGAATCCGCTGTCATGAGCACCTTTGACCGGATCATGGGAACGGAACTATTGCATTGGAAGAAATTAGGAGGGTTCGGAGACAAAAGGATAGGTTTGCGCAATA
>JALTMP010000145.1 GCA_027001645.1 Candidatus Heimdallarchaeota archaeon
TCTGACCAATCATTACGAGGAATTGCAGATTCTTGACTTTCAGAATTCATGCTTACGAAAACCACTGAGATGGCCCCCAAGAAAAATGCATGCCCTCGTAAGAATCCATAGGTTTCTTGCAGCAAAGAATTATCTAATTGTTAATTATGATAGCACAATTGAATTGTACAAGAAAGATGATTTCATTCTTCTGACGAGGACCAGAATAAAGAATCCCCCTACTAACGACATGCAAGTACAAGGCAAAACCTTGTTTGTACTTGATTCTGAAGGCGGACATCTTTTCGCTTATTCTTTGCCAAGCCTAGAACTCTTTCATACAATTAGTGTGGTAGATTTGATACGGGAACTGCCTGATTCAGACTATACTTTTGACGACATTATTGTGCTATTCTGGGTAGACCGCGATTTTCTTTATCTGAAACTGCGTTCCGATCGGATAGTAGTTATAGATTATAAGAAAAACTGGTCAATTGTAGCTGAACTAAATCAAGGATACAAAGAGCTCCATTCAGTTGTTCACTCAAACGACAATTATTTGATATACTTTCATGACAGAAAGCTTCGCATTTACACAAAGCGTAATGCTAGCTTCAAGTTGGTTAAGGAAGTCATTTTCTCAAATCTGAACACTTGGTCGGTCGCGTTATTTGAGGAGTTCTTACTCGCTAATGATGGTCGTAACAGGATCGCATTTTTCAAAATCTCGGATTTATTGAAAAATAATGTCCAACCAGTGAAAGTTCTCGTTTCACCAAGCAAAACAGTTGATGATTTACGTTATTATTTACAAAACTTCCCTCTTCAAAGCACGGATAAATTACATTATTTCTCCCAAGTGGACTCATTTTATCTTGTAACAAATCTCGCAATCTCAGTATTGAAAAAAGTGAAGAGCTTAGATGATGGGGAAATGGTTTATGGGGAGCCCTGGGTTTCACCTATGAAAATAAAGGAAATGGATGATTATGTAGCATATATTTTAGATCAATAATTCTTGCAAACATTTCCAGACAGCGACTGATGTCTAGCAAATGGTGTTGTCCTTTAGGTGGCGGAAATTCCTACCATTTACTTATTTGGATGCACATAAGGCTTGAAACGTTAACTAACCGGTTTTGTTAGATCGGAGGAAATGTGCACAATGACATTATCTATTGCTGGATTCCCAGATTCATCGTAGACAAGAAAAGGAATGTTATAGTATCCAGTTTCATTTACTAATTCCAAGCCAAACATGTTTTTGCTGTTATGGGAATGAGTATTAGGGGATAAAGCCGTTAGATCTCACAAAACCAAACTTGACAACTCAGAATGGAGAGGAAAGTCGAGGAGGGAAACTCGACAATAATGAGAGGAATCGCTAATAATTTAGAAGTTCTGTTTTTTATTCATAATTTTGTGCGTCAAGAAAAGTTGATGGGACATCCCAGAGCGTTTCTTTCTAATATAGCCTTGAGCTTCAAGTTTTTGAATTTCGCGAGAGATTGTTGCCTTAGAAAAACCAAAGTTTTCTGCGATTTCTTGCTGTGAACATCCCGGGTTTCGATAGATATATTCCAAGATGGATGCTCTTCGTTCCCCGATTCTTGCTTTGGCTTCGTCCAATGCGTGAAGAACGGATTGTTCGTCAGGGATTTCAGCGTTTGTGGGGTTGGTTCTTAACGTGCTGGAGGTTAGAATTGAGGAATCTTCCTTGCGATTCAGATAGTAATATAAGAATCCGCCGAATAGGGCCCCGAATAGTGCAGCTAAGAGTGCGGCTAAGAATAGGGTAAGCGTGTTCGTCGAGGAAGGAGTGTTCTGAAACCTAACTCTGACGGGGATTTCTAGAGGGGTTTCTGTTCGGTTTGTGTAAATCTCAATGGTTCCCCTGATGCGATTCGCTTGATTTTTTGTTAAGGTTAGAATGATTTCTTTCTGTTCAAATGCTTCAAGGATGACGCGTGATTGGGAGGTGTGAACGCTCTCGGGCGCGACAATCGTTATGTTTGCGGCGGTTTTTCCAACATTCGCAATGAGGAAGTTTACAAAGACTTGTCTTGATGAAATGTTCAAGTCAATGCTTAATGGATAAGTAAGAACCTCATTCCTTGCGGTGGGCGTTATTACTAGTGAAAGATTGGTTGAGAATCCTGAAGAGAAAATATCGATCCACCATAATTCAAGAAAACCATTGAGATTTGGCCTGATTCTGCTTGGTTGTGGAGATGACCCGGCATAGTCGATACCGGGAAAGATCAGTATGTTCGTATCTTCAACTCCTACAGGTCGAGAATAGTTCCACCAAATCATGAGCTTAATGAATGATTGCGAGATGTCAAGTTCGACATTTCCAATGACTAGGATGTTCAAGACTTCGGAAGGAAGAAGCACTCTTGAGAAATTGAGAGATACAATTGATTGGTTGTCAAATTTGTTGATCATGGCATTGACGGCTAGGTCGGAGTCAATGGGTTTTGCTTCGATGAGCTCGAACTCCTTTGGAAAGAGAAGAGTATCTTGCAAGAGTGGCTCGTCGCCACCAATGTATTGTAGGGAGAGACGGACTTGGTAAAAAGAGGGATATACTACGATTGTAGCGTTGACATTGCCTATGCCAGATTGAAGGGGGGAGAAAATTGGTTCTTGCTTAATGGTTCGATTATGGGGCGAAGACTGAGAAGAGGTCGGAGTCAGATTAGAGGAATCGGCTTTGCCAAGCACTGCTACTATCAACAGAAGAAAGAATAGAATGAGTAGCGAGTGCTTTTTCAGTTTCATGCCACATCTTTATTGTCTTCTACAAATTTAATGCTTCTTTTCCAAAGCGAGAGAAAAGAGGAATAGGAACCCCCATTCTTGAAACAAGTGCTCAATACCCGTTGGACAAGGGGGAATTCTTCGCTTTTATGGATAGGTCCACATGTTAATGATGACTAATGGGTTGTCCTGGACTTCGAGAGCCATAACAGCGTCGTATTGGGGCGTGTAGTAATAAACTACCCATCTTCCTTGAGTTTGACCGTATGGATCGTAGCTAAGGAAGTAGATTTCTGTGATGACATCATCATGTGCGTTGAGGAAGTTCTGGACGTCTTCGTTTTGCTTAGTGAAGTTGAGCACTTCATCAACCGTGTGGACAGGAAGGGAGTCTGGAGCATAGGCATAGTAGTCGATGAATTCGCCAGTTGAGTCGTCGATCTCCATGTAGGCATAGGCTTCAAGGATAACGTTTGAATAGAGACTGATCGACCATGTCTTTGCAGATGAGTCGTAGACTAAGTCATCGTAATAGTAATACACATATTCCTCGATTTCCCCGTACTGCGAATAGGTCTGGTTAAAGGTTTGGTAGTAAGTACTGTTCTTGTAAATTGCTCGGACTTCTTCAAGCTTCATGTCGGGCATTTGTTCCGAAGGAATATCTTCGATCCAGAGGTCGTTAATGGTAAGGGTCTGGTCGTCAGAGATTTCGAGAAAGGCATAAGCCATCCACGTCCAGGTGGGTGTAATCCCTGACCACCAAGTAGAAGTAAAGGGATCAAACATTATTGTTATCCAGACCTCTTGATATGTGTCGATGAATTGAGCGATCTCTGCTTGATCTAGAATTGTTTGCAATACCTCCTCGTATGAATGCTGAGGTTGAGGCAGCTCGTAAATGAATTCGGTTTCTAAGGAATCGTCTGCTAACGCGATGGTCATGTAGTCAAATGCCCAGTAATAGATTCCTTTAACTTGGCTTGGGAGCTGAATAGTTCCTTGACCAAGGCTAGTCGAACTATCGGCTGCATAAACGTATTGTGGCCACACGTAATTATTTACCCACCAGATTGCGTTAGGCTGAGAGTCGGTAGAAGAATAGTTGAATTCCAAGTAAACATCTTGGAACACATAGTCATCGGCGTGTCTTTCCCAGAAGTTCTGAGCTTCGGGGGCAGTTTTCGCCGCGTCTCGTGCTGTCTCGGGGTTATTGTTCAATTCTGGGAAGTCAAAGTATGAAGTATAGATCGAACGCACTTGGGCGTCGATGTCATCGATGATTGCTGTGAGCCAAGAAGTTTCATAATCGTAAGCGAGTCGATCTTCAACGGGTTGGGAGGGCAAGATTTCTCCCCAGTCTTGTTGTGTCCCGCGATTAGCTTGGTTGTTTAAGCCCATGGAACTGTCTTCAGCATAGGTTAGTATGTATGGGTAAAAGTCGACGTACCATGATCGGTCTCCATCAAACCACACCCATGCATCAGAGATATTGAAAGAGGTGTCTTGCAAGAATTGTTGAATAATGGGGTTTTCGTTTGCAAGACCTAATGCTGTGCTGGCATCCAGGTTTGCGGCAGGCCATTCTAGGTAAACCTCGCCATCCATGATAATGTAAACTTGCACAAGGACTGCGTCTTTATCCCTGATCATGACATAGGCCCAGTTGGCATATGTATCAGTTTCAAAGAATTCAACGTGCCAAAAGCTGCCATCAAAATAGACCCAAGTTTCGACTTGGTCGTAGGTTTCAACGAATCCGTTGACTTTTGCGTGTCCAAGGGCAATGTCTATTGCTTCGGATTCGTTGAGCTCTGCAACTGCTTGCTCACTGCTAGTTGCTATATTATTGCCTAGGCCGAAAAAGTTTGACCCGCTCATTCCAATATATGACCCGAGTGATTGGGACATTTCTGCACCGGTTTCTCCTCTCGCCCATGAATTTAGCCCGGATTGCTGGGATTGCGGGGGCATGGGAGGTGTCCATTCAATTCGGGGCAGGTCCTTGTTTTGGTCTTGAGGGGTTAGAGATATATTCGGATTAGTGGACAGGTATAACGCACCTAATCCAACTATGAGGACAAGTAAAAGGGAGATTGCTCCGATCTTGGCCTTTCCTCCTATCAAAGCTAATGATTTTCCACTCATGTGATCACCATGCACTAAAGTGCTTCAAACTATACTGGGGTGAAACAGCCTTAGACAGTAGTGTTCCAAAGTGTTTCAAGATGTTTCATTCATGTTTCACACAGAACTTTTCTCGAAGAGTTCTTCATATTGAAGGATACCCTTCGATGTGATGAATCCTGTTACGAGGTCTTCGGGCGTCCAGTCAAAAGCAGGATTGAGGGCCTCCGAAGAAGGATTGGCGATTTTCCCTGCACCAGGACAATGGAGGACTTCACTTTGATCTCGGTATTCGATTTGTGATTCTTCCTTGCTTACATGAGGCGCAAAAGTTGACCACGGAGCGGCAACGTAAAAAGGTATCCCGAAATGGGACGCAGAAATGGCTAAAGACATTGTTCCAATTTTGTTTGCAACCCAGCCGTCTCCGGTGATTCGGTCCGCTCCAACAATCACAAAATCGATTAGTCCCTCACTCATGAGAAAAGCGGCCGATGAGTCCACTATTATTTTGTGGGGAATGTCTTCATTGGCTAGTTCCCATGCTGTGAGCCTTGCCCCCTGGAGACGAGGGCGAGTTTCGTCAACCCAAACATGAAAGGGTATGTGTTTGGACTTAGCGATCCTCATTGGAGCGAGGGCAGTCCCGTAGTCTGCTGTCGCCAGCGCTCCGGCATTACAATGCGTGAGCACGTGTGCGTTTTCGAAAAACAACTTGGAACCATGGACACCAATTTGGTAGCACTCTTGCTTGTTTTGTTCAAATAGCTGGATAGCATACTTTTCGGCTTCATCCAGGCGATAAGAATTTGATTTTACATAATTCAACCAGTCTTGCATGAGATTTTTCAAATCAATCGCCGTTGGTCGGGAAGACATTATTAGCTGAAACGCAGATTCTAGTGTTTTTGCAATGACTGACTTTTCCAGACCTTTCTTTTCACACGCTATTAGTTCCATGAGAAGACCATAGACTCCAGTGAGTCCTATCGCAGGGGCACCCCGAACAACCATTTTTCGAATGGAATGGTAAACAGACGGTGCATCATGAAGTTCGAGCAATTCCAAACGTTCAGGAAGCATTCGTTGGTCAATCAGTGTTAGGGTTTTGCTGGTGCTGTTCCATCGAACTGCCGTTAACTCAATGATCTTGCCATCTTGGTTGATTTTCATGTTCTCTATCTTGAACTAACGAGCGACACTCAAAAGTTCATCCCTTCGAATTAGATAATTGATGCGAAAGAGGATAAATGAGTGAAATTATAACGACTCGCGTGTAGTAAGTACTGACAGTGCTCGATGATGACCGAACACCACTGAATAGTGAAGAAATCGAGGTAGGCTGAGAGCATTGTTGCCAACGAATTGTTCTTCACTGATTCTTTGATGAAGGAATGCGACCTCTTCGGATATTTTTCCAGATGGCCATTATTCCAAGAATTCCACCTAGTATTGTTTGCACACTTACAATCGTCCAATAGAGTCCCCGAATCATAAACTCTGGAGGGTCAATTGCTAGGGCGAGACCATAGACGATTATTGAAAAAATTGGCACCACAATCAGAATGAAAGCATGTTTGAACCGGATATCGCCCGCAAGTTGGCCGAAAAGCGTCTGAAATTCTTCTCCAGCAATTGTACCATTTTCCGCTGAGTCACTCTCGTGGAATTCAATGCCTTGTTTGTGCTTTCGCAGACTGTAGAAGACTAAGCCAAGCATGATCATGAAGGGGATAGCTAGCAAGTTCCATAGGACGAGCTGAAGGAGAAACATGGCTCCAATCAAACCAAACATAACAAGATTCTCGAGTTTGCTAGGACGAAATGAGAAAGCCCAAAAACCATCTTTTCCAAGAAGCCAATGAGCCAGAACAAGCATTAGGCCGAAAGTGAGAACAACGCCTGAATATCTCTCGAGGCTCCACTTTCCCGGGTCAAAAGGGTCTTCTTGCATTTCTGGACTGTTAATAATTTCGGGCAACCAATATCCAAGCGACCAAAGACCCCAGAAAGCACCAGTCAAGATCGATGAGACCAATAGTTTCATTGTGGATTCTTCTATGAGCCATTTTCTCAAGAAATACCAACCAAACACAACACTAAGCAAAGAATGCCACCCAAAATAATAGAATGTTAAAATAGGCCCCGCAAGACCAGCAGCGATAATCAACGCTGTGAATATTCCCTCAATTAACAGTGCATAGAGCATGGCTGAGAGAAACAATGACCAGAAGTCATCGACCTTGAAGTATTCAATACTCCAAAAAACTAGGTAAGCTCCAAAAGAATACAGAATCAGTATTTCTACAATAGCATATCCTTGGACATACCAATACATTTTCTCCGAGAAAAACAACATTACGAGAGCCGAGAGTAGTAAGAATGCCCATCTTTTCAACAAACCGACAGATTCACTCCGATGTTCTTGTTCTCCGCTTATTTGTTGATCATCTTCCACAGTTCAAAAGGCAATTCTTCATTATTAAACATTGAATTTCTCATGTAGCAATGAAATCGATAGCCATGAATTGTCAATTTTTGGTCGAAAACGCTTGTCGATTCCATAGCCTAGATCTTTACAATAATTTAGGGATTTTATTTTGGAGATAATGCATAGACCAAGGAATGACTCGAGTCATCAACGAGCTTTATATCAAAGCCTTGTTGTTCAATGAATCGGTGTAAGAATGCAGGCTCTATTAGTTCTTGAAGAGATCTGAAGATTTCTCGAGATTTTAAGGCGTACTTTCTCGAAAGTGTGTTGTAAATAGAATAATTAATGATGCGGTATCCATGGCTCATTTTCTCAGGAGCAAAACTGAAAAATTCTCCAACAATGATGTCTTCTTTAGGCTCGAGTAGTAATTCGCTAGAATATTTTTCCTTAAGAGAATGCTGTAGTGATTCAAAGTCTGAAATTTTGTATGTAGAAAAGATCCACGTTCCGGATGGCCGCAATAATTGCTTAACTTTTTGGAATAAGACGGGCATTAATGACATTGAAAAATTAGGCAAAGTATTCATTGGGAGAAGGATTAAATCAAAAGATCCGGGGGAAAATGCTTCTGTGCTGAAAAAATCATCGAATATGATCGAGTAATTGGAAAAGGAAGAGGTTTCTTTGTATGCTTCAGCGAAAGGCTCAAAGTAGGGACAAATCTCAATCCCCCAGAGATCTTCGATGTTGCTCCCAGTTTCTTGAGTTTTTTGTGCAATTTTCTGCAATACACGGCCATAGCCGGCCCCGATCTCCAAAACAGATGTGGGGTGTTGCTCTAGAACAAGAGGAAGTTCGGGATCCACCCTGTTCTTGTGTCTTTTCCTTCTTCGCCAAAATACTTTGGCCCAAATCTTGCTAAGATGCAAGTCAGACCTAGCCTCACTTGCAAGATCCGTATCCAATAGAATGCCTTTTTCTTGCAAGTACTTGAACTCTTGAGCTTGTTTTGATTCGGGATAGGAACTCAATTTTAATTCCTCTTTACTGAAATAAGACTCAAGTTATACAAAACATTGCGTATTTCGAGGACAAAGTGATAATTCCTTAGTATTGAGTTGAGCCTGAAGGATTTCTGCTATGGAGTGCCCACGGGCAAACACTAATTAACTCAGAATTCGAATTATGATGAAAAGAAATGATATTGCCAGAGATGGGAAAACATGGCAGAAAAACTCCCCATTATTGACCCAATAATGGATTTTAGAATTGGTGAGACCTATAGCAATGATTTCATTGCTGAACAGTTGGTGATTTCAAAACAAGGAGGAATTCGTGTCTCCACAACCCACGATCATGTTGTATTGTTCACAAATCCCTCAGGAGAACGGGAGGCAATCTATGAAGACCAACCGTTGAAAGACGATTTTGAAGTGATTAACTATACTGGTCAGGGGCAAATAGGGGATCAGGTACTTGAAGGTAACAATAAATCCTTAGTACAGGCTCCTCGAAACGGAAGAACAATTCAGTATTTCTATAGGCAAGATCGTAACGAATGGGAATATCTCGGGCAATACCGATGTCAAGGATACAGCTGGGGGAAGCAAAAGGATCAGATAGGCAACGTCCGAAGAGTTGTGCTCTTTCACCTATTGCGAGAAGGCAAGCCCTATCGACCAGAATATTTCACATTACATTTGGGTGAACTCATGAAGACGAATCCAAAAGCAGAAACGCTTCTTGTGGAGTCTTTCTTTGAATCTTCAGATAATTTGGGAGAATTCCTAGTTCCGATTAATTTACCAATGGTTTTTGGAGTCAAGAAGAGATTACCAAGAATTCAACAAGATCTCGCCAGAGTTAATAGACAATTACGAAGAGGAGAGCTGTCTTCATTACTTGTTTTCTTAATGGGAAAGGAAGGAGTATCTACGGGTCTGGAATTGGAGATTGAAGGAATAGTTGAGGAAGAAATGGAAGAAGCAAATGATTTCAACTTCATCGAGATCGAAGGGAAACCATTGGAAAATGAAGTCTTCCCTTCACTAGTGGTTTCGGATCCTCGATTTGTGGCAATGCCTAGGCTAAATTCCATGAGTCACTACTATGAACTCAACATGATCTCTGATTTCAGTGACATTCCCCATCCTGTTGTGCCCATAAGGGTCTTGCCAACGCCGGAAGCAGTGGAAACGCTCGTCATCTCTGAATCAGCCAGGATCTTGCAAGCATCCCTTCATCGGGAACTAACTGCATCCGAGTTATTCGACAAGGAAACAAAGTATCATCTCACGAAACTAACCTATAGACAAAGAGGATTTCGTGAAGCGGTCATTCAACAATACCAGGGAAAATGCGTTGTTTGCGGGAAAAAGAGACAGTCTCCCCCTCCTCACAAGTATGAATGTGAAGCAGCACACATCATTCCCAAGGCTAAGAAAGGAAGCGATAAGGTTCAAAATGGGATCGCTCTATGCAGACTTCACCATTGGGCGTTTGATGTTGGCTGGATATCCTATGATTCTAATAGAAAATTGATTGTTTCCCCCCTATTAGAAAGAGTTGATATGTACGAAGAGATCTACAAATACGAAGGAACACCACTGCCAGACCCCATTGATCCTCGTTGTAAGGCCTCGGATTATGCCCTTGAGTTCCATCGGAATAATGTTTTCTATCAAGGAGGGAGCTTGCAGTTCCTTAAATAGCCATTCATTCAAAATAGGTGAGGAAATGAAGAGAAACCATGATAATTTCTACGCCTCGGATTTGACAAAGAACATCATTCAAAACATTAAGGAAATGGAGGCTACAGAGTCAGAAATCCTAGATTTGATCGAGGATCTATTGGATTATTTGGAATTGAAGCTAAAAGAAGGGGGGCCGTTGCCAGAGGAAGTCGAGAAAGCATTAGTAACGATACATAAAGAAATCATTTTGGCGAGATCCTGGATGTTTCCGGAGATAAAAACAGATAAGAATGATGAAGAAGGCACGCTATAAGATCCTAACCTAAGTATTCCTTGTTCTTTAGACGTCGGATCTAGCCTAGGCAAATAGTAGAGCTAAGAATTCATTGATTTTCTCGACCACAGAAGTAATTGAAAGAAGCCGACTATGTTTCCCGTCATTCACCAAATAGGTCGTAACATTTGGTAGATTTAGTGCTTTGATCTTCTCGATGATTGATGGTGGTGCTTCGATGTCCTTTTCTCCGTGAATTACTAGAACTGGTAAATTTCTTGTACTATTCAGGAATTTCAACAAGGAAGGAAAACGAATGTTTCGACCTCGAATATCTAGTACGTATTTTGAAATGAAAAACCTCCATGGTTGCATCACAAAATGCTTTCTCAGATTGCGATTGAGCACATCTTCAATATTCTCAAAGCTCGAATCCAGGATTAATCCAGAAATCTTTTCCTTTGATTCCAGTGTTTCATAAGCCATGTAAGTAGCAATTGAACCCATTGAGGTCCCGTAGATAACAATCTTCTCCCAACTCTTAGCGGTTGCCCATTCAATTACGCTAAGCACATCTTTGCTCTCGTATACACCGAATGAGATTGGGTTTTTTTTACCACTTCTTCCGTGATTTCGCAAATCTAGAAACAAAACATCGTATGTTTGCCCTTGGATTAGGGATTCAGCCCTACGATATAGAATTCCTGCATTGTCTGCATGTCCGTGGACCATGATTAGCAAGTACTTAGATTGATTTGAATACCAGAATGTGATTGAAACACCATCACTGGTTTTTGCCGTTTCTTCTTGTAGGGGTAGAGGCGAATACTCCTTGTTCCTTGGAGCAGAGTAGATGATTTCACCGATGACAATTGAGGGGACGATAAGCAGGAAAAAGATAACCAGAAGTATTGCTATGATTCCTTTCTTTTTGGTAGTCATGGTTTATCACATTGATACCTTAAATGACTATTTTCTTCATCGATCGCAGTTCAAGCTTTGACGAAGGATACGAGATCATCTAATAGAATCGCCTTCTTTTGTTTTCAAAAAGATGTTGTATAATTCAGCTCGAACGCAAAGAATGATAGCGAGTGCCTGTGGTCTTAGTTTAACTAAGACAGAATACCGCTCTTCTCTTGAAATAAAGGCGGGTTTAGAAGCAGCGCCAGTAATCAGAAGTTGTGAAAAAAGATTATTCATTCAAAGATCTAATCTATCCTCGGGAGAAAAATCAAGGGGAGGTTTCTGTTTTTTAACGGAAATGGGTTGCGAATTGATCCGTTATGGTGAGAAAAATCTTTGAGAATCCTTGTAATTGGGAGAAATCCCCTCTTGATTTGTAAGAATTAAGCATTGGGTCTTTCCATTAAAAGTTTGGATCGGTTTATATAAAATGAAACTTGGTTAGTACTAGATCGAAATCGCTTTCAATTGAGCAAAGGGGATAGAAATGCCAAAAACAGAGATACATGAGTTGGCAAGGCAGCATCTTGCTACTGTTGCTCTTATGAAGGGATTGGGGGCCGCAGATCCGACCATAATCTCGAATTTACTAGATCTGACAGTATCGGAGGCCGAACAAACGATTAAGGAATTGGAAGCGATGCATGTAATTCATCGGTCAGAAGATAAATATCTGCTAAGGGTGTCTCCTTTGGACCCAGTATTCGAGGAGGAACAGCTTCAGATTTCTTATAGAGATTATCTTGCATGGGGCATGAGTCTACTGCTTGGTGAAGTCTCAATCAACCGGCTTGCTAGCACGATTGGAGACACCATTCTCGAGACGCTCGCGAGATTTGGAAAAGCTTGTGTGGCCGGGTGGGTTTCATTCAAAATCAAAATTCAAGAAGACCAATTGTTCGTCTCAACGGAGTACTTTCGTAGCTTAGGATTTAGCAAGTTAGTTAGTTTGCTTGCAAAAATCTACCCATTCAAGGCGTTCTTTCTCACTCGTTCCGAAGCAAAAGTTGGTGGAGCAAGACAGTCTCCTCGTGAAGAAACAATAGCAATCGGTTTGAAAGCTTGGCTAGGGATACTGTCACTCCGCGTTTCAACACCATTGAAAGAGGCAATGAGGGATCTCTCACAAATCATTCAGTTTTTGACTGATAGCAGAGTTGCAGAGGATCTTAGTTTCGAAGACTCGCTTTCTTTGCTAGCCCTGCTTTCCCTAACAGATGACTGGGACATTAGTCTTGATCTTGATGAAGTAAGTGTTAAACTGCCTCGCAATGAAGCTATGTTAAGTGAGCTTAGCGAACTATTAGCTGTAGCACAATTGCAAGAGATAGACAGAGTTCTTCCAGGATTAGTTAAATATCTGGAAAAGAAGGGAGAAATCCCCTTGAGAAAGGTGGGTGAATTTGTTAGTAAAGGACTTGAGAAAAACAGCAATATCAAGGGGGCGGATAAATTTTTGCTAGGGCTTCTTGCTTATTCGTCAGCATTAGAGGGGATAATTACTGACGATCATGTCTTGATTGTTGAGAGAGTTCTATCGAATATTATGCAGTTATCGCCTCTTCTTTTGAGCGATGAATACGTTGTTTTGGGGGGAATCCTAGGATTTGAAGATCCTTCTCTTAGTAAATTGGCGAGGATCTTATCTGTTGAAAAGACAAAAATTGAAGGCATCGTTCATAGCCTTTCTG
Source organism: Candidatus Heimdallarchaeota archaeon (assembly GCA_027001645.1). Classification (GTDB taxonomy): domain Archaea; phylum Asgardarchaeota; class Heimdallarchaeia; order Heimdallarchaeales; family JAJRWK01; genus JAJRWK01. The sequence goes on from JALTMP010000145.1 coordinate 12,931, forward strand.
CGAAACTAAACTTGGATTTTGTGATTTCTCCGTCAGGGGCTATTAAAATCCCAGAGAACGTGGAAATTCCGATTTTTGCTACTCGAGCAAATTTACCTAGAGATGAGCTCATAGTTCTTGGTTTCTTAATCAGTTTTTCACCACTATCGTTTGAAGAATTGCAAAAACGTCTGAAAAATATCCGTGAAGACCCGGAGATTATTGTGCTCAAACTCATTGGAAAAGGAATAATACATGCCCTGATAGATGAAAAGGCGGTACATTTCATTACGGTTGAGCAAGAAGAAGAAGCCATTTTGCGATTCCCGTTTCAGCTTAGTCACTACGAAGAAAAAATCATGAAATACTTTTCTAGTAATCTTCCCCCTATAGATCTAGGGTTTATTTCTGAACAGCTCGAGGTTCCCTTCTCAACAGTCGTTGAAACTACATTTCTCCTAGTCGGATTAGGGGCGATCACTAACATTCTCTTTGAAGATTTCGTTCTAAAACAGTTCACGGTTCAGAAAGGCGTACTCATCTCCTTTAATCAATGTGTCCAGTGCGGTGCAGAAACTGATTCTTTCTCTGCCTACTGTTCGGCTTGTTCAAATGCCATCATAGTATGTGGGATATGCAAAGGGGCAATATTGGAGCATTCTAATGCTGATCGGTGTGAGGCATGTCTAACGAGTTTTCATAACGCCCACTTGTCTCAATGGCTGAAAATCAATCCCAAATGCCCGATTTGCAGAAGAGTAATGCCCCTAGAAAGAAGGAAAAAATAAGGAGAGAGAAGTATGGAAGAAAAAATTTGTCCAAAATGTGGTTTTGTCTCAAAACCGGAGAATAGATTCTGTCAGGTCTGTGGAACCCTCCTTATGGAGCCAAAGAGCAAACAAATTTCTTCAGAATCAATCAAATTGCCAGAGGAAAAAAATTCTGACGCAGTACAAAAAAGATTCTTCGATGACGTCAAAATTAAGACTCTGGAGGAGAAAACATCTTCTCTCACTAACGATTTGAGACAATTTTCTGCTGACCTAAAGGACTGGAGAAGTGAGCTTGCAACACAATTCCTATCTGCTCGAAAAATTCGCGACCAATTGGAACATTTGAGAAGGAGTAACTTAGAAAGTAATGAGTATCAAGAAAAAATAAAGTCTCTGGAGGAAGACATAAGTCGTATCCTTGAATGGTTCGAAGTTCAATTAACTCAAGCTAGGCGATTGGAGGCTTTGTATTACTCGATTCAAGAGGCTAATAAAATCATGACTGAAGCCATTGGACACTCTTCAGGCATTGAGAATGACATCAAATATTCCATTGAATACATTAACCAGCTTAAGAAAGAGATTGAAAGTTTGAGAGAGATCCCCTTCGTTAAGCACCCCAAACCAATTGCCCCAGTCGCCACTACGAAGGACGCGATTACTAAAAAGATCGAGCAACCGCCGATTACTGCCCAACCCAGAAAGAAGAAAATACCCCGAAGGATTAGGGAAGGAGACCGCGTTATTTCATTTAGGTTCAAAGCTTGGCTTGCTGAGCTCTCACTTGTTTACTTTTTGGCATTCGGCGGCGTTCTTATTCTCTCCATTGGATTATTCATGGGGGCAAAATTTGTTTATGACGAATATATCTACAGCGTTATTTATTCTCAGGAACACACGACCGGAACGATCCTAAGAATTCTCGGGTTAATTGTAGCATTGTATGCGTTACTCACGCTGTCTCTTTTAGTCTTGAATTCGAATCATGGCAAGGAAGGAAAGAAAAACGTGGTATCGCTGCTGGCTTATCTTGGAACCACTGCCAGTTCGGTATCGATAGCTCTGATCATAGGACTTGCAACCTATGGAACCAAAGAGAATGGAATAATGCCATTGTTGTTTTACCTAGGTTTATTGCCGTTAATCTTTGCCCTATTTTTTGGAAATCGGAAAGTGAACTCAGGAATCCTATCACTTCTCTTGACAATCAGCATTCTATACTATGTCATTGAAGCCACAACTTCACAGGCTCTGCTTGAATGGCTGAACAATTCGTTCAATGGTTCTGGAAGAAGCATTAATGGAATAATCGTTTTTCTTGCCCTGTTATTCTATTTCATAGCTACGACAAGGCAGAAAAAGTGGGTTCCTGTTTTCATTTATTCCCTTTCCATTCCCTTGATTTTAGCATTTGCTCAAGACAACGTCATAGTTCCTGAAATCCTTGTTTTCCTCGTGCCTTTGATTAATCTGAGGCTGTTTGTAAAGAACAATGTTAACGCCCCTCTCTCTTTCCAGCATTTCATGTTTTCAATCTCGACGCTATTATCCAATGTGGCTACGCTCATTCTACTCATTGACAGCCCATACTCCTCCGATACATCCAACATGCTCGTTATTGGTGAATTCTCCGCGTTGCTATTTGGTTACTTCATTATTTTCTGGACATATCTCGGCAAACATCAATTGCTTGAAATATCACTCTCCATCCCTATCAGGATTGATCTGGAATCAGATCAACTGATCTTTCGGCGCGTTCAGACGCACATAAACGGGATAGTGGTTGTTAATAACTTCTTGATAGCACTCGGTGCAATTACTTTAGGATTAACATACTACTCCGAAATCAGCATTATTACGTCGCTCTTAATAGCTATCGGCTCTGCTTATCTACGCATTAGCAAAATCGATAGATCAGTGAAATTTGGCACACTTTGGAATGTCGTGCTGTTTGAAGCCACTGCACTCATAGCAATAATTTCCCCCACACCTCTATCTCTCCTACATTATCTTGGAACATTCTTGTTCTTTGAAGCGATTGTTCTTTCGGCGAAGGGGTCTAGTGACAACTTGAGAATCAGGCAAGAGCAGTATTTACTAAGTATTCTTGGGCTCTTTGTTCTAATTAATGCGTTTCGTTTTCTCGACGAGAGCACTGGAAGCACCTTCCTACCTCTCCTTAGCATGGCGATATTTTACACAGGAATTGCCGTATCCTCTCTTGTGAGCCCCTTCGATAGAGTGGTGAGTAGATCTCGAAGTGGTGGTTTGATCTTAGTGGCTGTTGTGCAATCATTAGTTTCGTTAGGATCACCCATGTCTACAACTGCTGACAACATTTTCTTCAACACAACCATAGGTCTTCTCTTCCTTAACGCGTGGTTCTTGTTTGTCTTATCCAAGCACCCTGAAAAATTTGAATCAGCCCGAAAATCTCTCCAACGCGTTATTAATTTTGAAGAAGGAGAGGTAAAGAACCGCCCTTCTGCACCCATGCAACAAGCTCTATTCACTCTCATTTTAGTGGTCGCGATTCTCATCTCGTCCTGGCGGATCTACTATCAAGAAATCATGCAATATGGAGGTGCACTAATGACCATTGAGGTCATTATTGTTCTAGGCGCTTTTGTTACTATGTTGAAAGGTGTTCCCTCGGAGTACAAGGTAGAAATGATAAAGCCGGTTATCGGTCTGGAAGGATCATTGATCGTTGGAATATTGACTCCCCTAATATTAGCCTCATTTAACTTTAGAAATTCGTCAGCATCAGGATACACGGAAAGCCTTGTCTCATCATCGGTCTTCAGTCCTCTTGTAGTCCTACTTCTCGCAGTCAGTTGGATGCTTTCGATCGCAATTAGTGTATTTCTCATTAGCCAGGCACCAGAATCATCCGGTCTTGTTAGGCCATTATGGCCTAGCAAGAAAACGAACAACTTGAAACGAACAGAGTTATCAGTAAAGGAGGTAGGACAATGAGTGAACTACCAGGCATTAAGCAGAAAAGCATTCTAGAGGGGTCAAACCAGATAGAGCAGACTTCTTTAGTAACCATTCTATGGATTAATATTATCGTGTTTTCTCTAAACGTTCTCTATTTTGGGAGGCTAGAAGACTACAAAGAACTGTACTTATTTGTCATGACGCTCTCCTTACTGGTGGCTGTAGGAATAGTTTTGAAAAAAGCAAGTATTCCTAGCAAGTTCTGGTTCTATGTTATTTTCACCTCAGTATTCGTTAATTTGCAGTACGTAAGTTTACCATCAAAGGCAGTGGGAAGCGATCTGATTGTTACCTTAGCCTCTCTGATTTTGATCTACTACATGGCACGAATAGAAACCACTCCTAGTAAGAATGGCATATATTATGCGTTTGCTTTGACATATGGGTCAATTTTCTTGCAACAAGCTCAATCGGTGGAAATAGTCGCAAATCGCTTTGAAAAAACCGTTGAATTCCTTCTTGTTCTCATCTTATTGCAGGTCTCATTCATCGTGATTATTTCTGTCAAGCAACCCCGTGTAAACTTGTTCGAGGTTATATTGCCCGTTGCTCTTTCAAGCATTTTGTTACGGCCCTTGATCCCACGAACAGAAATCACAATGCTTCCAGCTTCATCAGCTCTTCTCTGGATTGCCACGTTCTTCATGATTATTGTGCTATTTGTGTATCACAAACTACGACCAAAAGTGATTTCTGAAGAGGCCATTCCACCGTCTATAGCTGGAATGCTTCTCTTGCCCGAAATTACGAGATATTCTCTTGGAGGAAAACTGGATAGTATTTCCCCAGTGATCTTGATCCAGATTCCTAATTCTTTCCAAAAAATAGCTGGAGCTGTTGAATTGTCTCTAGAGAGCATCCTCTTTTTCACCGGCTCACTATTCCTCATTGCATATTATCTCTTACACAAGAAGGAAAAGATCTTGGCGAAAGCAACCTTGAATTCATTAATTATTCTAAATCTTGCATATCTACTTATTGAAACGATCTTGCTCGAGGGGGATCAAGTATCCATTGTACCAGTACTTTTACTTATTCAAGTGGTAGCTATTGCGGTTCTGGGAATATTAGAAGAAGAGACAAGCATTGTTGTCTCTATTTTCCTAGCAGTTTTCAGCTTATCGACGACATTTCTGGACGTTCATCAAGTGCTCTCATATCTAGCACCATCACTTGTTATTCTATTTGGAATTACTATGACCGCTCTCTCCAAAAGAGCTCCTACGAGAGCTGCAGATTTTGGCATGCATTTCTATTTCCCGGGGCTTCTCTCTGTTCTGGCCTTCTCGACTATCGAAGGATTGCCAAAAGCGACAATTAATGAAACCATCGTGATTGCTATACTCATTGTCTATATTGTAATTTCCTGGTTCTTAATTCCAAAACAGGCAATCGGTTTTCACTCGTTGTTGCTAACTGCTACGTTAATTCCATTCTCAATCAAGGAAGCAATATTTGTAGAGAGTTTTTCTGATTACAGCTTTGTCTCCTCTGTCCAGAACATTGACCTTCGACTGGTAATCCTTGGAGCGTATGTATTTCATCACTTGGCAATTACCGTCTTGCAGTTTCGACAGGAGACAATACTTAAAGCGTTTCTTGGCATCTTTTCGCCATTGACTGTTACAGTTTTCTCTCAAGGATTCCTATTATTATTCTATGCATCAGGGTTAAGCGCTTTTGATGTGTCATTACCATTCGGCCTTCTCTTTCTGGCCCTCTTTGCAACAAGCACATCTTCTCTCTTCCAGATGGAGAAAATAGAGAGGATTTCTGCAAATTCATTACTATTGGTGGTCTTGTTTTTCGCCCCACGTACCTTTGGAGAGCCGGTCGAGGTTGTTGGGAACGTGTTTATTTCAATAGTTGCTGTAGGAGTTTTGTTTTACTCAATGGTCAATATTTACCTCACTGCCCAGAAGGCACCGACGAGTTCGATTCTTTTTGAGACGGGAATCTTTGTTCCTCTGGCGGTTATTACTCAAGTCATTAATTCTTACATAGTTGGAGACAACGGCGTTCCAGATGTCTTAAGCTTATTCTTGGTGCTTCTCTTTGTCTTCTGGATGCTACAACGTCAGGAACTCTTAGCTTTGAAACAAGTCATTCAATATCAAGCAATTATTTTTGGTGCTTTACTGTTTTATAACAAGAGTTTAGAAAACTCAGTGCTTCGATTGCTCGAAATTCCATATGACCAAGCATTACAGTGGTTCTTTTCCCTTTCATACATCGGCTTGTTGAGTGGCTGGTATTTTCTTGCTCGCAAGCTTAAAATGAAAGATGAAGTAGTTCAGTCAATTACTTTGATGAATCTCGCAACTACGATAATTATGCTAACAACGCGAGCAATTTTCGTTGATATCCTTATCCTAACACTGACAATTCTTCTTCTCTGGCATGCCTTTGTTGAGAAAACCCAGCCATTCTCGGAGATACTTCTTTCCATCAATTTACTTCTAATCTTGATCATTCCGGTTACTCCAGGAATACTACTTCTCAATGAGGGAGTGAGTCTGTACTTGCTCCTTCCAATAGCGACTGCGTTTATCATTGCATTCGGGAGGAAGACGGAGCAGAAGAAACATTTCGCAGACGTGCTGATAGGAACTTACACAACCTATTATTTGATCGCAGTTTTCCTCGACCTTAGCCAGCCTTTCATCTCCTTGGAATTGTTTGGGCTTCTCACGCTGTTTACGCCAATAGTCTTACTTGAACGATATCATGAAATCGATGTGAAAGCACGAGCCATTTATTATTTGACTCCCTTTTCATTTTTCCTGCTTGCTTCTCGCCCTACTAACTTGGTCAAATTCTCTCATCTCGAATTTACGTTTGATCATTGGATAACAGGAGAAATCACTTATACAAGTGTCTTTTTGCTATTTTTAGCGTACGAATTCGTCACAGCTATCACACTGTACTTCTCGAAAGACGAAATGGTCAATTTGATTGAAGCGATTAGACTTCAATTCCTTGGACTCTTCATCTTCATTCTCGATATTGCTTTCAACGGTAATCTTTCTTGGTCTCCCGATTTAGCTATTTTGTTGGTCTTGATTACGACCTTGGGAACATACCGACAATTTGCAAAGCCCAGACATCGACTTCTCATCGTTCTAGAAATGACAACACTGATTCTATCCTTAGTTTGGTTCAGCCAATCGGCTTTAATGTCTATTCTAGCGGTGCTCATGGTTACTGTCTGGTTCAGTGTGAGGATGTATTGGTGGTATATGCGTGGAGATGATTCTACGTTACTATTCATGCATGCAATCCTCCCCATTGGAATCGGAGTGTTGGCACTTTCCGTGTTCGTCGATAATAGTCCTTTCTTTGATCTCGTTGTCTTTACGTTTCTCATA
>JALTMP010000146.1 GCA_027001645.1 Candidatus Heimdallarchaeota archaeon
GATTATCCGGTCAATTACAATGACCCGGTTCTAGAATTTGTCCCATATTCCTCAGGAACAACGCTATTGAATCCGAATGAAGTGATTACAATTATCAATCCTGAAAAGTTTTTGGTGATATTAAGTGAAGCATAAAGACAAAAAAAAGGGAATAAAACTTGACGCGCTGGGAGAAATTGGAAATATTGGCGCGGGCAAAGCAGGAGTTGCTCTTTCAAAAATCCTGAATAGAGATGTTAGTATGAGCACACCATTTATTGATTTGAGCTACAAACCGCCAGAAGATTCGTTTCCAGAAGAATGGTATTCCAAAGATGAGTTGGTTGTTGTGACTTTGAGCACTGCTTCAGATCATAATTTTGATTTATACTGTTTGTTTGATAAAAAATCAGCTGACAACTTGCTCAAACTAATGTTCACGAATTTCATAAAAAAAGAGTCCGTGGAAGATTATACTACTTTAGAACGGTCGCTACTAAAGGAAATTGGAAGCATACTGTTATTGCAATATATCTCTGCTCTGAATAAGCTCCTAAAAGTAGATAACGTAGCAACCTATCCACATATCTTCACCGGTAAGTTGAGAGACATAATTTCCGCTTCAAAGACCACTGCAAACGTGGGACGATGCCAGAGTGAAAAGGACACGTATGTCGTTAACCTAAATGTTTTCACAATTGAAGAAGAAGTTAGTGCAACAATAACGATTGTACCATGTGAAGACACCATTCCAAGATTTTTGCAATCTCTCGGAATAGAAAACAAGGAGTAATGAGACGGGAAGATAAGGTAATAAGACATACAAACCTACTATCTGTTTTTAGATTCACAAAACGGTAGAAATGAATTTTTTAAAAAGGCAAGAATAGGCCCTCTAATCCCCGGAAAAACGGAATCTGTTTTTTCACATGAATGGGTTTCTCAGAAATATAAAAAAGGAAAGAGAGAATAACACATCATGGCTCACCAATTATTTTCTGCAGCAGCGTTGGATGATAGCGAGTTTCAATACAAGCAATTAACTCTTGCTCCGGGGCAACGACAAATCGTCGAAGGTATTGGGGCAGTCATAACCAAGTATTTGGACATTCGCCCAATGGCCATTAGAGGATTCATCTGGTTCTCAATTAGAGAATGGCAGATGAAGAATAAGAGGAAAATCGAGGAACTGCAAAACTCAACCCCTGAAGACAGAATACAGTCAGTAGGCTACATGTTTGGTCTCCTAAAGGAAAAGCTGATTCGAATCTTAGTCAATAAGGCTGATAAGGAGATCATCGAAAATGCCGTTGACAACGCATTTCAATTTTATAAGACGAATTTCGCAAATCGCTAAAAGGTAAGAGTAAGAGTGTTTAAAAGCAAAGCTCGAAGGGGGAGCCAACATAGGCTTTGGTGGCTACACTTTTGGTGTGTTTTCTTGAGATTCTTCGTACTCGACTTCTCCCACGTATACTAAGAGAGAGTAGAGAAGTCCCAGAGTAATGCTACTAAAGAAGGGAGATTTTTCCCACATTGTGCTAACGAAAAGAGGGGCTATACTGCCTAGTGCCAAAAGAGCGAGGGAGACCAAAACCAGCCCATGAACATCTATTCTCAATTTCCAAGCTAGGAAGTAAAAAAAGGAGCCGAGAGAGAACGAAACGGCTATCAAGAAAACAATAATCACGAGAGTTTCGATATGCTTTCCAAGAGAGTCGGGATAAAGGAAGAACAAAAGTAGCATTTGAAAAACAAGCACGAACAAAACACCTATTGCAAGCAAAGAAATGATCCGAGAAAAAGGGATTTCTGAAGGCAAAGAAGCATCTTCCCCAAGGATTCACGGTAAGACATTCTATTACTTTTCTGTGATCATCCAGACGATTATCTCAACGAGTAGCATCAATAGCGTTGTGATTCCGGTGATTCCTAGCCATGCAGCAATATATACCGGGAGCAAATCGTAGAATAAAACAAAGACATCGTTGTAATTCAAAAAGCTAGCTACGTCAGGAAGGAAGAGTACAGTAAAGATCGTGAAAACAAAAGGAATAGTTGCATAAGCAGCGACAGTTCCGAGTTTAATGGTTCGTTGATTGCCATCCCCGATTGCAAGGGATCGGAACCAGGATCCAAGAAGCAATAGTAAGAACACCGCAGAGAGCGCAAAGATTCCATTCCAAGGAGATACGATTACAGCGTATTTCGCAGGATCATTATGATAAAGCAGATCTCTAATGGCGAGGTTGCTTGAATCGTTTTCTGTAATCGCATTGAGCGTGGACTGGCCGAATGAGGCAACAAAGGCTGCAGCACTAACGACACCAAGAATTCCCCCAATTGCGATAGTTATGATGCCAATGAGATTCCATTGTTTGGATTCTTCTGAAATCAAAGTGATGTCTCGAATAACAAAGAGCCAGAAAAAGAGCAACGAAAAAAGAACAATAATCGAGATGTATGTAATTTCAAAAACAGGAAAATCAAATCCTAAAAAAGGACCGCCGTGACCCACCGAAATCCCTTGGTCAGTATATTTCTCTACATGACCGTTAAAGGCAAGGCTGAGAAAGAGGAAGAGAAATCCTTGCGCAAGAATAAGAACGAAGAATAGGCTACCAAACACTTTTTCTCGAAAGGCACTATTTCCAAGATATCCTGCAATAATTGCCGCCATGAGCATGAGTATCAAGTTTCCTTCAGGAAAGATCACATCTTGTGATACGCCAATCGGGCTGACAATTGCAATTCCTCCTGCAAGTCCCAAAAGCAGCGCCGATGCAAGATTACCTGTTGCGGCAGCAAAGAAAACAACGAAAAGCAATACTAATGTTGGACGGTAAGGAACAATTTCAAACCCTAAACTCCCATCCAAGGGTAATGCAGTAAAGGGAATTAACCCCGAAAGCAATGTTAGAGCTAATCCAAAAGCGGTTAATAGTCCTGTCTTCAATGTGAATAAACGATCGATTTCCAGGAAGGTATGCTCCCGAGGAGAAACCATTAATACCATTGTCATTTCACCAAAAGACAATTGCCGTTATGCCTAAAAAGCTTATTCAAGAAATTGGGCAATATTTGTTAGTAAGAAACAGAAGTCAAAGATTGTTAGCCAATAGCCGTGTGCAAAGTTCATGGTTTATGAGAGAGGATATCCTAAGGCAAATGATTACGTAGAAGACCAAGATAAGAATCCCCGGGTTGAGAGATGTGAGTACAATTACCCAGAAAATAGAGACTAGCGATATCAGAAATCTTCAGCAGCTGGACATTGCGGTTTCAAGGACAACAATAACCCCTATGCCCTCATCTAGTGTGTATACATCATGGATACAAGACGAAGAGGTCAGAGGAATAATAGCGAGAAAGAAAAACAGAATCATTGCTCAACGGTGGTTTCATCCCTTTGAGTTTTCTGAAGACTTAAAGGAGAAAACCACAAGAGCCTATTGGATACATAATACCAAGATACATCCAAAATACCAAAACAGAGGCATATATCGTGCACTAGCAGATTTTAGTTCCAAGCATCTAGAACTTGACGAGTACCCGTTGGTCTCTCAAATTAGTGCCAGCAATAAAAGAATGCAACATGTCGCAAAAAGGCATGGGTTCGAAAAGAAGGGTCGTCTCAGCCTAAATGTACTCATTTTTCTCAAACGACGGCTTGTGGATAAAAGGCTCTCGATTCGTAAGAATCCCCCAAAAATAGAAGAGTTTTCAACAATTAGAATAGGAAAATGGCATGTCCAGAATCTCCCCGGAGAAACAAACGTTAGGTGGTTTCGAAAGGATTGTGACAATAAAAGCAGAGAAATTTGGTTGAGACTATCTTCTCCCATCCATCCAATTCAGGGGAGAAGTTTGCGCTCGGTGATCTGGCGTACAAACATAACAATGCTCGATTTCCACGTCAGTAGTGGTAAAATGAAGCAAGGTGAAAGCGTAGGACAAGAACTTATCCAAAGCATAACTCAGCTAAAGAGATTGCTAGGAAAAAACCACCTATTGATTGTTGAAAGACAAAAGTTCAATCGATATTTTCGAAACCTGTCATTAAAATACTTCACAATTCCCATCAACTATGAGATTTTTCTTAAGGAGCCCTCCCACACCACACTGCATTCATAATAATCCCCCAAGTCATTTGCTGATTTGTTTCTCCTTGGCAGAAAACGAGGTTTTTCCAGTAATGATTAATTCACTACGAACAATCCTCTCAATCTGTTGGTATTGCTCATTCGACAACTCAACATAGTGAGAAACCACATTCTTGAAAACAACCTTCTCGATTTGATTTAGAACGTTCCTAAGCCTCTGTCGTACGACTTCGCTCTCTTGTGAAACAATTGCAAAAGCATGTAAGAAGTTACTACTTTCAATGATTAGTTTCATCATCCCTAGATCAATAAGACGTAGACCGCCTTTCTCTTGAGTAAGTGTTCGGGAAAAACTGAGAATTGCAGAGGTCAATCCGCCATATAGTTCTGCATTCTTCTCCATAGATTTGAAGCTTAGTCCTTTCTGGTAAATTGGTAAGCCACTCACGACATTGATTTGCAAAAATAATACTCCAGCAGAAGCAGTGGTTGCTAAATCAATGGATTTGCGAAACATCTTTGCAATCTTTTCTTCCTTCGTCTTAAGTGAGAAGCGATTTACATGGTATTTGAATTTAAGAGTGGCAAGTTCATAGATTTCATCCAACATTCCACTAGATGTAGGCTCTACAACAAGAAACTTGGCCTCCTCAGCGGCCTGAAGAAGTGAAAGCCCTTCAGCAGTTCTAACAATGAAAGTGGACCATCCAGGGGGAGAGCCCGTAGCACCCACTGAAATGTCTGATAAAACATTTGTAAAGTCCTCACAGTATTCACAGCTTTGGAGCATGAATTTCATGATCTTTTTGCGCTCGCCAGAAACGTGTTTCCCGGAATTAGCTTCAATCGAGAAGTTTCTCCGGTCAAGCTTCATTCGTTTGATTTCATTAGGATGAATATTATGCTTCCTCTGGAGCCAGTCTAGAAATTGGTTGCCCCAATAGGTTCCAAAACAAAACATGCCAATTTTGATTATCTTGACTCCCCTGAGAAGCTTGTTGGGAATCATCTTCTCAAGATTGTATAACCCATGGGCTTGACAAGGAAGAATCGTAATGGCTATCTTTTTGAATCCCCGTTCCTTTATGGCTTCAGATAATGCAACAATCATAGACGAGGGAAAATATTTCGTTCTTTGAGAACCGTAGAGGTCTTGAATATTTTCCTTTGTAACTATTACAGGGATGGGCTCCCACGGTGCATCCGCACTACTACCCGCAACAATGACACAATCAACAGCCCCAGATTCGAGGGCGAATTTTAGTAACGCTGTCACGGCACCCCCGGACTGTCCTCCTGTTGAAAGACAAAGGTCTGACGCGTGCACACTAAATACTTCCTTGACCTCACCAAGCACATCATACTGGAGCTCAGTTCCAAAAACGTCTTTCTCGGCAATCTGTAAATTAAAACCAGTTTTAGGGCACGCCTCATAACATCGTGAACAAGAAATACATTTCTCCATGACCCGTATTACAGCACCTTTGGAAACTTGACTCTTCTTCTTGTGATCAGTAAAAAAAACTTGCTCTCTAAAATCCAGCAAGTTCAAAGGACACGCTAGAACACAAGAACCGCAAATACTGCAGCGGTCCTTTTTAATAACTTCCTCGTAGAGAGGTAAAAAACTACGTTT
>JALTMP010000147.1 GCA_027001645.1 Candidatus Heimdallarchaeota archaeon
ACTTGGATACCGCAAAGAAGACCCCAAATATAGAATTGCGCAATTACTAGAATCGTTGGTTAGAAACGCTCGTTTCTTGTCCTCGATCTACCTCCACACAAAGCCCGGTTTCACAGTCGAAGACGCCCAGAAAATATTCGTTGAAGATGGGCTCATGGAACCAAAACCAGCCTATACGGAAGCCCTCAGAGGAACTTTCGACCCCAGTTATCTGAACTACACGCTAGGAAAACTGCTCATTCTCAAACTTAGAGAAGACTACTTCGAAGAAAACCCGCAAGCAACCCTCAAACAATTCCATGACGAGATCCTAAAATACGGAGCGCCTCCCGTGCCGATCCTTAGGAAATACATTCTCAAGAATACGGACAAAGCTCCGTTGTGAAAATGAGTCTATTTCATAGATGCAATTGCGTCTTCCAGAATCGCTGAGATTTCTTGTCGATAACGTGCTTCGGCATCCCTTTTTTCTTTACTTGTATTCTTCTCATTCCTTCCAGTTTTAGAGATCTGGCTCAATTCTTTTTCAACATGATTTTGCACACGCACAGCCCAATCATGCGCCTGGTCTAGATTTTCTCCCTTAAAAATAAAAACGAAATAAAAACCAGAAAGCTCTCTAATTAGGACATTAATCTCGCCATGCTTAAACAGCTCAAAATCCTCTTGTTCAGAAAAAACTTGATTAGAAGAAGTAATCATTGCTTGAACAAAATGAACAAGCAACTCTTCGTTTATCAAGCCCCCATCACTATCTCCAATGACAAGAGAGGAGATTACTTGAAAATCTTCGTCCAATAGGAGAACTCTTTGAGGATCAAAGGACGGCAGTGTTTCCTCTTCCCTAGGAATATGAAGCCACACGGGACTAACAGGATCATTCACACGTAGCAGTTTTGCTCTTTCCTCTAAGGGGAATGAAAGAATTTCCTCAATTCTTTTCTTGTTAGAGACGATTTCTCTAATTTCAAGACTGATCTTTTCTTGAAGAAGCTTCAAATCAGCTTGTTCTGCCATCTTCAAGGCCTCATCAAGCAAGTCGAGTGCTACGGGCATCTCACGCAACATAACAAGTTTAACCTTTGCTAGAATCCACTTTGCTCGAATTGGGATTAGTTGAGAACTGAGTTGCTGTCCAATGGTTTCAAGCTTCGAAATAATTGCCAAGAGGTCATTCAAAGCAGAAATGGACTCGGTAGCAACATATTCAAACATCAGTAATTCGATTAAACCCAGCAATGCTTCCATCCTAAGCTCGGCATGCAAATCTTCTCGTTTCAAAAAGTCAGAAAAGATTCTCTGAGCTTCTGCAATGGCTTTGACCCTGGGCGCGGTTCTTAGCACTTGAGCTAACGCGAGCTGATACACATCATTCATGTAAAGCGATTCGCTGTCACGCATGGATCTTAGACGACGAAGTTTGAGCAATACTTTGTTTGCCTTGTCCAGTTCTCCGAGATAAAGCAGAGTCTTAAGAAGCAAATAAAGCTCCTTGATTAGGTTTTCCGGATTCCCATAACGCTCCAGAAGCGAGATCCCAGATTCCAAATAGCTCCGAGCCAGAGAAATCTGACCAAGAGTTAGAAACGTTTCACCAAGGTTAGCCATTGATAAGCCAAGACCGGAAAAATCACCAAGTTCCTCTCGCACACGAAGAGCTTCCTGATGCCAGTGTAGAGCCTTACGAACATTACCGCGATCAGTTTCTAAAACACCAAGGTTGTTCAAGCAATTCCCATAATCTGTCAGACCCTCGATCCCCAAAGAGGACAAATCCGCTCCAAGAAGGCGAAGACCGTTCATGAACATTGTTTCAGCATTGCCCAGTTGTCCGGTAACCAAGTAATAAACCCCACGATAACGAGCCAAACGAGCCCTAAGTAACGTGCACAGAGGATCGGTAAGCTTACAGAGACTGTTCAACAGAACCTCGGCATCATCGAGTTTTTCCTCAACGCCATCGAGACGATGCATCCGTAAAAAAGCATACGCATATTCTAAGAACATTGCGGCCCGCAATAATGGAGCATAAAAAGTAGCGTCAAGATCTTTGCCGAAAAATCTGGAACCTAGATTTCGCTCTAGAAAAGAATAAAATTCCAGAAACTTAAGATAGTCCCCTAACTCGTTGAGAATCCTCATCTTCAAAACAACAAGTTCAACATCAACTCTCTGATTTAGCGTAGTTAATTGACCAAGATACTGCTCGATCATCACCAAGGCTTCCAAACGTTCGCCTCGACCATATTTTTCCAATACTTCTTGTAACATCCAAGCTACCTCAAACGATCAAGGAACCATTATTGAACAAGACCCATAGTTTCCTACCAATGTCTTGTGGATTCTCCTATTAATCAGATTCCTTTTTCGAATCAGGAAAGAAATGTGAAAAAACAAGAAAACGTTTTACAGAAACAAGATAATCAAGCTCTTGGATGATCTAAACCAAAGGAGAACACTAACTCATCCAATATTTGCTTAAGCCGATTGTCCTTTTCATCGGATTTTTTGAAAATTGGTTTTTCCAAATATTCTAGTAATTCAGAGGAAGAATAAACCCATTCAATCATTCCATCAATTATTGCATTAGATCGAAAGGAGGAGCCCTGGAAAGCGTAGGCAAAAATTAGCTTATCAGTTCGCTTCATCATCACATTCCAGCTGTCATACTTCATAATTTGAACCGAGCCCTTTTCCACAAACACTTCACTTGCAAACATGTTAACCGTCGCCAAAAAACCCCCAATCAATGACTTATCGTCAAAATCTTCAAAATATGTGCGAGAAAATACCATGATACCGGTATCTTGCATGATCAAGAAGAACACGGGACGCTCCCATTCTTGTTCTTGACGCACCACCGAACTCTTAAAGATCAATGAATGAACCGATTCCGACATCAACCTAAGAGTGTCTTTATTCTGGGAAGAACTCACTACATTTGAATCAATGCTTGAAACAAGTTGCCATGCATCTTCATACATCGAGGAAATCTTCTTCGCAAGGAAACCAAGCTTTTGTTGATGAGCAATGTCCCAACCTGTCAAGAAAAAACGACGGGCTTTCTCCCAGTTGCCGCGAAGTAACTCTAATTGGGCTCGCAATGGATACAGCTCTGCAAGCAAGGCATCCAAGAAATTTTCCCGCGCATGCTCCTCCAACCGGTTCAAAATAACCTCAATTTCCATAAAAATCTCGTCGTTACGAATAATCATGGCTTCATTCAATAAAACCGCAAGTTCTAGAAGTTTGGCATCGGACCACCTCAATTGAGAAACACGCAAAGAATCCACAGCACGCAAATACTCCTGAGCACGAGCGATACTAGATAATCGGCCCTTATGCAGTTCATAAAGGGCACGCCCCATATATAGAAGAGCAAGCTCGTCATCAGAGGCACCCTCTCTCCCGGCAATGCGCTCCAGGTCAGAAAGATACTCCGGCAATCGTGTAAGATCCCCGATCTCAATAGCCACTTGAATCAAATAAAATAAAACCACACTCTGGAAAAGATAACGAGGCATTTTTCCAAAAAGCCCTCTAATGGCCAAATAAATCTCGTAAGCACGCTTCAATTCGCCCTTAGCTTGGAAAACCCGTCCCAAGTTCATAGATGAAAACGCAGAAGCTACTTCGTTCCCTACTCCTTTGGCGTCGCGAATAGCTTGTTCCAGGTACTTTTCTGCTTGATCAAGATGCCCTTTCACATAGTAGTAATTACCAAGATTATTAAGCAAAGCCCAACGCTCATAGCGAAACCTATCAGTGTCTTTCAAAATCGAAAAACCTTGCTCATATAGTTGCACACCTTCATCGTACCGACCCAAGAAAGACAAAATATTGCCGTGCAAGCGGTAATACCGGGCAAGAAGCTCCGCCAATGAAGGATCGCTTTCCAGCTCTTGCAATTTACGGGCAATCAAAGGCCGTATTTCCTCGATAAGACCCATCGCTTCCTTTACGTTCCCGGAACGAAGTAAAACATCAATCTTGCTCAAAACACCTTCAACATACCTAAACTCACTCCCCAGATCTTGACTAAGCTGAATAACCATTTCCGCTGCGGAAAGAGCCCCATCCAAATCTCCAAGAGTAATCATGAGGCGAGCACGCCAAGCCATCACGCAGATCGTATCACTTGGATCATCTACACCTTTCTCCATTAAGCGATACAAACAATCATAGGCTAACGCAAATTCGCCTTTCTCGTAATGGTGCCTAACCTCGCTAAAATCCACTAATATCAT
Source organism: Candidatus Heimdallarchaeota archaeon (assembly GCA_027001645.1). Taxonomy (GTDB): domain Archaea; phylum Asgardarchaeota; class Heimdallarchaeia; order Heimdallarchaeales; family JAJRWK01; genus JAJRWK01. The sequence goes on from JALTMP010000147.1 coordinate 4,248, forward strand.
CTTCAGCAAAAGAGTAATTTTACCTTGTGGTGAAAAAATCCTAACCCTAACAAAGGAATCTTCGCACGAAACCTCTAATCTCTTAACCAAAACCTAGACCTTACACTCAGCAAAACCAAGACAGCCAACCCCAGACCAACACCAACTTCAGAAAACCCCACAATCACTCTCAACGGCTTTTCCTCAGAAGAAGATAAAGCCTTAACAAAGAACCTAAAGTAATCACTTCCATTCTTAGCAGTAGCCGTGTTTTTCAATAAGGACATGTCAAAAGCAGTCAAGTAATATTGCACAACAGTTTCTTCCCAGAAAGGCCCAATGATGGCTTGATAACTTCCTCTTATCCAATTGAACTCCATATATTTGTCCTGCCACTGACCACTGCCAGCCTGATAACGAACTAGAACACCAGACACCCCACTCTCGTCGCCAACCTCGGCTTCGATAACAACACTCTCATTAGCAAAAGGAGTTGTAGGACTATGCAAAATCCAATAAAACGATGGACCTTCGTAATCCGCCCTCACGACCTTAAAAGACCTAAACTCGTATGCATAACTGGGATAACGCGAAATCCTCTTCAAATCTGAAGTACCAACCGCCCAGACAAAATACTTCACAATAGTATCACTCTCGAAAGGACCAATATGGGCACTGTACAAGGACGTTTCTGCATCAAAACTGAGTGGTGCAATACGCCAAGAATCGCTCACATTCCAAGAAACCATCGCTTCAGATATGCCACCAACATCAACAGATATTGAAACTTCAATCTTGACCTCTTCACCAGCATAAACTATGCTGGGCAAATCACCAGGAGAGATAGAAGGAGAAGAATTTGGCACCTCAGACAAAACCGCCAATCCAGGAATACCATAACCCAGCAGGATCAAATCACCCAACAAATATCCAACTTCAACCATGGGGGCAAGATAAGTATCAACCGAAACAACATTCCAAGGGTCACCAATGCTAACGACCTCTACGCCCTTATCACCCCAAATAAGAGCAAGTTCCCCAAAAACCGAGACATCAGTAACACCAACTTCTCCCACAAAATATGTCAACTCAACAATGTTTGCAACATCAGACGCGTTCAAAACCTTCAGTTGGGCACTATAAACCGCAAGGAAAAGCGTTTGATTCACAAGATCCATCCCCATAACATAACCAAACTGGTCATAAGACTTGAGCTTCATCGGGGAGAACGGATCAGAAATATCAACAATTTCCAGTCCCGCACCAGCATTTGCGAGAAAAGCGTAATCCCCATCAACGATCAACTCAAAAACCATGTAAGAATTATAATACTGACTAACAAGACTGGGAGAAAAGGGATCACTCACATTAAAAATCTCAAATCCAAACCCTCCCTCAACAACAAACACTAGATCACCAGAAACAAACACATCAATTGCAGTAGAATTCGTTGGAGCTTCACCAACCTTGAAAAAATGAGAAGGATCACTCA
>JALTMP010000148.1 GCA_027001645.1 Candidatus Heimdallarchaeota archaeon
GCCACGACAGCACATTCGATTATACCTCTTTTTTCTTCTCGGGATTCACGCGACTCTTGCGCGTGGAATTTACAAATATTATGACCCGCTTTTCATTCCTTTTATCGTCCTTGCACTAGTCATGTCCGAGCAGAAAACCACGTCCCATGAAAGAAACAGCACCCGTACGAATACCGCAGAAATGAGTGCAACATCAACCCAAAATGCGCATGCTTCACCCCTAGTTTATCGTCTCTTCGAAAAAACTGTGCAATATAGCAGGATAAAAATGAAGCAAATTGTAGAGAATTTTCCCGAGTGGATTGTGGAAATAATTCGCCTCACCATTGGTACAGCAATCTTCCTCATCATGAATGAAAGAATTCTTGATATTTCAAGAGAGCTGCACCCTCTTCTAATTCTTATCTACGCCTTCTTTGTTCTCTTTCTCATGGGGATTCAGATTTGGATTTCATCGTTACAATACATAAGAGCAAAATGGATAGCACTCCAGACTAAAGGGGTAAGAGAATTCTTAGCGTCTCTTCCATGGTAGGACCTCACTAGGTTCTGCTTGGTTCTCATTGCTGTAGCACTTCCATTAGATTTTTCCACACTATTCTTGGTCGTTGTAATGTGTCAAAACCCACAGGTGTCACTGTACCAGATGAAGTCTTGAAGAACAATCTAACGTCTAGGAAAAGCCCAAAATGGCTATTTTACCTCATACAAATGCTGCAGAGCTTTGGCCAGAACCTATCCTATCAATACTTTCCGATTTACTCTCGGAAATTGGGTGCGTCGGAAACACAGATGGGGTTACTGACGGCAGTCCAAAATGTTGCCACAACACTGTTTCAACCTATTTGGGGGAAAACCTCTGACAGAATTGGAAGACGAATCTTTTTGATAATAGGGTTCTTTGTTGCTGGTTTCGCAGCCACACTGCTAGCGTTTGTAAGAACACCTGTTGAAGCAATACTAGTGATTGGAATAAATGGATTGGGCCTAAGCATAGTTGCACCTGCCTGGGCAGGAGCTATTGCTGATTACACTGATGAAAGTCATCGAGGGGAATTCATAGGAAACCTCGTCTCTGTCGGATCAGCTTATGTAACAATCGCGTTTCTTGTAGTTGCTTATCTTGCCTATCAGTCTTCATTTAGTGAATTGAAGCAATTCCGAGCAATAATCCTTGTTTCTGGCCTAAACCTTCTTTTGGCTTTTCTTCTCTCCTTTTTCTTAATAGATATCAACAAGAAACCAGAAGGAAATGGGCTTGGAATTTTTGCCCCATTGCATGATTCCCTTTTTCGCAAATTCTTGATTGTTATCCTATTATGGTGGCTTTCTATGAGTTTTGCTTGGAGCTATTTTCCAATAGTGATGAATGATATCGTCGAAGCTAATGCTTGGCAAATTGCACTACTTTCCATAGTTGCCACTGCTGTTCAAGCATACGTCGCGTTGAAGTGGGGAGCAGTTACGGATCGAATCGGGGCAAGAAGAGCAACAATGATCGGTCTCTCTTTGTTCAGCATTGTACCAATTGGATTTGCGTTCGCGACAGAGTGGTGGCATCTGATCTTTGCACAGCTCATTGCGGGATTTGCCATAGGCGCCGGTTTTGCGGCCCTGCAAGCTTATATCTTAAACATTGCAGGAGAGGAAAACGCTGGCTACTATTTTGGCACGTATCAGATATTGTGGGGTTTTGTAACCTTTGGAGGATCATTCGTCGGAGGCGTTACTCTTGATTTCTTGGCTTCTCGCATAGGCCTCGCTAGCGCCGTTACATATATGCTGTTGTTAATTGCGGGTTTCCGGTTTATTACCACGTATCTCTTCTCCTACTTGCCAGATTCTAGGAATGGGAAATAAACTAGCATTTTATTCAACAACAAGCAATTTTATTTTCCCTTTTTCGAGGGTGCTTCGACTAATATTTTTAAAAGAGCAATAATGCATAGATGATGATTTCAGATCACTAGGCTCATCAAACACGAAAGATATTTGGTGGGGACATATGTCATTCAAACTTACACTACCAGTCAGAAACACACCGCGTCCAAAAACCCACAAGGGGCTTCCTCACGTTCAGCTGAATGTGCATCCCGATCCTTTAATTATTCAAAAAATGAAAAAGATCATTCAGAGTCTCCCCGACACAGAGCCTCAGAATACTAGACTGGCGGTTCCCGGATCTATCGGACTCTGGCTTAACAATAATATCAAAGTGAATAGAGACGCAGTAATTGCTGGCAGAGAATTTGCCCATTTGCATCCCGACGGAAGTCTCCACATGTGTTTACCTGAAAATCTGGTCCATGAAGTAATAAGAAAAGGCTGGGGTGAAGTATACCCGCTAGCTAAATTCACAAATCGAAATAACATTCTTCTGATTTACACCCCTCAAAATGAACAAGAAATGCGAATAATCTCTCAGTTACTTGCAATATCCAAGAAGTATGCTACCATGACACCCGCAATGTTTGTAAATAGAGCTTGAATCTCCGTCATAGAAAACACGTTAAGCTCAAATTCAAAGGAAGAGCAATCATTTTCCTTGCTTTCCTAGTGTTTTTTGACTAGTTCTTTAGCCTTTCTTTGAACTTCCTCCCACAGAATTCCAAATTGAAAAATATCGTTTTCTTCATGCAAGACAGGAGTTCCAAGTTCCATTTTCAAGTCTTGAAGATGTCTTTCAAAAGTTGCCGAGCCCATTTGGTTCACTGGCCACCACTCCGCAACTATTTCTTTTTTCCCGTTTGAACCATTTTGGAGAAATAGTATGGCAGGATATGGGGGGAAAGGGAATTCAGAATTATTCCTCTCTTTATGATGTGCAAGTCTCGTTACTTCAAGTAACAGCATCCCCAAGGGACTGTATTCCACTCTAAGAACTCTAGCTGCTGGTAGCAGCGTTTCATGTATCGTCAATCTTTCCCTCCATGGAAACTCAACAGAGTAATGAGAATGGAGCCCTCTGACGTTCCCACTAGGACTTTCAAGTTTTGTGTCTCTTCTCTTCAAGATTTTGAGAGATCTTAATATCTCTTCTAATTCCACATGCAACAATATGTTGAAGAATACTTAACTGTATTAATTGTGGAACAAGAGTCGAGACAATTTCGTGGGATCTCAAAACATCGAAGTTGGCGACTTAGTCTTACATTGTTTGTCTTTGTTCTCCGATTATGAGCGTGATACTTTCTGAGAGTTTTCGAAGGTTCTTTCTCAACGCGTATAGAGAGATTCCCAAGGTAATGACTCCAACCAAGAAGCCTCGGATGTCACCATACAAGAATAACCCAAAATTGAAAGAACCATGAATTAGGACTGGAATTGCGAGAATTTGAGGTCTGGAAAAAGGAGCATGAGGATTCTTCATTGCTTGGAGCTTCCATTTTGCAATTCCAATTCCAATAAATGCACCCGTTATCGCATGTAACGGTACCGAAAGTAAACCTCGCATAAAAAGCAGAGCAATAGTTGACCCTTCGGCACCAATTGCGTAAACAATATTTTCAATAGCTGCAAACCCGAGAGCAGCAGCAACGGCGTAAGTTACACCATCTATTGGCTCGTCGAATTCGGGGTGTTTCCAGACTCCCAACTTCGTAGTCTCAAATTTGAGCCATTCCTCAGTAACAGCTGCTACAATGAAGGCCTGCCAAAATGCCCAAGCAATCGGGGAACTGTTTAGATTAGATTCTAAACCTATGGTTAGCAATATCAATTCAATAATCACTGCTGGAATTGAGGACAACACCCCAAAAATAAAGACCTTCATCACTAGTTTTCCTGGTTCTCTATTAGGATCTTTCCTATAGAAATAGTACAGAATAATTATTGCAGGGAAGACTGCTCCTCCGACGGTTATTGCGCCCGGAACCCCCGCAATAAGTGCGCCCAGAACAACGATCCCCAAGAATAAAAACCAAAAAATTCTGAAGTCTGAATGGTCTTTTGACTTGGTAGTTGTCATTCCATAGTTTTGAATGAAAGGAGTCCCAAATTGGTATTGACCCATTGAGGAGATAGTTGAGCTTAAGATATTGCCACATGAATAGCAATAGCGAAAATCCTCATTGTTTTCAAAACCACAGTATGTGCATTTCTTAGTCCTAATCACTGGAGCTTGATTACTAGATGCAGACGGGGAATCCATTTCAAGTTTAGAGCCGCAATGCGAGCAAAAAATTGCATTAGGGATGTTCATAGCGCCACACGATGGGCACTGCTTTTCTGAGGTACCACTTGAGATTCCATTCACTTAGTACACCTAAGACAAATGGGCACTTTAAAGTAAAATATCATTTCGCTTCAAAAAAAGTAAAGAAATGACTATCGATGGAAAAATAACCCTAATTCTAATCTCCCTTCTTCTTGGGACGCAGTCTTTTTGATCTGCATTTCTTCTTGCGGCATCTGCGTGCGCCCACAGGGTTCCTCGCATAGCATTTCCTGCAAATCCAAACGTCTGTTAGAACTGCACGAGCGATTTCGCGATGTTCAGGATTGGCAACTGGCATTTCTCTTCACTCCAACCAAACTCGTTTCTTGACGCATTATAAAGTGTTCGTTATCGTATAATCCCGCTTCTTGTTCAAATCATTCAAACGAATCGCGTTATAATCAGAATGGTCAAGAATTGTTAAGTTTTGAAGAAGTGTTTACGATAACTATTGCCTTAGTGAGAAGCGACTTGAATTCAGACACGGTATCTAAGATCAGGTCTTGTTTGCGATCTGAGAGAAGATTGCGGAGAGCATTTACATATTCCTCCTTGTCTTTGTCTTTGAATTCGAGCTTGGTCTTGTATCTGAGCCAATAGCCGAGAGCCGATCTCTCGACCCACCGGGCAATCTCTTCAAAATTCTCATTAGTAATAACTACTGTTGGAACTCTCACATCTCCATTCATCGTGAAACCTTTCAGCAATTCTATGTTCTCGTCTCGATCTAAAATATACATGTGAATGTTTGGGTTAAGATCCGCGATCTTGGCTAGGATTGGAACACCAAAACGAGAATCTCCACACCAATCAGCAGAAAACACAACAATGTTGATTGGTCTCGTCTTGGTTGATATGATTTCAGCAGCACTTTCTGGAATCGTTACCTTGGAATAGCTTTCCTTCCACCTCGCACGATCTCTTTCATGCATGGTTTCTAAGTATTGTTCAAAATTCATGCCATTCTTTTCAACTACTTCTTTAAGGAATGAATTACTCATGGTTCTAAATCCGTTTTGCACAATATATCTCTAATGCTATGCCTACAAAGAGAAAACTCATACAAGAATCAAATCAACCGATTGGATCAATTATTGATAAACTGTTTTGAACCCAACAGTTTTTTTCTTGCTAAATGTCAAGCGAATAGCGAGAGTGGCTAAGGCTTCCAAGTAATGGGCGGAGGACGCAGGACCAATGTCAACAACATCATTTACGGGAAAAGACTTGAGAATGTCAATCAGTATTTTCTTTGCTTCAATATCATCTCCCGCCACAAAAATGTCTTGCTCAATGGGATTATCTGAATTCAGTATTTTTGCACCAATTGCCTTTAGAGAGGCTAGTGTGTGTGGAAAGCCCAGCCTTTCAATGATCATCTGGGTCATGCTTCCTTCCTTTGGTGGTTCCCACGTTGGTATTCTCGTAGTGAAATTAACGGGATTCATGCAGTCAACAAGAATTTTATCTTTTAACCAACTAGAAT
>JALTMP010000149.1 GCA_027001645.1 Candidatus Heimdallarchaeota archaeon
TTGGCTTCATAGGGCCGAAGATCATCTTGTGGATCTTCAATTTGAAGACTAGATAGAAGTTTCTTGGCATCATTTAAAGACGACAAGTGTCCTCTTACCAATTCTGAAAACACAATAACGTTCGGCAGGGGACCACGGATATAGATTATATCGTTACTTTTGAAATCGATAGCATGCCCTAGCAAGAGTTGATCGTCTCTCCGAATAGCGACTATGTCAATACCTAATGTTTCTTGCAGATCAAGATCCCTTTCTTGAGACCCAACAATACAAGAAGCTTCGCTCACAGGAACAGCATCTAAAAATTCGTGCATAAAAAGAAAAATCGTGTTTCGTTCCTTGAAGGGGTTATTTCCGGCAAGAACGATCTCGGAAATATTCCCTGCAACGTCGCTCATAGCGCCAACAGCTCGAGAAACATGAAAAAGAGGCAAGAGTTCTTCTGCATCCTTGGGAGATCGTATACCTAATGCAGTGTGCATTAGCAATTGGTTGGTGAGATTATCAATCGAGGCCTCCATTTCAACAACTCGTTGTGCAAGAAATTCATCATTTGTTGCCAAAGAAGCAATGGCAAGGTCGAATTGTATGCTGGAGCGGCTCATCATTTCGGTAAGGAGCTCACGGACGGATCTAGGCTCATAGTCCATGTATTATCAACCTTCTAAATATGTGTTGGACTAAGGCTTTATTATCTTTCACGGATCAACCAGACTGACAAATGACACAACAAAGCTCATTGACACAAGCCAAGCCCTCAAAGTTATATAAAACGGGAGTGATCCAAAGTTTTGTTAGACTAGCGAAGACCTATGAAATGGCCAACCATGTTATGTCATTCTGGACAGATGAAGTAGCACGTTACAAAACAGCAAGATTGGTTGAAGAAAAAAAACCGCGAGCCATATTGGATATAGGAATCGGTCCAGGGACCTTGGCAAGGAAATTCCTGGAATATCACAAGCCAACGATTCTCATAGGAGTAGACATTACGATTGCAATGCTCAAAAAAACAGCAAAGAATACAGAAATCCACGGAATAATTGGTGATGCTGAAAAACTACCCATAAAAGACGGTGCATTTGACTTAATCTCGTCTGGTTTTTTCCTAAGGCATTATACCAATTATTTGAAAGGATATGATGAAAGGGCTCGTGTCCTCAGGAAAGGAGGGATCTCAATTGACTTAGAATTGGGCAAACACGATCGTCACTTTTTATTTCCCCTTCATAGGTGGTACTTCACAAGAGCAATGCACATATTTGGATCAGTAGTGGGCATTCCTCTGGGTAGCGGCAAAGAATTCAAATTGCTACCACTTAGCTATACACGATCTCCGTCGTCGTCACAGCTTGAAAAGATATTGAATCAAGTTGGGTTCAGAGCAACAACACGAGTCTTTTTCTTAGGATTCTACATGGTAGTCATAGGAATTAAAAAGTGAAACGATTTACTGATCCATTAAGTCTCATTCTAGATTAGATTTCTAACACATGTCTGCCAGATCAGAAAAACCGAATCACCGACGTAAGATATAAAGCTATAACATATTATCAAGTCATAATGACACCTCCGAAAGATTCGACAGACAAGTCCGAATACGCGCCGGTGAATCGTCTTCGGAAGAAACTACAAATTGATAATCTGTGGATGTGGATTCTTAGATTGCTCTTAGAAGAGGAAAAATACGCATATGAGCTTCGCAAAGAAATCAAAGAAAGATTCGGATTTACGCCGGCAACGGTAACTAGCTATGCTGTCTTATATCGCTTGGAAAGAGATGAATATGTCAAGAGTACAGTGAGGAGCAGATTCCCATCAAGAAAATACTATCAAATCACAGAAAAGGGAATAGAAGCTCTGAAGGAAGCAGAGAGCTTGTTCGAAAAGTACCAGCATATACTATTCGATTCCATAAAATTGCACGAAGAATAAACGCATTCAGAGGAGTAAAAGGAGCATAACATCAAATGAAATACCATGAAACCTATGCTCACCTACCCTCAATAAGGACATTTATGAGGTCTAGAAGGTTTATCCCGTACAGAATAGTGCGCCTATTCAAAGCAATCACTATTTGGGCAACTATTGTTTTTCTGCCCCTAAGTTTTGTTCTATTACCACCTTGGTTGATAACTCGTAAACCAATCTATTGGGAAGGAATAAAACTAAGCCTTGGAGCAATAGGAGTCGTTGCGACTATTTGGGCAGTTGCTATGTTTTTGCATAGCATCGTTGGATTTCCTCCCTTACCAGCACCCCGAAGAATAGCAGAAGAGATCCTAAAGTCAAAACCAAAACCCAATAGCTGGATCACCCACAAAGACCTCGCACAAATCCCGTATGGTCCAAAAAGATGGCCATATCTTCCTAAAACTGTGAAAAGAAAAGCGATTCAGTGGGCAATGGAAGTAATCCACCTAATCGAAACAGAAGCATCAGTCAAAACGGAGGAAAACCCAATCACTAGCGAGATTCAAATCACATTTCTGACAGAATAGCTCACAAAGATCCCCGAGGTTTCGCTTGATACTTACGATCAAGATTCTCCTAAATAAATACGAGTGGAAAACTGTTTTCAAGGCAAGGTTAGATGCTGAAGAAAAGCAACAGTGACTCGTATCATAACAATAGGCAAAGATCGATACCCCAATCAACTCATACCGGTTAGATTACGTTTTTTAGGGGGCGGGAAATCTTAGTTATTAGATAAAAATGTCAATCGATGCCGATCGTGCTCTAGCGATTACATTCCAGGATATACTAAATAATGAGCCTAGTTTTGAACCGATAGAGGGAGACTTACACAAGTACAAAGGCATTGTTGGGACACTCTCAAACAACCAGCCAATTGAAATAATCATTGATCTGGGACGAGGATATCCGCAATTACCACCCATGATAAAGTCTCTCACCCCAATCCAACATCCAATCGTTGATGATAATTTTATCATTCACCCTCCGGGAATAACGGATTGGACTCCAGAGAAGCGAGTAGTCGAGCTAATCCAAGAGATTAGAGATCATTTCGCTAGAGTAAGGCCACAACCGGCCATTACAGGAGCCCAGAGCAGGATGACTGCACAAGCACCGACAACCGAACTAGAAATCAAAATTCAAGAATTGCAACGAAAATTGCGCGAGATTGAACAAGAAATTCAAAGAGAAAGAGAACGTGTCCTAGCAGGCCAAGCGCAAGTATCAGTCCCAATATCACTCAAGGAGGAGTACAAAGCACAATTGGATGCAATCACTGAATTCCTTGAGTTACTAGAAGAGTATTATGAAGATGCTTACATCAGCCCTGCAGATTATTACAGATTGAGGCGTGTCTATTTAAAATCCTATTACATTTTATTTCAAAAAATCCATTCAAAAGAGGAGGAAAAAACAAATGAGCTACAAAGAAAGATCCATGAAAAACGATCCGCTTGAATACGAAGGAGAGTTATACTCAGCAATTGCTACTCTCGATCGTCTAGCAACAGATTTTGCAGACGGAAACATCGATGATACATTTTATCGAAAGCAATTACAGGCGCTCATCAGAGAGGCGTACAAGGCAAGAATTTCTTTGGAAAGAGAAGGAAACTTTCAGATGGAGGAATTCATAAAAAAGAATCAGCTCGAAGAAAAATTCCCCAGAGGGATTGAGAAACTAAAACTCGCAGAAGGAAAGGGAACAGTGGTTATTCCATACCAAGAGCTTCGAAGAATCCCAAGAAAGGCAGCTGACTTCGTTGCTACTAGTATTAATCTCTTGGATCACTTATCCCTAAAAAGCGTGGCCAAAATTGAATACATTGTGCCAATGCTTGACGAGCTCTACAGAATCTTAGAATCATTTCCCGGAGTCGACCCAAACTATTGGGTATTAGAAGAAATCAACTCTTGGCGAGTCATCCTTTCTCAAGAAGAACCATCAAAACTACTCCCCGACTCAGACATTGAAAAACTAGCGTTTCAAGCAGAAAGATGGCTGGGAGAATTCAGAGGCCTCGTGAGCAAGTTAGCGGATTAATAAGAAGCCAGGTGACAGCCCATGGGAATAAGAGATATCGAACGAAAAATCAGAATGAAATCCGCTGCAGAGAAAAAAGATGCTGAACTCTTGCTCACGGATATTGCCAGCATGATGGATCAAGTCAAAGCGCTCAAACAACAACTAAAGAAACTGGAGAAAAAATGGGGAAAGGAAATCCGAACAAACAAAGAATACTATCAAAAAATTGCAGAAATCAGAAGGTCTCTTGGTCTCCCTGAAGAAATAGGAGTATATGAGTGGAAAGAAAAGCCCGGAATGAAGGAAAGACTCCTAGGTGGACAATACTATGATCAACTAGCCACTGAATTATTAGAAATTGGGCGAGAATTAACAAAAGAAACAGGAGGAATAATGTCCTTAGCAGAGCTTATCATTCGAATCAACAAAACAAGACCTGGCAAAATAGTCAGTGCAACGGACATATCCAAAGCATTAGAGTTGCTTGTCAAAGCAGAAGCTATTCCACCGCTGCGCAAGTTAGAGAGCGGGGTGAAAATTGTCGAATTCATTCCGGCAGAGCTAACAGAGGATCAAGAAACTATATTGAGCCTTGCATCAAGGGAAGGTTATATCACAGTGGAGACCATCCTTCTAAAAACAAAGTGGAACCTAGAGAGAGCAAAGAGAGCGATTGAAGACCTTGTAGAAAAGGGAATCGCCATCAAAGACACCCAGTACATGGAAGGAACAAAATACTGGTTCCCAGGACTAGCTTCGTTCTAACACCAAGGAGCAACATTTTGATCAAAAAAAGGAGAAAAATTACTAACTTTTCCTCCTCCATGCTTTGCCATCTGTAAAGATTTATAGGGTTTCACCACCACTTTATCATTAGAAATAGGGATTAACAGAATCCCCCAAGAAAAGGACGGATACAGAATGGTAAGAGATTTCATCTCCTGGCTGGCAGGCGGGGGTAAAGGAAAAGGCACCCGCGACCACATCGTGAAGTTAAAACTAGTGAGCAGAAGACTCGAACGTTCACGGCGGAAACTCGAGCGGCAACAACGCACCATGGAATCAAGACTTAGACAAGCGCTTGCAAAAGGGGATGTTGAAAGTGCCCGAATGTACGCAACAGATCTTGCTAGAGCAAGAAAATGGGCAAGAGGATATCAAAACTTAATTTCCAAAATAGACGGATTAGTCTTCAAACTAGAAAGAGCAGATGCCATACAGAGCATCGCATCAGAAATGGCGGGTGTAGCAGACGCATTGCGTGAAGTCAATGAACAGTTACATCTACCCGAAATTGAAGCTGTTGTTAGTGATATGGAAGGAGCTTTAGAAGGCATTGAAATGAAATCAGAAGAAATGGAGAGCAGAGTAGATGATCTCTTCGTCACAGATACTGACACCCAAGAAGTTGACTCAATTCTAGAAGAATATGGACTAGAAGTTGGAGTAGCTGCTGAAACAGGATTGCCAACTCCAGCAACTGGAACGAAAAGTGAAGTTAGCGACATTGAAAAAGAAATCGAGGAACTAAAGCGAAAAGATTAGATGAACACGCAGAGATAAAATGAGCTACAAAAGGTGAAACACAAAATGCCAATAAAAGACTGGCTCTTTGGCCGAGATAAAAAAACTCAGAAAGAAAAAGAACAACAAGCAATAGCTGGGCTAAAAAAACAACTCAACAGATATGAGTTGGAAAGCCAAAATCTTCTCCGAAAAATAGAGGAACAACGAAATTACGCAAAGCAACTCTTGGCAAGAGGCAACAGAACAGGGGCAAAACAAGCGCTTATGAGGGCAAAGGTCTACGAACAAAGATACAACCAAATCCAGAACACCATGATGAATCTTGGCACAATGATCGAAAATATCCAGCGAGCTAAAAGCACTGCTGAAACCGTTAAAGCCTTAGATATTGCTGGCGAAGTAATAGATGCAACGATTGAAGAAGTTCCTCCAGAAAGAACAGAAGAAGTAATGATGAAAATGGAGGAGCAGCGAGAAAAAATTGCAATGATGAGTGAAGCAATCTCAAGCCCAGAATTCTCTGAATCAGAGCTTGAATTTGACGATATAGAAGATGTCGAATCGGAACTTGATATGTTAGAAATGGAAATCCAGAAAGGAACAGTTGGAGAACTCCCCAGCACTCCCAGCATTGCAGGGTCTCCAACAGTAGCGTCGTCAATATCCGAGGAGAAAAAGAAAGAAACCGCCGAGGTAGAAGACGAGCTTGAATCACTTAAAAAAGAGCTAGAGGGTGGCGGAGACTAGAGAATTACTCCTGAAAGTGATACCCCCTCTTTTCTCCTTCCATTTTTCATTTTCCTAAGCAACTCGTTTCTTTCACTTCCATATCAAATATATACTAGAAAGCAATGTAATATACTTGAGGTAAAATACCGTAGGAAAAATCCTTTAAACTCCAACATCTGCACAAGAGGAAAAGGAAGTGGGATAATGAGCAAAGCAACACCTACAAAGTTCGTCTGGGCGCGCGTGGCAGAACCTCTAAGACAAGATGTCGGGAGAGGACTAGCCCGCCTATCTCCAGATCTCGCAGAAAAAATAGGCGTCAAAACAGGCGACATCCTGGTTATTGAGGGGAAAAAGCGCACCGTAGCGATGAATTGGAGAGGGCAGAGCTTAGATACGGGAAGAGGAGTCATCAGAATAGATTCCATTACTAGGCACAACGCCGGAGTTTCAATTGATGATCGCGTAAAAGTTGCAAAAACAAACGTAAGAGTAGGAAAAAAAGTACGATTAGCACCCACGCAAAAAGTCATCGTTGAAAGACTGGACAAATATATTGCAAAGATACTGGCAGGAAGAGTACTTATTGAAGGAGATATTGTGCCAATCCCCGTTGGTGTTGGGAAATTCTTGTACTTTGGAGTGGTTTCAACCGACCCCTCGGGAGAACCAATACTTGTTGAGAAAAACACAGAGATCGAAATTTCGAGAAGAGTCCTTGAAGAAGAACAAGCAAGAAAAATCCAGCGAGTGAGCTATGAGGATATTGGGGGTTTGAAGGAACCAATCAGAAAACTTAGAGAAATGGTGGAGCTCCCACTTCGTCATCCAGAGTTGTTTGAAAGGCTAGGAATTGACCCTCCAAAAGGAGTATTGCTTCATGGACCTCCCGGAACTGGAAAAACAATGCTAGCAAAGGCTGTTGCTTCCGAGACCAACTCCTACTTTATCAGCATTTCTGGTCCTGAGATTGTTGGAAAATACTATGGAGAAAGCGAGGAAAGGCTAAGAGAGGTATTTGAAGAGGCAAAAAAGAATGCACCAAGCATTATATTCATTGACGAGATTGATTCAATAGCTCCAAAAAGAGAAGAAACTACGGGCGAAGTGGAAAGAAGAATCGTTGCACAACTACTTACACTCATGGATGGGCTGGAATCAAGAGGAAACGTTGTTGTCATAGGGGCAACAAATAGACCGAATGCACTAGATCCTGCTCTCCGAAGAGGAGGACGCTTCGATCGAGAGATCGAGATTGGAATTCCTGACAAAGATGCTCGACTAGAGATCCTTGAGATTCACACAAGAGGAATGCCTTTAGCGACCGATGTTGATAAACAAAAGCTGGCAAACTTAACTCACGGATTCGTAGGTGCTGATTTGGCGACCCTTGCAAAAGAAGCGGCGATGAATGCGTTGCGAAGGATCCTTCCGGAAATAGATCTTGAAGCAGACAGCATCCCTCTAGAAACATTAGAAAAAATCCAAGTAACAATGCGGGATTTCATGGAGGCTCTGAGAACAGTCGAGCCCTCAGCCCTTAGAGAAGTTTTTGTTGAGGTCCCAGATGTTGGCTGGCAAGATATTGGCGGACTACATGATGCGAAAAAAGTCTTGCAGGAAGCCATTGAATGGCCGCTGAAGTACAATTCTGTATACCAACACCTAAAGGTAAAACCACCGAAAGGAATCCTTCTTTATGGACCACCAGGAACCGGTAAGACCATGCTAGCAAAAGCCGTAGCAAAACAAGCCGAGGCAAACTTTATCTCAATAAAGGGCCCCGAACTGCTCAGCAAATGGGTCGGTGAAAGTGAAAGAGGAATAAGAGAAGTATTTAGAAAAGCGCGTCAAGCGGCACCCTGTGTTATCTTTTTTGATGAATTAGACAGCATCACCCCAGTTAGAGGATCAACAAGTGGAGATTCAGGAGTAACAGAACGAATGATCAGTCAATTGCTGACAGAGCTAGACGGCCTAGAAGAACTAACAGGAGTGACCGTCATCGGAGCTACAAATAGGCCGGACATTATTGATCCCGCCCTATTAAGACCCGGGCGATTTGATAAGCTCGTAAAAGTTGATCTTCCAGATCAAGAAGGAAGAATTGAAATCCTAAAAACACACCTACGAGAAGTTCCGATAAGTGAAAAAATCAATTGGGAGAAAATAGCAAGTGAAATGGATGGTTTCTCCGGTGCAGACATTGCTGCAGTAGTTGCGGAAGCCAAAATGATTGCCATGAGAGAGCTCATCGAAGCAATTCAATCCCCCGATGAGATCGAGCTGGCGCTATCTAATTGTCTCGTCTTGGAAAAACACCTAAAGCAGGCAATGGATAATTATCTACAAGAACGTCAGCGGAAGAAGGATATCAAGACATTGTCAGAGGCTGTTAGTGCGGATTTTGCATAAAGAATGAAGAAGGTGAATGAAAATGTCGAAGAGGACTAAGAAAAAACCACGAGAACAAAATTGCAACGATGGAGATGAAAGTCAAAAGACGCTTACACTAGATGACCTCTTCGAAATACTGGGTAACCCCCATAGACGGGAAATCATCAAATTACTTTCCCAAGAGGAAAGGTATGCATTTGAACTTGCGAAATTATTGAATATCAGTCAAAGAGCAGTAACCAAGCACTTAGAATCCCTTTCCAGACTTCACTTGGTCAGTACTAAGGAAGTGCCTTCTAATCAAGGCCCACAAAGAAGGTACTACGCGCTCGATTCGGGCTGGCTACTTTCGGTAAGCATAGGACCAAAGGTATTTCAGACCATAATTCGAGAGATCGGGGCTGAGCCCAGTGAAGAAGAAATCAAAAAAATAACGGAACAAGTCCGAAGAGGCAGAACAATTGATTTGTTGTGGAACTCGATGAGAGAGTTTCAAGCAATTGAAAACGAGATCCATCGGCTGGAAGAACGCAAAATAGAGTTATTGCAAAAGAGAACAAGCCTGGCAGAAGCAATAGACAGAGCGTTTGAAAGAATGGGCTTTTCTGACGTCCAAAGAGACATTCTACGAGTCTTAATTGAAAAGGGAGGGACGCTGTATCTGACCGAGTTGATTGAGCTGCTACAAGACCCCTCGGATGAAATACGCGAAGCACTTGAACAATTACAAGAGCAAGAAATTGTTTTGATCACGTGGATTAGCCCGAATGAAGGAAGAGTTGCAATTCAAGAACCCTAACCCATACGCCGCTCTTTTGTTGACCTTCTTGAGCAATTGTTCCGACCACGGGATTGTTCTTTTCAATGAATTCGAAAGGAATTATTAACAAGAGAGACAACTCCATATTAGGAGATCGATAGTAAATAGGGGCAGATCAGTATGTCGCAGAATCTTTACGCACAAGCAGCGAGGATAGCTGAAGCAGCCGTTAGGGCCGATAAGGAAGGAAGATACGAAGATGCAATTCAGGACTACTTAAGAGCGGCTGAGATTCTAGTCAAAGCTGCAAAAGTAACGCGTAATCCAATGATACGAGAGACCTATGAAGACCGAGCCCGAAGCTATGTTGGACGGGCAAAGGTCCTAAAGGAGACACTAAAGAAAGCCCCAGCATCGCGAGGAGAAAGGGAAGACGACGAGGAAATTGATGAACATCTGTCAGATGCGATCATTAGTGAAAAACCAGACGTTAAGCTTGAAGATGTCGCAGGACTCGAGCCCGCAAAACAAGCTCTCAGAGAAGCAATTGTCCTCCCGCTAATGCGACCAGACTTATTCAAGGGGGCTCGAAGACCGTGGCGAGGAATCCTCTTATTTGGGCCTCCAGGGACAGGCAAAACTATGTTAGCAAAAGCGACTGCGGGAGAACTCGACGCCACGTTCTTCAATATAAGTCCTGCCGTGATGATGAGCAAATGGCTTGGGGAATCAGAAAAGATTGTCAAACGATTATTTGATGTTGCAAAAGAAAGACAACCGAGCATTATCTTCATTGATGAGGTTGACGCACTGACTCAAGCCCGAAGTGGAAACGAAAACGATGCAATGAGAAGGGTCAAGACTCAATTGCTTACAAGTATGGAAGGATTAACGAGCAAACTAGAGGATAGAGTTGTAGTGATTGGTGCAACAAATGTTCCTTGGGAAATAGACCCTGCATTCCGAAGACGGTTTGAACGAAGAATCTACATCCCATTGCCCGATCGTGAAGCGAGAGTCGAAGTGTTCAAAATACATGTCCGAGGGGTTGATCTCGCGGAGGATGTCGACTTCGAGTTACTAGCAGACCTTACAGAAAATTTTAGCGCAGCTGATATTGCAAATATTTGTAGAGAAGCGATCATGCGACCGGTAAGAGAATTAGATACTACTGGTGCCCTAGCAAATCCTGAAATAACGGCGAGACCAGTAAACATGGAAGATTTCATGACTAGTCTAAAAGTCGTTAAACCAAGTGTTTCCCCCGAGGAATTAAAGAGATTTGAGGAATGGGCAAGCGAATTCGGAACGGGATAAAAACTACCCGTCAGTAGGAAAGCAAGTGATGAGAATGGCAGTTGAAAGAAGGAAAAAAGAGCGGGAAAAAACTGAACCAAAAGCAACAGAGCCGACAAAAACCGGGAGCTCCCATTTTGAAGCAACATCTGTTGCAGACGGAGCTCTCGAAAAGCAAGAACCCTCTTTGAAGGCAATCCCTGAAGCATCTCTATCCACAGCACAACCAATCGAGGATGATGGAACTCTCAACGAGCAAAGATACCAGAAGTTTCTTGTGCAAATTCCTCCATGGACAAAAGCACCGTTTGCATATATTACTCCAAAATTGCCCCAACAAGTACAGGCATGGACACAAAACTGGGCAAACGTGTTGGTAAACTATTCAAAAATCATGAAAAAACACATCCTCAATTTTCAAGAATTGGCTGAAATTCATCCCTTTAAGAATCAATTGCATGGGAGACAACTATCGATAGATCAACTCAAAGAAATAGCATCCTACTTGGAACAAAATGCCATGCTCAAATGGATCCAGCCACCAGTACTCGCTAGGATCTACTGGAAAACAAACGAGGAAATGGCCCAAGAGCTTTATGACTACATGATTTCTACGGGGAAAGCCGTTGAATTCTGGTCATTGCTCGATTTAAGAAAAGAAAAAAGCCAAGATTGGGCCTTACTTCCAGTAGAAGAGCTAAGAGATGTTTGCAGAATATTAGTTCGCAAGGGACTAGCCAAATGGATCGATCAAGAAGAATCCGTGCTTGAGTTTATCATTCAATAGAGAAAAAAATCAAGTCATTTTTTTTCAGAGTCAGACTGGCTCTTTTCTAGAACTTCGGCAGTTTCAGACGCCAGAATAATACTCGCAATCAAATCATCCAGCGTGTTTTTCAGCGTCCAGATAGAGGAAACACCATCCCATTCAGTGATGACCTTCTTTCCCTCATGGTGGGTCGTCATTTTGATTTTTGTGAGAAGAGAATTTTCTGGATCTACAGATGCAACAATAGCTTCCGCTGTTTTCGGGTTCTTGACCACGATGGCAATTTTTCCTGTTGTCTTAAATTCTTCCATCTAGCTTCAGTTTGATTCTATTAGGAACGCTTTATTTCTCTGGTGATCTTTTCCAAATACTCATCAAGCATGCGGGATGGGATTTCTAAGTAAATGTTGTGAGAATCAACCTCAACATCAAAGATATGTGGCGATGAAATCTTATCCCAAAACGACTCCCAGGGAAAAACAGTTTGTACTCCAAGAGGAAAATGAATAGCAACAATAACGAGACCTTCTTTCCCCTTGAAAAGAACAACAACTTCATCTGTTCCGGGTAGCAAGTTTTCGCGCGCAATAATCGCCATAAACGTTTTAGCGTGATGCCAGGAAACTGCTTCACGAAGATCAATGATGAATTTTGCACTCTGCTTTCGTGTAAGATTCATAACCTCGGGAAATTTCTCCAACAATTGAGAGCGATATTCTTCGAGAAGGTTTTGAGCAGTAATCGCCCTTGAACCGCGATCTCCAAAGCAGAGAGCCAGAGCTAAGTCTATTCTTTGCGCATTCATTGCCGCAAAAAGGGTTCTATGAAATTCTCTAGCATCAATAAGCTCGTCCATTTCTTCATCTTGGAACTCAACAATAGTCCCTATGAGATCGGGGGGAGATTCTTCCTCGTATCGGGTCATGTATTCCATGACGATGTGTGAGTATAGATTTTTAGTCTCTTCAAATGAGAGTGCTGAAGCGGTTCTTGGTTCTTGACCGTCCATTGTAGGGATCTTACTTCTAAGCAAGAGATCAATTGCATGACCTTCATCACCAGTTACTCCCAATATGACGGGGTCAACAGAAAGAGCTAATGACAAGTGCAAGGGAAGTGTTCGTCTTCCAGGAAGAATGAGGCCCTTGAATGTTTTTACTTGATTGCACGCGGATAACAGTTGTGGGTGCTCCTCCTCAAGATTCGCCCTATTAGGATGTCCAGAAACCCCAATGACTAACAGTTTTTTGGAAATCTCAGAAATTTCTCCAAAGCTTTTTGTCAGGAGCTGAAAAACGCGTTCTGCAATAATTCCAGACCGTAACCCAAAGGGAACACTTTTTGATTGAAATGAATCAAATTCATCAATCTTCGCGGCAACTAAGTTTTCAGAATCGTTTAACAAGGGATATAATTCCACGGCACCTACAAGAAATAGATTTTCAACATGCTTCTGTTCAACCAGAGTTTTCATCCATTGATAATTTGACGGTTCAAGAATAAAGGGGACTTCTTTTTGCTTAAGCTCCAGAGCGATACTAGATGCAGCACATAGAGATTCGACTGTTTCGCCGAAAACAATGCGGACTAAATTCTTTGATTGGGCGATGTGTTCTAGGATTTCAGGAGCAGACATGTCTCTACAATATGAATGAATGATTTCTCTTCTTAAATGGTTAGACTAGATCCACCTTTTCTTGATAAGGTACAAAGTAGACGGTGAAAATGATTATCGTCAAGTTTGTCGCCAAATGATGCAAGGTCGTCAAGTTGCGTTTTTTTGTGAAACACTAGAAAAGATAACGCTCATATCAATAGGAATTCGCAACAAACTGGTGACGAGCGAGACGATTGACGATCGTCAAAAAAGACGATGACGAAATCGTCAGACGATCGCCAAGAACGATGATCGTCAAAAAAAACGATCGTCAAAAACCACCGATGAGCGATAAAAGGAAGAAAGGAGGAGGAAAACATGCAGATAAAGAATAGACGCGATGACGAAAAGACGATTTGACGAGAAAAAAATGACGAGAAGAAATGATATCGTCAAAGGCGAATCGTCAACGGTAGAGAAAACGTCACGTCCCAGAGGTATAGGAAGCCAAGTAGGGGCCGTTCTTGAATCATGTTCCAAAACTTGAAAAAACAGAAGAGGAAATGCGTAGAGGTGATATCAGAACCCCGAATCAGAACTTGGGCGCGTTCGGACCAGATTTGGTTTCCACTTTTGGAACGCCTCCAATTTTTGGGGGGGAAGGAGGAGTTCCACTGCTGGGCTTAGTAGCCGTAGGAGGTGTGGGGGAAGCAGAAGTAGAGGGGGCAACGGGTGCAGAGGGTAAAGAAGGCATTGATGGACCGGACGGGGTACTGGGTGTTTTTGGTTTTGTTGTAGGCGGAGTTTTTCGAGATCTTTTGCGCGGAATTTTTCCTGTTCGTCCTTTTCCAAACTGGGCTACGGCATCGATGACTTGTTCAAAATCCTCCTCTAGATTGTCGATTCGGTTGACAAGAGCCTCCAACTGACGCTCAACGCTGTCAAAAAAGCGATTCGCAATATCTTCGATCACCACTAATCTATCAATGAGTTCGGCGGTAGCTCGATCAGAACCTCTAGAAGGTTTTTTTCGCGAATCTTTTGGAAGTAGCTTATCGAGGTTCTTTTTCCTTCTCACTGTTATCAATAGATCTTTTCTCAAAATGACATAAAAGTAATATGGAATTCTCTTCAACTCTTTTGATTGGCAAACAAAGACTTTGTACTTGTTCGTTTGGAGAGGGAAAAAGCATCATCACCCATTGAGATAAGCCAACAAATCGAGAGCAGAACCTATGAGAAGATCTGGTTTTGCGTCGACAACGGAACTCAGTCGTGCGGGGTGGGGAATAGCGACTGAGAACACATTGGCATTGCGTGCAGCCTGCACATCAGTTGCGCTGTCTCCAACGAACCAAACATTGTCGGGGCAAATTTCATCTTTTGTAAGTGATAGTTCACTCATCGCCAAGAGAAGAGGTTGGGGTGAAGGTTTTGGCTCATCGGTGGAATCATAACCTACAATGACGGAGAAGAATTTTTCAATCTTCGTTGCTTTGAGAATACGTTGCGCATTTTCAACCGTGTTTGAAGTTACTATTCCCATTTTCACACCACGAGATGAAAGAAACAAGAGTAGATCAGATACTCCCGGGAGTAGCGATGAATCTAGATTTTTGGTTTTCATGATCTTTGGAAATAATTCCCAAAAGAGCGCATCCATTTCATCGATAAGAGATCCTGAAAGACCTAACGCCTTTGCGGTTTCTCTTGTGCTAAGACCTCCAAGTCTTGCGATCTCATCATAAGAGGGAACGGGCTTTCCAAGATGTTGTAGCGCGGTTGCATAGGTTTCTACCACAATTTCCGTATTATCGACGAGAGTTCCATCTAGATCAAAAATTATGGCAACAGGCAAATCTTGCATGGGCACATCACAGCTCGAATTAAGCAAAAGCAATGGTGATTCGTTTTCTCCCCTTTCCCTTATTCTCAATCTTGACAATTCTTATTCGTCCGATTTCACGGGTATTTGCCACATGAAGTCCACCATCGGCTTGATAATCGATGTCGCCAATTCTTACCACGCGTATTGGATCGATCTCTTCGGGGAGCAGATTTATCTTTGTACGGATAAGCGCGGGGATTTTCTCAGCTTCTTTTCTGGGAAGAAATTTAGTTTCAACCTCATGTCCTTTTTCAAGTTCGGCGTTTAATTCATCTTCGAGGTCTTGTTTGATTTCAGACGTTAATTTTTCCAGATCAAAGTCCAAGCGAGCTTTGTCGGGCGATATGTTCCCTCCGGTAACGAGTTTGCCGTATTTTTTGTAAACAAGGGCACTTAGCACATGCAAAGCAGTGTGAAGTTTCATGAGATTATATCGTCGTTCCCAGTTTATTCTCAGCAGAACGGAATCTCCGGGTCTGGCTTGTATCATGGGGTCGAGAATGTGTTCTATTCCGCTTTGTGTCTTTTTTAGCCCCACAACGCGTACTTCTTGATTGTTGTAAGTAATGGTTCCTTCATCATCTGGTTGTCCTCCGCCACGGGGATAGAAGATCGTATCTTTGAGGATAAGGCCTTTCTCCGTTGCGGTCAGAATCTCGGTTTCTAATTCGCGAAGGTATGGGTCTCGATAATACGCAGAAATGGTTACCATGAAATGACGAAAGGAAGTATGCTATTTTTTTTCTATGGTTGGTGAAGAGCAAAACGGACCCCTAAAACAAGCAATAAAGTGTAAAAGGAGGATGGGGTAAGGAGAAACGAGTCATGCAAGAGGGAGAGCTGCACTTATTGCACTAAATATTCTGAACTCAAGTTCGGGATAATTTTGGATGGTCCCTAAAGCTCGAGCAGCGAGATTTTTTGGAGATCCTGCAAGTTCGACATCTTTTTGCAAACTACCCGTGAATTGGAATCCCCCAGTCCAGCGACCAGTTATTTCGTTGAATTCTTGCCTGAATTCGTCAACAGAGATCCTATACCCAAGCACTTCTTCAGTAAGATCCCAAATGGTCTGAAATGCTGAAAAGAGCTCTTCCTGTTCTTCAATAGATTTAGTTACTTCTTTGAAAGTAATTGTTACTGGGATTCCGAGGAATGTCTTGACGTCGCGGAATACCATTGCTACTATTTCTCTCCTTAGCTGATCCATAGCACTAACGTAGGGGCCGAAATAAGGGTCATTTTCGAAAATCCGGTAAGGATGAGCAATTAGCCCCATGAATTTATCCCCATTAATCTCAATGGCGAATTTTTCAGAGGATTCTCCTCTTGGCTGTAGGTTGTCGGCAAATAGGAACCACAAAGGAGGAACAAAATCCTTAGCATAGACACGAA
Source organism: Candidatus Heimdallarchaeota archaeon (assembly GCA_027001645.1). Classification (GTDB taxonomy): domain Archaea; phylum Asgardarchaeota; class Heimdallarchaeia; order Heimdallarchaeales; family JAJRWK01; genus JAJRWK01. The sequence goes on from JALTMP010000149.1 coordinate 16,362, forward strand.
TGAGATGTGCTCTGGCAAGACCAATTTTTCGTTGGTTTGGAATTGGCCCAATTTGAATTTCAGATTCCGACATCACTCATAGGTTGCTTGTGGTCATAAAAAAGTATTTGTGCGAGACGTAGTTGATTTTGAAAACTTGTTACCGTCAGAGATGGCGTCTGAGCAAGATTCAAGCATTGATTTTGGCTAGAAAATAGTGCTTTAACGATTCTTCAAATGTTATAATCATTTTGTTTGGATTGTTTCCGGGGTAGGGTAATTGCAAAGGTTGTTCCAATTCCAGGTTGAGAGTCAACTATTGCAATTGTTCCTTTATGTCGTTCGATTATGCGTTTGCAGCGATATAGCCCAACACCAAAGCCTTCTGAGTTCGGGTTTAGTTGCTGGAACACCCAAAAAACTCGATTTCTGCTCTCAGGCGGAATGCCAATACCGTTATCTGTTACTTTAATGCGCACTCGATCACCTAGATCCTGCCATGTTATTTCAACCCGTGGCCGTGGATTTGAGTTAAACTTTGCGGCATTCAAAATCAGTTCGGTGAAGACCATTCTCAACTTTTCGGGATCTCCTTCGATTACAGGGAGTTGCTTGGGGATGTTGATTGTTGTCTTTTGCAAGTACTTGTTGGGGATTTGAGAGATCGTAGTCAAGAGTTCTGAAAGGCTGACTCGAGAGATTACTAGATCAGACGTCGTGACCTTTGCGAGTTCAACAAGGGAGTTGTATAATTGCTCCATTTTTTCGGCATTGTCAAGAATGATTTGGAGGTTTTGCAGTACATCTTGAGGGAGATCCTCTCTTATTTCTGAGTGAAGTAATTCCGTAAAACTCATGATGGCTCTTAACGGAGTACGCAGGTCATGTGCTAACGATCTTACGTACGAATCGATCTCCTCTTGGGCCCACTTCAATTGTTGTTTTAGCTCCTGGATCTTGTGTTGAAGTTGAACTACTTCTCCTTGCTCTGGCATGATATAGACAATGGGTTTACCATCTACTGTGATGGGTGCGATTCGAGCCACATATTCATCATTCAAGGGACTTACAAGGGTTATTTTTTCGTTTGCCACCACAGTATCTAGCTCATCGAGATGCGTGCGTATCCATTCGGGACACGGAGTAAGGCATGTAACGGGCTTGGATAAAATGGCGAGATGAATACCAAGCCGATTAAGTACTTCTATTAGCAGTTCTCCCTTATCGTCTGGTGAAGAGACTTCTTGCGACATGCATTGATCTCCGCTTTTTTTAATGTAATGCTGAGAAAATGATTCCTAGATGTTTGAGTCGGCTCTTTCTATTTAAACATATCACGAATCCAATGGGCTTCTCAAAGTTAAGTCCTTACTGAGACGGAAGGATTTTAACAGTGTTTCCGACACTGATAGTTCCTTCTTGTAGGACCATAGCGTACCATCCCCTTCTGTCGTGGAGAAGTTGTTTGAATTCTTCAATGTTAGCATTATTCACGTAGGGAAGCGCTTTGAGGTTGTTGCAGGGAAAGCATTTCTTAGTGACTTGAAGGACTGTTGCTCCTATTCGCAATTTCATTCCTTCTTCTAGCTGTGATGGTTCTCCTTGGAGGGTTATATTCTCTCCCAGGTGTCCGATTTCAACGGGCCATCCTTTTTTGACTAAGAAATCGATCGTATTCTTGTGCAGAAGAAGGATTGCTTGGTCAAGAGTGTTTCTTTTTCTCTCAGAACGATAGCGATTGAAATCACCTTGTACGCCTTGTTTGTTAACTCTTGCTTGATCAATACCCTTTTTGGGAATTCCTCTCTCGTTTTCTTTCTTTGGTTTAATATTGATCGCCACTACTTTCAAGTGCATATATGAGATGGTGGCAACATTGGGCTTTTAAATCAGTGGATTGAGAGATCCTTTGAAGAGATTAATCGAATGCTTTCCCGAAATGATTTGATGGATTGCATGAATTCATCCAAACCAATGAAGCATTTGGCCATATGAGAAGAGAAAAACCGGTCAATTGCAAATTTCGGAAATGGATTAACTTGAGGTGAAAAAAATTGGCAGAAAAAAAGAAGCTTGATAAAGTGACGCGGGATGAGCTAGAAAAAAAGGCTGAACGCCCAGCAAGGCTGGCAGAAAAATGGCATCCTTTTTACAAGGGGAAAATCGAAATCATCCCGAAATGTAAGATTGAGAGCATGCAGGATTTTTCAGTTTGGTACTCTCCTGGGGTGGCTAGGTCTTGCATGATGATCAGAGAAGACCTCGACAGAGGCTCTACAAGGGCTCTTTATACTCACACAAATAAATGGAACACGGTTGCAGTGCTCTCTGATGGGTCTAGAGTGCTTGGATTAGGCAATATAGGCCCGGAATCGGCTATTCCTGTGATGGAAGGAAAAGGTATGCTCTTCAAATATCTTGGAGGAGTTGACGCATTTCCTCTTGTCGTTGATGCACACGACCCAGAAGACATTATCAAACTAGTAAAGTGGGTTCAACCAGCGTTTGGAGGAATTAATTTAGAGGATATTTCTCATCCAAAGTGCTTCACGATCTTAGATCATCTTCGCCGCGATAAGGAGATCACAATCCCCGTTTGGCATGACGACCAACAAGGCACTGCTGCGATTTCTTTGGCGGCATTGTTTAATGCTTTGAAACTCGTTGGTAAGAAGCTTGATGAAGTGAAGGTTGTTGTTCTTGGTTCGGGAGCTGCAGGCATAGGAATTGCTAGATTGCTTGTGGCCGCGGGTCTGAAAATTGAAAATATGATCATGGTAGATAGCAGAGGGATTCTTGAACCAAATAGAGACGACGCGGATATTCTTCGAAGCAGATTTCCGGAAAAATGGTACTTTGCAGCTCACAGCAATGCGGAAGGAGTTACCGGAGGGCTGGATGATGCCGTAAAAGGAGCAGATGCGATCATTGCTACTTCCAAATCCCAGCCAGGCATAATTTCACATGGCCACATTAAGTCCATGAGCACCGATCCTATTGTGTTTGCCTTAGCGAATCCTTATCCGGAAATCTGGCCATGGGATGCTAAGGAAGCAGGAGCCGCGGTGATTGCAACGGGTAGAAGTGATTTTCCAAATCAAGTTAACAATAGCTTGGTGTTTCCTGCTCTTTTCAGAGGCGTTCTAGACGTTCATGCATATACGATTACGGACGGCATGGCGATTGCTGCTGCCAAGGAAATAGCAAAGGTTGCCGAAGAGAAGGGGCTTACTCCTGATTATATTGTTCCGTCAATGCAAGAAAGTGAAGTATTTCCGAGAGAAGCTGTGGCGGTAGCTGAAGAAGCAATGAGAACAGGGATTGCTAGAGTTAAGAAAACACGACAAGAGTTGTTTGATCATGCCACTAGCATCATTCAGAGAATCCAAACCATGACTAAATTGCTTATGAAAGAGGGAATAATTCCTCGTCCACCAGAAGAACTCGATTAATTGAACGGACTAATCAAATCGCCATTGGAAAGGCGAAACAAGGAATCATTTTGACCAAGGCTTACCAAATGG
>JALTMP010000150.1 GCA_027001645.1 Candidatus Heimdallarchaeota archaeon
CGCAACCAGATTCTTCACATACACCTATTACTACGAGATCAAATGTGCCTACTGTAATGTGTTATTGCCTTCACTCGAATATGCAGAATATATTGGTCAGCACCCCTTCCAAATCGGCGACATCCATCCCCCTTTTTCAATCAATGTTTGGTTTCCCCTTGAAACACCATCCAAAGAAACTACATCATCTTCTCTCCCATCCCGAGAACAACTAGAAAAACATGAAATTTTCAACGGAAGAAAAAGACTCTGGGAACAAGTTCATAAACCATCAGCAGAAGACATTGCGGTCTCCTCAGCAGGCACACTGACTCCCTCAGAAACCAGTGTGGGGGAAATTAAGGGAAGAAAAGATCTTAGCAGTGTAGAAAAATGGTCCAGAATTGCCCCCATTTGGAGCGAGAGATATCCTGATTTCCACCACAAAGAGCTTATTATTCCACACGTCCTTGAACTTCTTAACCCAGGAAAAAATGAGAGAATACTTGACATAGGATGTGGAGAAGGCAACTTGAGCAGGATCGTTGCCAAAAGAGGAGCCATAGTAACTGGCGTTGATCCCAGCGACATGATCGACTTTGCAATTGCCAAGAAAGGAAACAAGAAAATAACATACTTCAAGGGAGAGTGTGGTGACTTACTAAAAAATGAAGGAAAAAAAGTGTTCGACAAGATTGTCGCGAACATGATGCTCATGGATGTTGATAACAAAACCCTCGAAAACATTTTCTCGTGTATCAAAAAAATGCTAAAAACAAACGGAATCTTCGTCTTTTCAATCTTGCATCCCTGTTTCGGCGTTATCCCCGTGCGAAGATCCCTAAAAATCCCCTTTGATTCCGAAAAGAACACTGATAGGATAATCATCGTGGACAATTACTTCGACGAGAAGAAATTCAGCATCGAACTTGTGAAAGGACATCCTACAGACCACTTTCACAGAACAATAAGCACCTACGTCAATCACTTAGCAACACATGGACTAATGATTGAGACCATGATTGAACCAAAACCAACCCTTGAACAGCAACAAAAGTACCCTCGAGAAGCATGGCAAGACTATGACCGAATACCCACATTCCTAATCGTAAAAGCAAGAAAAATCCCTCAGGAAACATTGCAAAAATGACGAGAAACAGCTAGCTCCATTCTTGAACAAAATGAACAACGATCTAGAAAAACATCCCACAACCAGTACATCACCAAGACGCGAAAAAAGCGCTTTGCTCTTTCACCAAGTTTTTATTTACAGTCCAAGAAGCAACCATAGAGCGAGGGCTAAAAACATGAATGACATAAAACTCTTCAACAAATGGTCGATGGAGGAAATCGAGATCACAGACATCGGCCTCCAGCAGTACATCTCCCTACGCCCAATAATCATACCACACTCCAGCGGGCGTGCTGCAGCACAACGATTCAAAAAAGCAGAAATGAATATCGTTGAGCGATTCATAAACAAGCTCATGAGAAAAGGGAGAAATACGGGAAAGAAAATCATGGTCATTAACGCAGTTGAAGCAGCTTTCGACATCATCCACGCAAAAACAAACAAAAACCCAGTACAAGTACTCATCGACGCTATCCAAAACGTCGCACCAAGAGAAGAAACAACAAGAGTAACCTTCGGAGGAATCGCGCAACACCAATCCGTAGACATCGCCCCACTACGAAGAGTAGACCTCGCACTACGATACCTCGCACAAGCAATCAATTCAAAAGCCTTCAACAACGTCAAAACATTCCCCGAAATCATTGCTGACGAACTACTCGCAGCAGCAGCAAATGACACTAAGAGCGCCGCAATACGAAAGAAACAAGAACTCGAAAGAATCGCACTAAGCGCACGATAGACAACAAACAACAACACAAAAACACAAGACAAACCTTAAAACCACAAACCCCGCAAAAAAGGTGAAAACAAATGGGAAAAAGACCAGCAAGATGTTATACAGAAATCAAGGGACCAGCCTACACCAGAATCAAAAAGTACATCCGAAGCGTCCCAGGAAGCAAAATCCAAATCTACGACATGGGTCAAAAAGCAAAATTCTGGCCAGTTGTCCTACATCTCGTCATCAATGAACCATGCCAAATCAGACACAACGCACTCGAAGCAATACGACAAGCAGTGAACCGAAGAATGATGAAAAAAGCAGGAAGAGAAAACTACCACTTCCGAATCCGAGTTCACCCACACCACATCCTAAGAGAAAACAAAATGATGGCATTCGCAGGAGCAGACCGAATGCAAGACGGAATGAGAAGATCATTCGGAAAACCAACCGACAGAGCAGCAAGAGTCAGAGCAGGACAAGAAATCGCAACAATATGGGTACCACCACAATACTGGAAAGCAGCTTACGAAGCGCTCGAAAAAGCAAGATATAAACTACCAAAACCCGCACACGTCATCATTGCACAAGGAAAAGAACTCATCAAATAAACAAAACACGAGTGGCCCAGTAGCTCAGGCGGTTAGGTCAAGGAACAGGAGCATTACAATCCTGTTTCTTGAAGCTAAAGCGCAGGACTCATAATCTCCAGAGTCATAAGGCCAGAGGTGGACTCCTGAGGTCTCGGGTTCGAATCCCGACTGGGCCACCAATTTTCCGTTTTCCCACCATCTTTCCGTGATCTTACAAGACTTTTTGATAGCCTCCCTCTACTCTATGATCCATATAATTCTTGCTTTAAATTCTGCAATTCATACAGAGATCATGCTTGGTCGTGATCAAGGGGCCATCTCTTCTGATTACATTTTCTCAGTTATTCTTGTAAGCAAGAAGAATAACACTGCTAAACACATGCCTAAGGATACCTAATCTTGCCTAGTTTATGAAAAGAGAGTAAGCAATGTAAAGGAGTAAGATGAGGCCAAGGAACATAAGAGAGAAAAAGGCGATGATTGCGATTTTGGCAAAAACAAACCCTAGAAGGACAAATAAAACCGCAAGTGGTAATGGATAAACCAAGTAGGAGAAAAGAGGAATAAGGCGATTTTTCTCTTGAGGGTCAAGAGATGAAGGAGAGGGGTTAGAATTCGTAGGTGCCTTCCTGAGGAGGAAAAAACTCAAGGAATAGGTGAGAATAGCAACAAGGAAAGCAGAGGGTTCAACAATGTCAAAGTGCGAGTGGTAATAAAAGCCGGCGATATAGAGAGCAATGATAAGCCCCCCAAGGATTGAAAATACGGTATTATTCACGGCAAGGTCTGAAATCGATATTTTTCCCCTTTGCTTCTTGCGAAGAAAGTAGAAAAACATGATGATCAAAAGCGTTCCACCATAACCAATGAAAAACGCATCTAATTTGAAACTAGTATAGAGGAGAAGAATTAGAGTAGCAAAAGTAAAGGCCAACAACCAGGTGATTTCATTTTTCCTGGTTCTTACAAGTAGAGCATGAAATAGTGATGATCGAGACGGCTCTTGTTGTTGCTTCAAACACAAGTAATCGTATGTAGCAAGGGAGAATATGAAAGAAAACACAGGATGCCAGAAGTAAATCAGTGCGAAATATTCGAAAAGAGCAATACCAAAGATAACGTGGAATACAGGCGTCTTGTTAATGTAGCCGTACAGAGGCACTGTTGTGAACCAGAACTCATAAGCACCATAAATTGTGCCGATAATGTAAAGAGCTCTAAGAGATGTCTTGTTGAGACGAATAGCAAGGTTGAAGAAAAACACCGCGTGAAGTATATAAAATGGATAAGTAATGAAAAGGCTCGATGGCTTAAGGAACCAATATACACTAGAACCCGAAAAAACTTCAGCAAATAGCATTGTAATGCTGCCAAAGAGTAAGATACTAGTCGCTCTTGCAACACTGCTCGTTTCCATAAAGAACAATAGGATTATTTTTCTATTTAAGAAAAACCAAATCAATGGTTGAATAGCAAGCAAAATTCAAGTGTGTATGTTCCGGTCTCAGAAGTTATCTCGTGTATCAAATAGCTCAGAATGTAAGAAATAATGATTTTCAAAAGATAAAGAAAGATTCATGACGATTATTTCAAAAAGAAAACACACAAATAAAAGCAATTACTTCAATGATAGGAAATGCAAATTTTGAAACATAGAACAGAAGAAACTATCTCATTTTGACCTTTAGGGTTAGTCACTCGGGATTTCGCAAGCCACGTTCTCCCGTGTGACAATTTGCTTAGTTGCAAGCACTAAAACAGCTCCTACTGCAGCAATAGTAATTAAGCGAAATCCCCGAAGCCATGCGATCACCGCAACAGAAACACCAAAGAAACTCCCAAACGCCAGAATTGGTATTCCACAACACCCAATTATTCCAAATAAGACTGCGATTGATTTAAGACGGGAGGGATGTATTTGCTCTTCTTCCACGAATCTTATGTCTCATGTTTCCTAATAAGAATGGGCATTTCGGTAAGATGATTATTTTCGAGATCCGGACACACCATCCAACAAAAAACAGATTCTACAAAGGTGCCATCACGAAAGAGAAGAATATGAGCTCAGTTTTGTTAAAAACAAGGAATCAAGGGCGAAAATACGCAGTAATAGCAAACAAGATCTAACTAAATAAGTGATTAATGATGAATGATGAAATTAGGGCATATCCCGCATTCTTTCGATTGTTGCTATTGGTAAGAAACATTTTAGATTATTTTAGGAAAGAAACTGTCCATGAACACAAGCAGTAATAGCCCATCAGAATTGCGTGAAGAGTTTCCGATCGAATCTTTGTTGTCCGCTCGCCAATTCCTTCATCCCGAATTGTCAAGATCAGAGGTTTTCTTCATTGCAAATACCGCGGGTCACTATGGTTTATATTCAATGCCTTTGTCAGGAGGCGTTCCTATCCCCCTAATCCCAGAATCAATTGCTCTACAAAACCCTCATTTAATGAATGGGAAGAACTTCGCCATTTTCCCAAAAATGGGTAAAATCATTGTAATGATTGATGAAAATGGAAACGAGCTCTATCAGCCAATGATCACCCCAATAACTGGAGGCATTCCCAAGCCCTTGTTTGGCGACAAATACAAGGGACAACAAGTCAATATTAATCACGCAGATATGCGAAAGAATACCATTTTTTTCATCATTGATGACCGAAAGGAGCCGGGAATGGAACTAGTAATGGTCAACCTCGAAACAATGGAGGCAACAAGTTTTGGAAAAACACCTTATGGTCTGTTCCTACTAGGAATCTCGAGTGATTTAGAAAAGGCTATTCTCGCAGAAGGCTACGGCAACGACGACATAGTCCTTTTCTATTGGGAGAAAGCAACTAATCAGTACAAGGAATTCTTTGGGATACCTTTAGACAAACGCGAGGACAAGTCTAAATTTCACCCCACAGGATTCGGTAGAGCCTTTTTCGTAGAAAAAGATACAGCAATTTTGATACAGAATATGCTCTTTGACGACAATTACGGAATCGCACGTATTCCTCTTGATAAGCCATCAGAGATTCAGAAAATAGCAATTGAAGGCCTTGACTTCACAGGAATAGGGTCAATGGAAGACTTCCAACATATCACGGGCAATCGGTTCTTGCTAACATACAACATTGATGGAGTTTCTCATGTTTACGAAGCCGAATACAACCCAAGCCAAATGAACCTTGTCGTGAAAAAACACTTGATTGGTTTGGAAGGCGAATTAAGCAATGGCGTCGTCTTGGGCTTGAGCATCGATGAGCTAGCAGTAGATCACGATCCTGAACGCACAAGATACATAATTTCCTTCACAAAGGCAACCATGCCCTCACAACTTTATCTTGTAGATTCGATATGGGGGCAAGCAGACACCACAATTAACAGATTAACCAATGAGAGGGTTCTAGGTATTCCCTTTGAGTATCTATCAGAAGGTGAACCCGCAAACTACACCAGCCATGATGGATTAGAAATCAGCGCTCGATTATACAGACCTTCAGAGAAACTTGGATACACAGGACCTCGTCCTTTAGTCGTCTACATTCATGGAGGACCACAAAGCCAAGAACGTCCAGACTTTACTTGGTTTTCCATGCCCCTAATCCAGTTTCTGACACTTCACGGGTTTGCTGTTTTTGTTCCAAACGTCAGGGGTAGTACAGGATATGGGCATAAATACATGTCAATGGTTGCCCGGGATTGGGGAGGAAAGGACCGGCTAGACCATATTGAAGGGTTAAAATTCTTGGAGAAAGACTCGAGAATCGATTCTTCCAAGCGATTCGTGGTTGGTAGATCATACGGGGGTTTTATGACCTTAACCTTAATGGCCCGCCATCCAGAGCTATGGAAGGGAGGATGCGACATGTTCGGGCCATACGACTTAATTGGGTTTTATTACCGATTACCAAAATCCTGGCAAGTCTATTTTGATCGAGTTTTAGGAAATCCTGAAAAAGACAAGGAGTTCCTAATCGAGCGATCGCCAAAAACATACCTAGATGATTTGCAAGCACCACTACTTGTCATACAAGGCAAAAACGACCCCCGAGTCCTTGTAGACGAATCTAGGGAGCTAGTTGAGAATTTAAGAAAGAAAGGAAAACAAGTTGAATTGCTCGTGTTTGAAGACGAAGGTCATGATGTAATCAAGTTCCACAACAAGGTCAAGTGCTATACTGAAATCACCAAGTTCTTTCTGAAACATTTGCAAAGCTAACAACAAAGTACATTATCTTACTGAAAAAATATGAGCAAAGAACAAGAGCCAAAAACAGAGAAGGTAGAATATAACCTCTGACTCAACATTTGAATTGCAAATAAGTACAAAGGATTATGCATTTCAATAATTTGAAAAAAGAGATATTCAGACCCTAAATGAAAAAAGTTCTTAAAAAAATGAACAAACTTGAGGTGTAACCAAAAGGAGCCCAATGAAACAATCATTCGAGTTTTATTTTTTCAGAAAGCACCTTCTGCAAGTAATTGAGAACTATAAGTCGTAAGATTCTCGATCTTCAATGCCCATGGCAACTTTGTCATAACCAATTTTCATATTTTTCAAAGACCGAGTGAAGAGAACCCAAATGGTCCTTGAAAATAAGCTGAAAACGCCACTGATAAGACTAACGCCAACAATACCGAGTCCACCTACAAGAACTATGCCAAAGAGCACATTAAGGCCGAAATAGATCGTTCCTAAGAGCTTAACGGAAGAACTTCCTAAGACCTCAGGACTAGTTCGTACAAGGAGAAACATGGGAATAAGCAAGAAGTTGAGGAGAAAAGGCACAAGGAAGAATATGCTTATAGAAACATAGCTACCTCCGGCAGTAGAACTATTGCCTCCCATCAGATCTTGTATGGCCATAGTAAATGCAAACAAGGGAAAAATGCTTTCAATTACAAAATAAAACAGTAAAATTTTTCCAACAGTATTAAAAGGTCGGGTAAGGAGAATATCATCATTGGGCGCATCGCGATTAAAGCCTAAAACAAGCCCCACAAGAATTCCTGAAAAACTTAGTAATAACATTGTGAAGTACCAAAGAGCCACAAATGAAGAGCTTTCAAAAACATCGATTGGTTGAAAAACAGCGAGAGATACCGCGACTACAGTAAGAATCAGAGAAAGAAGGGAAAGATTAAAGGAGATAGCTGATAAACGCATCATTTTGTTAGGGAAAACGGTAACATAAAAAATATTCTTTTTAAAATTACTAGCTCCGCAAACGCAAACCATACTTTCGTTGCACTACATGTTCTTACGCAAAGATTCGGAAAAAAGGAACCCATACTTTACACGATCCGGAAAAATGAAAACCATATTCGGAGTCTATTGCCAGGCAAATTGGAAACTATAGAAAGAAGAACGAACACAAGTAGAACCGCGATCTTTACACTCACTTAATCGCTAGGAAACAATTTCTGCACTTTTTTCAAAGAATAATTGGACCACAAGCTCTGACGCTTATAGAAAAAATTTTAACACGATTGATAAGTTTCAGCTTACATGATAAACATAGATAAACAAGTTCCAGATTTTGAAGCAGACGCATACCATGAGGAAGAAATTAAGAAAATAAGGTTGTCTGATTTCCACGGCAAATGGGTAGTAGTCTTCTTCTACCCTGCAGACTTTACGTTTGTCTGTCCAACGGAACTTGAAGACCTCGCAGAGCATTACGAAGAATTGCAAAAACTAGGCGTCGAAGTACTTAGTGTAAGCACTGACACTGTTTTCGTCCACAAGGCATGGCACGATTCCTCGCCTGCTATTCGAAAAATCAAATTCCCGATGCTTGCAGACCCAACCGGAAAAATTTCAAGGCTCTTTGGCGTGTATAGTGAAGAAGAAGGGATCGCATTTCGCGGCACTTTTCTTATTGATCCAGATGGTGTCCTGAAAGTAATCGAGATCCACAACAACGACATTGGTCGAAACGTCGAAGAACTAATCCGAAAAATCCAAGCTGCAAAGTTCGTATATGAAAACGAAGGCGTTGTCTGCCCCGCAAATTGGGAACCGGGTAAAGAAGTGCTCAAACCCTCCCTACAGTTGGTTGGTAAGATCTGAAAGAAGCAAGAAGAATAGTCAAACAAGAAAGAAACATTGCTTCTAACCCCATCCCCTCCTATTTTTCAAATGTTAGACATCTCACAGAAAAATATTGAGAACCAGATTAATTTGTGTCAAACAATGACATTGGGGGCCAACCCCTTACACATCTCACTAATTATTGTGAAGAAATCCTCGATTCAACAGAGGATACGATTTAATCAGAATGGTCGTCCGGAAGCAAGCGAAACCGCAATCGTCCAGGTCCTTTTGTTTCCGAGTCAAACGAGAGAAGAACTTTTTTTCCGATCTTCAGCTCTGCAGGATCTCCAAGGATAATTGCAGTTAGACGCTGACCTGTTTCGAGCTCGACAATTCCTACCACATATGGAGCCATGTGCTGAAGAGAAGGCGGGGCTACATGGATAATAGTATAAGTGAGAAGAGTACCCTTTTCTGCGGTTATTTCAATGAATTTGGTTCTTGGAGACTTACAGTCCTTACAAATGGATCTAGGGGGAAGAAAAGTAGATCCGCAATCTTGGCACTGCGTCCCTACTAAATAATCTTCGTTAATTGCTTCTTTGTATTTTTGTGTAAAACGAGGGGTTTCAATGACAGTTTCCTCATATTTCATGATTTTCACCTTTATCTCATAATGCCTTAAAAATGTGAAGCACCTGGGTCCCACCACTACCTCCAAGATTTTGCGTCAGACCTATTTCAGCGTCAGCAATCTGAAGGGATCCAGCAACGCCTCGTAATTGTTCAACTATTGAAAAGACTTGGGAGATACCAGTTGCCCCAATAGGATGTCCTTTTGCCTTCAAACCACCAGAGGGGTTTACGGGAAGATCACCGTCTCTTCTTGTTTGCCCATCCAGAATTGCAGGACCAGCTTCTCCCTTCTTGAAGAAGCCAATATCTTCAAGAGCCATTATTTCTGCAATAGTGAAACAATCATGAACTTCAACTACATCAATATCCTTTCGTTCAATCCCTGCCATTTTGAATGCCTTGTCAGCAGCGATTCGAGTAGAGCGAAAACCCGTGAATTCTGGGCGATCGTGGAGCGCCATCGTATCACTTGTCTGCGCAGAAGCAATTACTTCCACAGGCTGGCCCTCAAATTCCTTGGCCTTCTCAACAGTCGTAACAATCAAGGCAGCGGCACCATCAGTAATAGGAGAACAATCGTAAAGATGAAGCGGATCGGCCACCATGGGGGATTCTAAGGCCTTGTCAATAGTTATCTGTTTGTGAAACTGAGCATAGGGGTTCAGCATTGCGTTGTCATGAGCCTTAACTGCAACAGCAGCCATCATTTCAGGCGTGGTTCCATATTCATGCATGTGCCTCCTTGCCATCATTGCAAAAACTCCAGGGAAAGTCACCCCCAAGTTAGCCTCGTAAATATCGTCAGAGCACATAGCCAACGCCTCCGTAACTTTACTCGTCGGAAGGTTAGTCATTTTTTCCACCCCTCCCGCAAGAACAACATCATACATCCCAGAAGCCACGCTCATGATTGCAGAACGCAAAGCAAGACCCCCACTTGCACATGCAGCTTCGGTTCTCGTGGCAGGAATATTATCAAGAGCAAGATAATCAGGAAGCAAGGGAGCAAGATGCATTTGGTGTTCAAAAACGTCACTCGACAAGTTTCCGACAAAAACACCGTCAATATCCTTATGGGTAACACCAGCATCTAACATTGCCTTATAAGCAGCTTCGGTGAACAACTCCCTTGTTGTAACATCACCAAGTGCACCGAACTTAGTCATGCCAATACCAATAATGGCAACCCTTCTTGCAAGACCCATTTATAATCAAAGTCAACTTTCCTCCATCATATATAATGATCTTGCAATGCCCAAATGCAAATGAGCATCAAAAAACAAAACAGAACAAGCGGATAGATGCCAAGTATATTAGGCAATTAATGAAGTAGTTGCTACAACATTTGGCACAAAAAAAATTAGTACGATTGATCCCAAGGAAATAAAAGCACACCATCGTGTTATTATGTGATGAGCATGAGAACTCAATCCCATCAAGCAAAGGTTCCCGGAACGCGCTACATTTGTGCGTTAGAAATATATCAAGGACAATGGGTTTTACGCCTCAAACTTGGAGATAATGTTGAAGCAGAAATCCCGTTGTATAAATTAAGTAGAAGAACAATCCACGAAGGGATAGGGGCACTGCTTGCCCAGCAACAGATCCAAGTAAATGAATTAATTCACGACCAAATCACCAATCAAATCGTTTCACAATTGGGACCATTATTGAAAGAGGATAGAAGTTCGGGGATTAGTAGCGGCGGCGCAGACATGACAGCATCACCCGACCTGGAAGCAAGAATCTTGGACTTAGAAAAAAGAATTGCCGCCCTTGAAGAAAAAGTTGAAGTGTTAAGCAAAAACAAAAGTTCTGACACCAAAATAATATGAAGAAATGGACTCCCCTCAAAATTGAAAAAATAAGAGAAGAAAAAACCTCCTTTTAAATCAGCTCCCATAATCATTTCAAAAGTAGGAGAGCAATCAAATGATTTCTCAGACCATGATCACGGAACGGTATCGACCCAAAACTATTTCTGAGCTAGTCGGAAACAGAGAGGCAATAAGGGCACTCGTCAAATGGCTCAATGAATGGCGAGACAAATCTTACCCTAAGAAAAAGGCAGCCCTATTAATAGGGCCCGCAGGAGTGGGTAAAACATCTGCTGTCTATGCCATTGCTAATGACCTTGGCTTTCATGTCATCGAGGTTAATGCTTCAGACACGAGGAATTCAGAAGCCATTAACCGCATCATAGGAAATGCAGCAGCTTCAACACTAATCGACCAAGAGGGAAGAGGAAAAATCATCTTAGTTGATGAAGTCGACGGAATACAAGGAACATTCGACAGAGGAGGACTAGCTTCCCTGAAAAAAATCATCAAATCTACTAGATATCCCCTAGTACTAACTGCAAATGACCCTGAATCTTCAAAGATAGATCAATTAAGAAGAGTCGTTGAAGTAATCCAATTCCATAGAGCAAACGAAATTGAAATCTTCAAACTCCTACAACACATAGCAACCACTGAAAACACCAATATCGATAATGCCAAACTCCAGATCATCTCCGAAATCTCACAAGGAGACATTCGGGCCGCTCTTAATGAGTTCGAAAGTGCAAGAAACATTGACGTTGAATTCGAACAGTTTGTTGCCCAATACGTTGGAAATAATCGATCCCATCAAACAACAGTTCTTGAAGCCGTGCAGGGGGTTTTCTTAGCAGATTCCCCCGAAGAAGCTAGAACCGCCATGAGCTCGGTCCCAACCTCTGATTATTCTTGGCTGTTAAGAACAATGGTTGAGGCCATCGTCCTCTCCAATGAACCGGACATTGTGGAAAAAGCAACACTACTCGCAGATATTGCTGAGGCAGACCTAGTGCTTTCTCGAATATGGAAAAGAAACCAGTGGAGATTGCTGAAATACTTTTTCTTTAATCTGGGTTATCAATTGGCTACTCACAAAAAGACAAGAATCTCCGTGCATGAACTCAGATTTCCACAGCTTTATGCAACCATGGGAAGATTCAAACGAGTAACGGAAACACTAAAGCGAATCTCAGAGCATATTTCTAGAAAATTCCATCTATCTCCAAAGAAAACAAGACACGAAATGATTCCTGTTATCAAAGTCATTGTTGAAAAGGATCCGGTAGCAGGTGCTGAAATCCTAGCAGATCTCGACATTACAGACGATGAAATATCCGCATTCTTAACCAAAGAAACAGCTGAAAAGATTTTCCAACATATAGAAGATGCTCGAGAAAAAGTGGGCATATCTAGAATCCAAGACTCAGTAGATGAAGAGCCCGCATTTTATCTCGTTGAATCTTCTTCGAGAAAGAAAAAGAAAGAAAGAAGAGTAGCAGATTCACAAAAGAAGAAAGAAGAACAAAAACAGAAAGAACAGCCACAAATGTTTCAACAAGAAGAGAGGAAAGAAAAGAAAGAGAAGAAAAAGCAAGAAACTAGTGAACAAAATGAAAAACAGCGAACGCTTGACGATTTCTTCTAAAAGGACCATTTGAAAAAATATCTTATAACAAGCAGAAATCTTGGATTAATGCCTTACAGATGATTTTACCGACATGACTGAATTCGGTATTGAGAGCTATCCATAGATTAATGAAAATCACAAATATGAGAAGAGAGCAGTTTGCTTAGTTCTATTCTACGGAATATGGTTTGAAAAACAATTGAGAAACACCTCATAGATTCGAATTGGATGTTCGTGGTTGATTCAATCACCGAGAATTGCTGAAATGGGCAAATTTGTTCCATATGGGCAGTGTTGTTCCGTACTCTTTGATATATTTCCCAAGACAATATTCAATTGGTGAATATGATAACTATTCGCGGACACAAGAAAAAGGAAAAGACAAAAGAAAAAAGGATAGAAAGGGCTCTAAACCAAGACGTGGAACAGTTCAAAGAAGATCTAATCAAGGACTTAAGAGAGAGATTGAAGCAATTGAATGCTGAAATCGAGAAAAAAAAATAGCTATGAATTAACCCTGTATTCTCAAACTTTGTGTAGATGACAGGCCAAAACGTAGCGAAACTTCTAGAATAATCGTAAAATCGAAAGGGCTATTTTCAGAAACCAGGATTGCTTCACGCAACCGACCAAGCAGAGCCCTAGAAATATCATCAATACGAGCAGAATTTGTTTTTAGAAGTAAGACATCTTGTTTAGGGAAAGAATATCGTTTTTCACCGACAAACATATTCACGTGGCTTGAATGAAGAGAAACTAAATGTTCTGGAAGAAGAACAACATGATCAAAGGATTTTACGATAAGTTTAGCTTTGGAAACAAGATCCTGAACTGATTCCCAATCCACTTCGTCATTTGAGAAACGAAGTGAAAGAGTTACACTTGCATTGTGTCCATGAAGACGAGGCCTATTTGAGGTATTACATGGCTCAATATGGGCAAAGCCAATTAGATCAATAAAATGACGCAAAACATGTGTTTTTGCCTTCATTTTAGCATCAACAATACCCACTCAATCTGCAAAATAAGATTGAAGCGTTTCTAAGCTAACAGTTTCTTCTGCAATTGCGTCATAGGGATGGATACTCTCATAGTTTCGTTGCCTAACGAAAATCTTGGTTTCAGCGGGTAATTTTTCCTTAAAAGTGTCATAGATGCCCTTTAACATTCTCCGAACTACGTCCTCAACAAATACAGGATCTAAGTGAGCCTTGACAACAAGGACATGCTCATCTGGTCGTTTCAAAAGCTCATAAATGGGAGAACTCATCGATTTTTCGATAATATGAGCAATTTCTTCAAATTGAGGCATCATGCTTGCAATGCCCTCATCCCCTTGAAGAGTAATAGTAACTTCCCCTAGAGAGCGTTGGTTGTGGGCAGAAAGAGGGATCTCATCAAGCAGAATCCTTGCTTTGTCAGAAGAAATGCCCGCGTTTTCCATAGTTTCTAAAACATAGGCACGAGTCATTGCCAGAGAACAAGGACAAACAGTCATTCCTTCGACCTGAGTGGTCGCAGAAAGAATATATGTCGGAGAATCTTGACCATTAAGACGTGCTTCTGCCCTCAGAATCACATGTGTATGAGTCTGAACTTTTTTGTTAGTGGATGGAGAAAACTGGTCATAGTACACATTTGTTTCTAACTCTACAAAACCACGGGTTGCGCTATTCTGAATTTTAACAAGCTCCTTTGCTAATTTTAATGCAAAGGAAGGAAGAGAAAGCGATTCAATTCGAGTTAAGTCGTTAATAATGGAATTAAGCACTTCCAGATTTCGGGACATGTGAATCCCCCGATTAGTATCTGGAAGGTCAACGAACGTATTTAAGGTGAGTTCAAATTCATGTTTATCGCCATTATGAGTCAGAGGAACTCGTTTCTTGATGCCTCCCAACCCAACTCGAGTTAGGGGGACCTTAACTGGCGGCTTCTTGCTCTGAATATCTGGAAGATCTCGTGGGATCAGGCCTTGATCTTGAGTGTTAGGGTTAGCAATTCCATTTTCGGAAACAGGGAGGGAATCGGAAGGTAGAGGCTTTGTAGTGTCAGATCTTGCATGCTCAGCCATTTCAAATCCATACTATCCTCTTACCAGAAGCTTAAAAGGAATGCTTTTATCCCGAAAAAACCCCTCGTTCAAAAAGGCAAAATCTGGAAGAGAAACACCACTATATTTCTTAAGTAAGGAGAACTAAACAAGAATTAGGAAAAAAATGGTGATTAAATGGTAGAAACTAAGCCCTTGCTAGAATTCTATAAGGCAGTATCCAAGGATGAATTAGAACCCCTAGGCTTTGAAAAGAAAGCATTTCATCCAAGACGTGTAGTCCTAGTTTTGGATCGGATGAACGATCGGATATGGGTTGTAAAAGGAAAACAAAGCTCGAATAAAGCAGCATATACCGCGGGCCTTGCCGCTACAAAATTAAATGCAAGAACTGGGTTTAAATTCAAGATTAGCACGGTTGAACCAAATGAAAGCGCTGACTTCGTAGCTAAGATACTCAAACAATATGAAGAATACAAAGAAGGAAAACCATTACCTGGCAGTGAAACAGAAAGAAAAGCCGTTGTTGCGAAAGCAATAGAAAAGCCTAACAAAGAATCGATTCCTGCTCCCCCAATAAAAGTTGAAAAAGAACCAACACCACAAAAAGACGAGAAACCTGCAAGAGAAATCCCCTCTTTTGGAATTACCTACATTGAAGAAGGAGAAGAGCGTGAAGAAGCTCAAACAACAGCCATTATGAGAGGAGGATTACCACCTCTCCCAATTCTGTTGCTTTCCCTTGGCTATGACATTTTAGCAAAAGAATTCTTACTAATGATAGACAAAAGCAAGCTTCCGGAAAGAGCTGAAATGCGCAAAAAATTGATCAACGCAATCGATGATTTGCTAAATGAGCTTTACTAAACTCAAGGCAATGAAGATGCTAAGAACCTTACGACCTCCGCGCAAAGCTCATTTTCGTTTCGAAAAATCCTTATTGGCAAAAATCTTGCCAACCAACTGACTCGATGATCAAGAATTACTCCCACACCCTTATCATGCGATGATCGTGTTGCTCTTCCAACCGCTTGAATAAGAGAACGAATCACAGGCAACTCCTTTGAAACAAATTTTCCTACCTCTTCACCATGCCTTCCAGCAACAAAATCCTGAATCAAGCGTTGCTCAACACTAGGAGGGAGAAAAGGAATACCCAAGAAAACAACAAGATCAAAGATTGAGCTCCCTCTACTAACCATGTTTAGCCCTTCCATTACCCTCCCGCCATTAATAGCCATTACGATCTTACCAGACAACTCATTAGTACTTACTGAAAACAAAGAACTAATCGAATGACCCCTTTTTTCAAACCAAAAAGGATCAACGTACGAAGCAATCATTGAGCCAAACTCATAACTAGGTACAATAACCAAAACATTCTTCTTCGAGCATTTTTGAAGAGAAGAAAGAATCATCGAAAAATGCCGCAAAACAGTATGAGAACGATCCTGGTAACGAGAAGTAAGAAAGGGCAAGATTAAACCAAAGTATTGGAGCCTCCCTCCTTTTGAATCTTTCACCTTAAGAATCTTAGGAGAGGAAAGACCAAAGAGCAGAGCATATATCTTTGCAGGAGAAAGCGTAGCACTTAAAAGAATAAGTTTTCTAGCTCCAAGAAAGCGTTGAAACCTAGAAGTGACATCAGGAATAATTGTGTGAGCATTAGGGGAATCTATCCATGCAATCCCTTCTTGCCAGAATTCCAAGAAAATTTTAGTCTCTGCCAGGAAAGGTGGAATTTCTTTTCCAGAAGAGATACGGACCGAAATTACCTCATTTATTTTAGTTAAAGATCTTTCGAGATCGGCTTGGAAATCAGATCCTTTCAAGAATTTGAGATCCCACAGCACCCTAGCCAAGTGTTCCTCTCCAACTAACGAAAGACCCTTTCTCAACAAGGAAGAAAAAAGGGAATATCGCTCTGGCACCGCAAAATTGTGGGCTTCATCAATAATGACCACAAAATCTTCTAGAGAAGATCCAGTGTGCTTTTCAAGAATTCTAAGCCCAGATAAGGAAGTATTAGCATAAGTCGTGACAATGACTCGACTAAAACGCAAAAATTCTTTGTGCAGGTAATACGGACACCAATCAGAAAAAGAATCCAAGAAGCGAATTTCATCATCAGCAGATTTAACATCAGAAAGATGTTTCCTAAATAAGTGCCACTCTTTACTCCCCAGTTCTTGTGGTTTTTTGTTTCCTTTGGCTTCATCAAATTTCTGTTTCAGAGGACAAGCATAAGCATCACACCCCCCTTGAAATTTAATCAATTCTTTAGCAACAGGATCTTCTCTGAACACGCAAAGACGTTGCTTGCCCAAGAACGCAACATAAGGAATCGAGTGCTTCGCATTCAACACTGAAAGCTCGCTCAAATAGCTTCTCATTTGGCTGTGAGTTCTAGTGAACACAAGTACTCCGCGTAATCGTAGGCGAATAGCTGTTTCAAGTGCCATCGCTAGCACAACAGCTGTTTTCCCAGTTCCTACTGGAGCCTCTAACATGATCACTTTTTCATCAAAAGATTCTCGAAGAATCCTTTGCTGATATTCGTTAGGTCGTTGATAAGGAAAAAAATTAAACACATCAAGCCCGAAATTCGAAGTAGTCATACGGCTTCCTTCCTTTCTTTTAATGTCTTATGAGCATCGTCAAAAATGCCGATAACTAGAGGATTTTCTTGCAAAACTGTTGGACGTAGGGAACACCACACATGCTCTTGAATTGATTCAACAACTTTTGAACCAATGCCAGGCACAGATTGAGCCAGATTAGGATCCAAAAAAACCCGTAATGGAGATCCGTAGAACTCTAGTAATTGTTCTGCCTTTTTAGAACCAATGTTTGGCAACGAGGCCAATACGCCTACTGACGGTGAAACGGATTTTTTTGTAAATGAAACAACTTGTGGTATGCCCTTATCATGACTCCCTTTTGCTTCCCGGACGATCAGCCGTGTTAAGAAAATAATCAAAGAATCCCTTGAAGGTACTTGAAAAATAGAAATACCCCAGCGAAACGTGATCGACATCAAGGCAGCGTAAGCAGCATCCAAAATTTGATCAGATGAAGTAGTCCGAGCAGAAGCCGCTGATTCTTCATTCCCATAGACAATCAAGATACGCCGCACAATTGCATGGTCAAACAGAGATAGTAACTCTAGGGAATTCCGAGCCTGTTCGAATAATCGACCATCATAAATGGAAGCAAGTAGGTCTGCTGCCGTCTTTAGTTCAACAACCATTGCATTCCCCCCACATAGAATCACAAGATCCCCTATCTGCAATCGCCTTCTCCTAAATTCAACAACTACCGGATTAGTCAAGGCACTCAATCTAGAACGAATGCCCCCAATAAGGTGAGAATTGTACTCTTCTCGATCATCCACAATTACCACACACTTCATCCTATAAGCAAGGAATAACTCTGTTAAAAAATTAAGAACTCGAAAGAAATGATTGCACAAACAAATCAACTGACCGATGATATGTAATTGGAACCTCTTTCGGAAGCCAATCAGAAGATGCGTCAAAAATCACCACAGCCTTTGACTTCATTCTCATGGCTATTTCATAATCAAGCAAAAGAGAAGCTTGAGCAATGGACCATTCGTACTGCTGTTTTATTTGAGGGCCATAGGTTAAGGTCCAGCGGTGAAGCAAGTATTCTTGGGCAAGAGAAGAGATGCTAATAGGCTTCCCAATCTGAACGATCAAGAAATCTGAAGAAAAATGTGGAGGTGAAAGATTGAGATCCGAAAAAGCTAAGGCTTGATGAATCTTATCCAGACTAAGCAAAAGAGGAATTTTTCTAAGCGAAAACAACGTCTGAAGAGATTCAATTAACTCAAAATCAGAAACATAAGGACTAATGAGCCGACGCGAATTAAGACATTGAGAAAACATCATTTCCACTGTCTCTATGATAGATTCCGATGGCAATACAATCATACGCAAAAACCTGTTTCTTAGAAGAAGAGAAAGTATTCGGAATATGCGATTGATACTTGCAGATGAGTCTGAATAAAGAGAAAAGTCTGCAGGCAATTGAACAAAATGAATCCTAGTAACATTTCTTGACTTAAATGCAGGTAGTTCTGAAAGAATCTGGGAGCTTCCAACAACGGTACTTGTTGCAGAGGAAAGTACTTTCTTAACTGGAACCATGGATTCCAAACGTTCAAGAGTTCTGCGGGGATTCCCCTCAACAATGTGCAAGAATTCATTGGAAAGAAAAACAAATGGTTCCTCAAAATCAATAGCTGACTCTAAGGATGAGATTTTGTTCAAAAGACCATCTTGATGGGTCAATGAGATCTGATTTCTAAGAACTTTATGTCTCAACGCCAAGAACACTAAAGGATCAATGGGTAGCGGTAGTAGAGTAAAGCGTGGAATTAACAACAAATCAGCAATCTCTTCGTCCTCAAAACGAGAATTCAAATCCTTAAGAATGGAAATATCTATAACAATTTCCTTTCCTTTGAAAAGAAGATCAGGCAAAACCAATACAACACTTACTTTATCCAACGAAATGGCCATGATGTTACATAAGAACATAATTCCAGAAGGAGTCGCAAAACCATGAGTTGCCACAATTACATCAGATCTCCGAATCAACTTAAATTGCAAATAATAAGGACAATACCCTGTTGATTTCATAACTTGTCTAAATCGTTCGACGGGGGAACGAACAAGGCGTTGTGACAATTTAGACACTAATTTCCTAGAAACCTTTCTTGTGGACTGCTTCAAGGGACATCCTAACTCTTCACAAATCATGGAATGAAACATTCTCGAATCTGCTTGAACACACATTGCTTCTTTTCCCAAGAAAGGAAATACTACCACTTTTGATGTTAGGTGTCTCTTTCTCAAAAAATCCATTAGAAATAGGCTTGATAGCCTTGTAGGGACTAAGACAATCACTTTCTTTTCGTGTTTAGTTACTTCAAAATCAATTAGCATCCCCATTTCTTCTAGAATACTTGGATCTAACCCCGATCCCTGGGAAATAGCAAAGGAATCCGTTGTTTCAAGCATGGTTGTAAAGGAACTAACAAAAATAAAAATTAGGAACAAGTCCAAACAATTTGTATTAGTATGAAGATTTTAGAACACACGGAATAAGAATTGAAAAACCAAAGTTCTTCGGGATCAAAATGCCAGAAATAATGCCCATCCCTAATTCACCAATGCTAGAAGTCAAAACACTACGAGGAAGAATGGGCATACTCTCTGACTTGCACCT
>JALTMP010000151.1 GCA_027001645.1 Candidatus Heimdallarchaeota archaeon
TCTCGAGCAATATCGGGCATTCCTAATATCTGAGCAGATGAACACTGGGTTAGGCGTGTGTTATGATGAGCTTAAGCTCAATAAGCCAAGGCTTAAGAGAAACTAAACCCTCCTAAGCATTCGAAACGGAGCTTCCACTAATAAATGAAGTATTAACTAATCTACACTTCCGGAGCCCCTAAACGCTTGAAAATATTTCTTTTTTCTCGAAGGTTCGCTATCATAATACCTAAAGTATCTGCCTTTATACTACCATGAAATAAGATGTAATGATTCTTGATTTTAGGACCACGTTCTTTGAGTGCTATGTTACAAACAGCGTAGATGTTGCTAGGGCACACAGATTACTTTCGTTCTTCGATTCGCATTCTGATCCTCACGCTCGCCGGTTACAATAATATCTATTCGTTCCTACTCAATCAGGACGACAAGAATTGGGTTCTTTATTTCTGCACCTTCTTGACAGAACGTTTCAAGACATTCTCCCGCAGGCTTC
Source organism: Candidatus Heimdallarchaeota archaeon (assembly GCA_027001645.1). Lineage (GTDB taxonomy): Archaea > Asgardarchaeota > Heimdallarchaeia > Heimdallarchaeales > JAJRWK01 > JAJRWK01. The sequence continues at coordinate 497 of JALTMP010000151.1, forward strand.
TCTTTCCTAAGTGATCGTCTATTCATTTAAAGAAGTCTTTCTCAATTTGTTCAACCCTCTCTTTTGATCCAATTTGGATTGAAGAGGGACCTTGCTATTAGATCTGATTGCGTCTGTTACTCCCCACTTCCTCGCTGTTGAAAGAAACTTTGCATTTGATCATAGATTAACTGGATTTCTTCCTCATCCAGGTCGTCTCCAATCCCTATGTGCTTCATGTTTTCCGATTCTACGATCGTTACTACCGCAGAAATGAAGTGTTCAAAAACATCTTTACGCTCTACGTTTTCTTCGATAACTGGAATTGCTTTTTCGAGAAATTTCTCAATTATGTTCGTCTTGATGTATTTGTTTCCTGTTACCACCGCAATGTAGTTCGCTCTTTTTAAAAAAACGAGTTTTGCATTTTTGAGCATAATGTTCCTTGGCTTGTTCTCGCTTCTCTTTCCTCCAAAATTTATGATTGCAGCCACGAAGCTTCCGATCACATGATCTTCTGGAGTGCCAGAATCCACCCAGCGAATGCTGATTAAGGGGTTTCCATCGGCAGTAAATAGGTATGCAGCTTTAATGGTCGTGGCTTCTTTGTCTTGGGGTGTTCTGAAGTTCAATTCTTTTTCCTCATCAGACGTAGATGCTTCATTTTGTTTTGAACCCATTGTGCTATTATGTAAACTCACTTAATGAACACCCACGTAGACCCGTGATTCAACTTATTTGCACTTCTCTATAAAGCAATTTTCTCAAAACTATCAGCAGTTTTTCCATCCTCTTGAAAGAACTGATCCCTTTCAATGATGATCTTTCTGTTCTTCTCAGTGATATTCATATTGGGAAAGCCGTGACACGGGTCAGTGGTGTGAACGGTGCTGTCTGTATTGGTTGGAAAACATTTCTCCGAGATTTTCTACGTCTGCTTGGTGCCGTTAGTAAGCGTCTTGCATGATCATGCCCTTAGAACAAGAAGCCGGAGTCTAGCCAGTTAGGGACTTCACAACCACTTAACTCACACTTTAAGGAATCTTACGATCCAGTGATAAATCGGTTTATAACTTAGGGTTTTTATTTCGCTGTTCAGATATGGTCATTGGATGAAATTCGTTACTCGAAAGCTGTATGTGCAAACTCAAAGTAAGGAGGAAGAAAGGTTATTCCTACAAATGTTAGATAAGTATGCGAATCTTCCTTCAATGCACATTACAAGCAAGTTGGGGAGAATAACTATTACCATAACAGGAACTAAGGATCAAGAGATTAAGCTTTCAAGACAAATCCGTGATCTTATAAGAGGTGTCAAAGGAGCAGTCTACGCAGACCGGAAAGGACGCTACTTCTTGGAAAATAGTTTCCTTGCGCATTTGACAGGAGGGTCTGTAAGCTCCTCTCTACTTGTTGACGTCATTAGTCAACTGGGATATGACGCTGAAAGAACAGAATATGGCATTTTAACGACCATGCCTTATCTAACTGTTTTAGATCATGTATCAAGAATCGAAGCCATTCGTTCTCTCCTTCCTGCTGGTCTTACAAAACCTATGCGTTCTATTCTTATTACTTCAAGTCTAAAAACTGGTTGGCGTCCTCTTTCGTTACTAGACGCCGGGTATGTTCTTGGGTTATTTAGAGACAACCCACAAGGAACTGCTGAGATTACTCAATCTCCTGATTCGATTATTGCGTCTCTCTCGCAATATGCTGAGGAAAACGAAGAGTTTCCTGAGATTGGAGGAAAAGAGAACTTCTTGACACACATGGGTGATCCATTGACAGAAGATGTATCTGGTCAAATCGTTTTTAAGAAGTCAAGAAAATCAATGAAATAGGTGTTTCTAGTGAAACCAATCAAAATAGAAATCCTTGAACAAACCCCTAATTATCTACGAATTAGAGTATATGATGATCCCCACACATATCTCAATCTTCTAAGAGAATATCTTGTTAACCGAGAAGAAGTTTCCCTAGTTGGATATGCACGAGAACGCACCTTTGAAGACGTAGCTGTCTTTGAGATCCGCACTAACGGGACAGCTGACCCTATTGCACTCATTGAAGAAGCCACACATGAAATTGAAAAAACGGTCGACGATTTTGTCAGTGTTCTCGAAAAGGCGCTTTCTGAATAAAGGGGGCTAGGGTCTTTTGCCCAGTCCTGAAAAATTTTCTCAAACCGACGACATTTTGATGTTTTACTTGAAAAAGCATTCCAGTCTTTCAACAGAATTAGCCAAGTCATCTTTTGAAGAAGTCATCCGATCCCGGCCATTAGCGAGTTTAGGAGACTTCTTGATTAATTATTGCTACACCGTTGCTCGCTTTCATGTTGCTCCTTTGGAGCACAAAGCGATTAGAGTCTGGGATTCTTCCCTTGCGAAAGCTCTAAAAGAATCTGAATTCGCAAACCATTTGCCTTCGCGGATGAGTGCTGGCGAGCTTGGCGATGCAGTTGAAGCCCTTGTTGCTTGGTTATACATGACTGGCCGCATCTCCTTAGAAAGGATAATCGAAATCATGCTTCCTGGCCTAGACGCGTCGCTAATTGGAAAACCTGGCGAAAAAGACTTGGCTGTTTTTGCCGTGTCGCTCTTTCTAGAATATATCTGGGAAAAAGAACTTTTTCCGGAATTGTAGGGTCGCTTCCTTTTATCTATGCCTATCTGTATTTGATGTCTTTGCCAGCTCTGCCATAATCGATGGCTGTCTTTCTTCTTTCAGTGCGCTCACAATTTGTGCACTTGAGTTTGTCCCTTCCTAGTTTTTGCAAAGATGAGCCACATTTGGAACAGAGAGAATAGACGACCCCTAAGTTGGAATCAAGTGTTTCTATCTGTATCGGGATAGTGCGTCCACTCACTATTCTTGCCCGAATGATATCTCCCGACCTATAAGCATCATCCATATTTGACAGAAAGCCTCGCGACACTTGAGAAATATGAATTATTGCTGTGTATGTAGGAATAACGGATATTCCGTTAATATAATGTATTGCTATGGTGGCAATCTGGCTACCGGTGTGAACGATTTGTCCGATTGCCAAATCACCTCTTCGAGGCACTGGCGCTGTTGAGGGTCGGGGCAAGATTTCCACCCGATAATATTTTGAATTGAACCGGGGAATCCCTAACGCAGCACTCTTTACGAGCCCGTCTTCTTCAAATGTATAGCTTCCCGGTTGAAACTCTTCAATAACTCCTAGCTCTTCTCCTGGAAACACGATGATCGGCTCGTTTTGTAGTATTTTTTCTCGTATTTCGGCCAATTTTTCTCGCCTCTTCAATCTATATCTCTGTTTGTTAAATGGGGTAAAAACTTTTCCAACTAAGAGCTCAAAGTAAACTTGGAACATTTGAAGAGAAAAATCATCCTATCGTTAATACAACATGAAAAATGCTAGCTTTGAAAAAGATGACAACGAGTCCTTCAAAACATTTATTTTGATTCTTCTGCTTTGACGTGCTTTTCCTTCATTTCATCTGACATGTGTTTTGTTGCGCCAAGGAATTTTCGCATGATCTGTGTTTCTTTCGCAGATTCATCCAATAAGGTTCCTAATATGATCAGCCCGACGATCCCACTAAACGCAAGACCTGACTTATATCCAGCAAAAACAAAAATAATGAATAAAATGAAAAATCCGGTAAACAGGTACCGCATGATCTGTCGAATCTGAACGTCTCTTTCAATTACGGTAGTACTCGCCATACTATTCCCTCTTTGAGTCTAAATCAACACCATCTCATGAGAATATTTAGATTTCGGTGAGTCAAGATCGCTATGACTGCCTTTTGATTTTTATCTGTTGGCTTTTCTCGACTTAAGCAATCGTTAATATCAATTTTTCAGTAAGAGTATGCGTGAAAAAAGCACCTCGATTGCTGGCCATTCGTTCTGGAAAATGGTATCCTGAAAAGGTATCCATTCCTGGCTATTTCCTGCTTCTACAATATCCTTCTCTGGTTGTTGGGTTTGCCAGCTGTCAATTTCAATCAGATGGCTCCGACGCTACGGAGAAAATTATCGAAACCATTGAAGCTCACCGTTTCCCCGCTAACTATATTCTTTTGAAAGGAATAACTATCGCAGGGCTCAATTTCGTTGACCCGTTTAAATTGCACGACATCCTTGGCATTCCTGTCTTAATCATCACAGAAGCCTCGAGAGGGGGTTTGATAACCGCCGCAACCAAACACTCGTCGAACGTCGAAGAAATAAGAGCCATACTTACAAAGCTCGCACCTCCAACTAAAGTAGAAACACCTTATGGAACAATCGGTCTTCAATGCGTAGGCGAAGAGTTGCAAATTGCAAAACACTTAGTTTTCAAAAGCGCTTTAATTTCAAAATTCCCCGAACCCCTTAGGATTCTCAAAATTATTTCAAAAGGCCTAGAGAGTTGAAAACATTCACCCTCTGTTGGAGAGAAGAAGGAAGGCAAAAAATGAAGTAGGCTTCGAGGCTTCTAACGCAACATAATTGCTGCACGATCTGGGGAATATCTCCAATCTTGGGGAAGCTTTCCAATGCGTTTGTAATATTTTGAAAGTCTGTGGATTTTTGACTCGATTTTTCTTAGACTGGTTTTATTATGTACGTCTTTGGGATTATCAACAAGGTGGTTTCGCATTCTTAGTGACTTTCGAACTAGATTGATGAAATCCTCGGGATATCTTGGGGTGAGGCCATGTTCTTCGAGAATTTTGTATATTTTCTTTCCGGTAACTAACTTGACACTTGGGACTCCGTACTGATCTCGCAGAATGATGCCAATTTGTGTAGTGGGCTGCCCTTCTCTGAATAGTCTTACTACAATTTCTTCGATCTGTTCTGGAGTTAATGGAATCCATTCTGGAACTTCTGTGCGATGGGGACGTGTAGAGCTTGATCGGCCTTTTTTCCGTGAGTGCATTCGCGCCATGTCTTACACCTTATCTCTTCTTACATTTCTTCTTCTTTGAGTCGATATTAAGACTGTTACGATACTGCTCCGAATGATAGGGGGCTTTCGATTCCTCATCCTTTTGAATAATTGTGAACTTGTGAAGGGAAAAAAGAGAGTGCTTTAATATCATAACCCTTTTTATCTCGTTGTTTTTCACTCAAAATCGTTTATCTAAAGAAGCGGAAAGCGTGGTTTTATGGCTTCAATGGCTTACAATATTGGCTGGATGGAATACCTCGT
>JALTMP010000152.1 GCA_027001645.1 Candidatus Heimdallarchaeota archaeon
TGAGCTGAATATGACTTTGGATGCAGAGCTTCCGCCAGCTCCGAGATCAGTTACGAGGAGGGTGTAAGGGGTTTCGTCATATCCTAAAACTCGGATGTAGTAGTTTCCGGAACTTTTGGCAGTAAATCCGAGGAGTTCCGGATCGTTACCCCAATTCGACCCGATCGTAATGATGGTTCCATTTTCATCAAAGACAAAGATATCAGCGTCTCTAAATAAGCCGGTTAGGGACAGATTGTAGCGATTATCTTTAGTTACAGCAAAGGAGTAGAAATCAGAGTCTCGAGAGGCAACATATCCATTGAGCGTGGTTCCAACAGTTAGGGCTAGTGCTCCTGAAAAGGTTTCGCCAGCATCAGTTGATGATCCGGCATCATTTTCCTCGGTATCTGCTTTTAACACAAGGGGGGCTTGATAAAGAATGGTTGTATCGTTCTTCAAGTCTATGGTGCCGCTGAGGTCTGTGCTTGGCATAGTAATGCTGATGGTTGCTCGAACCCATCCGGGTGCCACAGAGTCAACGAGCGTTACACTGACGCTTGAAGCCAGACTCGCGGAGGGGCTAGCGCTGAAAGAAGTGAAAGAATCGTTGAGGAAAATGTCAAATTGGTAGGAAAACGTTTCACCCGGGCTCAGGAGCAAGGGCTGATCAGCGGTGAACCCAGGATATGCGTAAACGCTTGGTGCTTGCAGATAATCGAGAGCACCTTTTAAATCTAATAACCCAGCTCCTTGACTGAACGGATGGAGACCAGTGTCTTTTGCAGTTGCAAGAATGGAAGCACGAATCAGGTCAATACTTGTTGTGGGCTTTGCCTGCATGAGTAGAGCTAGGCCTCCCGCGACTGCAGGAGTTGCCATGGATGTTCCGCTGTAGACTTGGTACTGCCCAGAGGGAACTGTTGAGAGGATATCTGCTCCGGGAGCAATGATGTCAGGGTCAATGATGCCGTTAGGGGAGGGGCCTCTGCTTGAAAAACCAGTTACCGCATCGTAGAGATCGGAAGCACCGACGGTGATTGCTCGAGAGGCGAGACCGGGGCTGCTGACCGTTCCTTCCAAGGGACCCGAGTTGCCAGCAGCGATTACGACCATGATTCCATTTTCCCATGCGGCGTTTACTGCGTCATTTAAGAGGGGCTCGATTGATCCGGGAAAGCCACCAAGGCTCATGGAGATGATGTCTGCGCCGTTTGATGCCGCCCAGTTAACGCCATTCATGATCCAGCTAAACTGGCCTCCACCGTATGCGTCGAGGACACGGGCATTCATTAGCCATGCCTGTGGCGCGACGCCTTTGAGCAAGCCGTTTCCTGCAGCAATGCCGGCGACATGTGTTCCATGGCCGTGTTGATCCATGGGGGAAGTGTCGTTAATGCCATCGTTGTCAAAGTCTACGAAGGAGGCTTCTTTGATTACTTTGGGGTCATTGGTTGCAGGATCATTGTCAAGATCGTCTAGGTCAGGGTGATTCTTGTCAATACCAGTGTCAACAATCGCAATAGTTACGCCAGAGCCGTTGTAACCCATCGAGAGCAGATCTCTTGCACCGATGCGGGCTTCCGAGGGGAACGTGGCGACTTCAAATGGATTGTCAGCCCGAGATTCCCAATCTGCGTCAATAAACAAGGCATATTGATCGAGGTAAACTCGCTTTACACCAGTTGAGTGCGTAATTTGTGCAACTGTTTCGAGTGTTGCTTCGGCGATGGCCATATTAATAGCTTTAAGTTTTTGAACTCGGCCGGAATCGGGAGAAAACTGCTCGAGAGAGGTTTGGTCCTCAAATGAGATAATTACTTGCTGAGTCGTGCGTCCCCACAGATAGGCAGGAGTAGTGGCGAGTTTTTCTTTTAGCTCTGGCGAGAGTTTCGCGGCATTATAGGCTGCATCTTGATACGTTTTTAGCGATGACTTGAAAGGTGCATTTGAAAATACTTCGTTGGTGATTCTTGTTATTGGCGTTTCTTGCGTATTGGCTGGCTCAAACGTTGCTGGCGACGTCATGTCCGGCAATGGTTGAGAATACGTGTTAGCAATATTGTCTATCGGAGTCGTATTCGCTCCAATAATTGAAGAAAACGCTAAAACCGCAAGAACCAATACGATTTTTGCATAAGTTGTTTTGAATTTCACAATGGTTCCTCCATGTATGAGAAAATGTTGAGCATTATTTACTCCCTCAGTAAGGATATTAAAAACTAAGCATTCATTGTGAGTGAGAATTTTTGGTAAAACCAGATGTAGAGACGTTCATTATAGGAATGAAAAAGAAAGTAGCACGTTTTTGGTTGTCAATTAGTAGGGGTAAAGTAGGGAAAAAATAAGCAATTATTGTGAGAGAATATTTAGGAGAGGAATTTTATCGTTAGGAACGAATGCTTGGTGGGAGGTTTGACAGCTGGATTCCTAAGGCGATAAAAGCAATGCTAACGAGGATCCCTATGGCTTTGAAGTTCACGATCTGTTTTGCCTCGATATTTTCTTCAAAATAACGCATCTCGTTCTCGAGCTCTCGCAGAAAGGAGAAAACACTTGTATAACCCCAACGACTCGCGTAAAGCGCAAGCATCATGACTCCAAGGAATGACAAGAACGAGGGGTGATTGACGGGGGCGTGTAGGGGGATGAGCACAAGATAATATGTGAGGGGGAATGCTGCGAGAAACAGTATCCAGTCGTAGAGGTCAGGGGTAAACATGTAGAAGAGAATCTGTCGGGTTGTTGGCATGCTTCGCGGAAGGTCAGGAAGCGAATTGGGTGAGGAATCTTGTTTGAATGGGGTTTGCGAGGGAAATTCTAGTTCTTCGGGAGAAACACTCACTTTTATGGGAGTGATCTTGGTTGCTCCGCTACGAATTTTAGACGTTGTCGCGGTGTGCAGTTCACGAGAGAGGATTATGGCATCCGTTGAAGAAGATTCTTTAAAGGATAGTTTCTTGAAGACATGCAATGTAGCGAGGAGGAGAAAGGCAGAAAAAACCACAACTCGAATGGCATCGAGTGATTTTAGAAGAACGTCCATTGCAAGAACGCCCACCAAGCCCAGAAGTAGCAAGACGGGGGTTTTCATAAGTGAGTGAGAACACACGGATAAAAATAAATGTAGTCCTTCTTAGGACAAGCGAGGGGCACGTAGGGTGCAAATCCCGACGAAAAAGCCATTGGTGCTGAAGAGCAACAAGCAAGCATGTGGAGAGCTGAGAAAAGCAAAATCTCAGGGGAGAAACACGGGGTACGGGTTCTTTTTCGTGTAAACCCTGTGTTTTTTTGTAGTAGAGTCAAAAGGACATGGTATGATTTTTTTAGCTAGATAGTAATACTTATGTTTTGTTTCCTTGGAGTGTTGACGAGTAGTTATGGGCGTAGAACTTACCATTCCGCTAATGATCTTGGCAATTGCCCTTGGTATCAAACATAGTTTAGACGCGGATCATGTAGTAGCGATTTCGTCGATCCTTACAAGGTCGGGATCTATTAAAAGAACAAGTACTCTTTCGACGGCTTGGGCGATGGGGCACATGTTGACAGCGAGCATTATCACATTTATCCTATATTCCTTTAAAGAAGTGTTTTTGAAACCTCTTCTTTCGAATTTTGAAATAATTGTCGCAATCATGTTGATTATTATTGGAGTGTTCACACTTCTTTGGGAGTTTGATGTGATCCGTTTCGGGAAGCATTCGCACGGACATAAACACGAAGATGGGACTGTTCACCACCACGAACAAGACGTCAGCGAGGAAACGCCCGTAGTAGAGGATTTTGAACACGGACACATTCAAGTCATTAGTTATGGGAAAGAGCACTCAACCATGTCCTTGATCGGCGTTGTCCACGGCCTTGCCTCCAATGACGAGTTGCTATTGTTGCTCACGCTGACTCTTGGGTTTAGGGACTTTTTCTGGATCCTTATTGGAGTGTTAATCTTCACCATTGGCGTTGTAATCGGCATGGTTGGCTATGGTGTCTTCTTGAATTACCCACTGTTGAGGCTCGGTAGAGACAGAGTTGTTAGGATTGTAAACGTAACTATTGCGTTGGCTTCAATCGCTTATGCGTTGTATATTTTTGCGGGCGGCGAGACCATCAATTTATTCCCATTCGTCGAAGGCTGAGTTAGAAGTCAGTCAGGGGGGATGACTAGAGAAATCCCCCTTGTTCTTCTTTTTACTTTTATTTTTAAACACGATTCACGCGGACTAAGAGAATAGTAGCAACAGCTAAATGAAGCCCACATGATAAGTAATATGATCTCCCAATTATGAGTGATGCAATGGTCATTATTCGTTCCAGAGAAATTAGCGTTTTAGAGGCGGTTGGCTTAGTTATTGTGACCAAGGAAATAGATATTGCGGTTGCGGTGTTGAGTTTCTATAAAAGAGATCATGTAATATCTAGAGGAACGGCATTTCTTGCGTTACTAGCGACGTCAGCGTTTATGTTGCAGAGAACGGGAATGAGGGCAAGAAAGTTTTGCCCCCTATGGCAAAAACCTGGCAATTACTAGTGGGTTCTACTGTCTTCGAGTTTTGTTTCGAACCTTATTTTGGTGATCGTGCCCTCAAGGGCCAGTATTGTGTTAACTACCTTTTGTTTTGGCCCGTAAGAACAAGCCATACTTATTAGGACAACTTACCTTGTACTGACTGTGGAACCAACTGACTGGGTAGCAGCAACAGAACTCCGACACTATGTCTTGATGGACCCCCTTTTAGATTGGCTAAACATGTATGGTGAAGCGGCGGGATATGAGAAAGATGAGATTGGGGCGGCGTATGATTTTGATAGCTTTATTCAAGAAAAAGGAATAACGTTTGAGCGCTATATCTATGAAGAACTTGACGTTCAGCCATTGGTTTCCCGTGCGATTACGGTTCAAGAAGCAAAACAACAGAGTCAGAAAACCCGAGAGTTATTAGAAAAAAGAGTACCAGTATTAGCACAAGCGGCCTTAATTGACGCTAACACAAAAAGATGGGGAATTGCAGATCTCTTGGTTTCAACAGACTGGTTTCGAGAGGCATTTCCAGAATACGCAAGGGAGCACTTACAAGAAGAGTTTGACGGCTACATTGTGGGTGAGATCAAGTTCCAATCGGAATCAGCTTCTTTCTCACACCTACAAAAAGTCCGACTTGCTCAGCTGAACGTGTATATTGAGGCCCTCGCACGCTTTACTCATACTCCTCCCTGGGGGTTCTTCATTCTCCGTTCTCCATCTGCATTCCCTCTCGGGTCAGGAGAGATAAGCATTGCCAAAATCAATTCAGAAATTCAAGAGATGGTAAAACGTGCTACGAACTGGATTCGATTTGTACGAAAAAAAGGCAACGAACTTGTTCCAGGTACTCATCCAGAATTGTTTCCGAACATGAAAAATAAGCATGATTCTCCTTGGAGGGGGGCAAAGAAGCAAATTGCTCAAGAACTTGACGAATTAACACGACTATACTATGTCTCGGTCCAGAAACGATCAGCTCTTCATTTAAGGGGAGTGTACACTTGCTCTGAGCTTGGTGAGCAGTTCCAGTCAGACCCTTCCGTTCTAGATGTTGTCGTCAAGCCGGGGGGAAAAGTGAGGAAAAACCTTGAGGCGATATTAGA
>JALTMP010000153.1:0-4055 GCA_027001645.1 Candidatus Heimdallarchaeota archaeon
CAAGGCAAGACCGATGATCAATACGCCCATCATCATGGGACCGGCTGCTTGAAACGCTTCCGTTGCATCTCGCGACATGTTTCTCAAAACCATTACGCAAGCTCTAATTATTAGCTATTGGAAACGTGCAAACAACTGCAACTTACTTCTCAAGCATGTCAAAATTGCACAAACTTCCCTGATAGACGAATAAGTCCGCGGTCTTTGATAGAAAAAGAGAAAAAGAAGTAATCAACACCTCCTAGTGAAAGCTGAGCCGCGGGGGTAGCCAAGTGGCCAACGGCGGCGGACTCAAGATCCACGGGCGTTGTGTCGCTCGTGCTGCGCCGAGAATCCGAGGAGAAATCCGCTCTCATAGGAGTTCATGGGTTCGAATCCCATCCCCCGCACCACTACGTTATACGTTTGGCGTAATTTTTCCATGGTTCCTCTCTGGACTCAGCTGATAGTATTTCTCTCAGCAAGAAAGAAAAACAGCTTTTCTTTCTCCTTATCTTTTCATGATTCGAACGAACTAGGGACTTCAAACAAATTAAAGATGTAAGGCCTCTTGCAACAAGAACAAACTTACTGGACAAAATCAAGGTCGGGTTTTGACGTGAGATTCGGCACAGTCAAGAATTAAAACGCAGAAGTAATGCTGGGTAGTCCACATATTGTAGCAGAAGACATCCTAAGCAGATTCTGTAAACTCTTTTATATGAAAAAGCAGAATTCCTGTGCGTTTAACAAAAGAGGGATGTATTTGAAAAAAGCCATCTCATTAACAGTAACGCTTCTTGCGTTCCTTATGTTAAGCGTATTTAGTCAAAATCCGGGCACGACTCAAGCACAAGAAATTCAGCTAGTATTTGCCACGCCTTACGACTTTATAGATTTTAATCCTTTCACTTCTTTAACATACGTTGATGCCCAATGGATGAGTTCGATACTCATTGGGATGTTCGCTAGGACAACATCGACCAATAACCGTCTATCACCCGTGCTAGCCAGTTCGTATCCCATTGTTGAGCTAAATGGAACCAATTTCATAAGCAATACCACGCAAATGCGCGTAACTGTTACGTTGAAGACAGGATTAATGTTTTCAAATGGATATCCTTTGAATGCTTCTGATGTCAAATTCACCACTCAAATAATGATGTCCCCCCTTGCCAATTCCCGCGCTTATGGGTTCATGACTCAATATTTTGAAAGTAACGAAAGCATCGTCATTCTCGACGAATACACCATTCGTTTCGATTTCAAGATTCGAACTGGATTCTATTTGTCAGCACTGTCCTTCGCAATCGTTCCCAAGATCATCTATGAACCAGCCGTCTCCGCTGGTAACTATGATTTTGGCGCAGATTATTGGACGTTCATGGTTGGTGCAGGTCCTTTTTATCTTGAAAGCGTTGATACTAGCGCAGGCATTCTCTCAGTTGTAAAAAATTCTTACTGGTATACTACTAATATGCCTGATCCACAAGTCGATCGAATTGTTTTCAAGAAATACGCTGACAAGACTGCTGCAATAAACGATCTTCAGAATGGAAATGTAAGCATAATTGATGCTCAATTCATTCCTTTGCTTGGTGACATAGCTGGTATTAGTGGGGCCAATTATTCAATTGTTGAATCTGGAGGAACCCAAGAAATGGCTCTCAACCAGATTCATCCCGTCTGGGGCCAGACCGCTCAGCTTGATGCTTATCTAAACAGAAACTTTTCCACAACAAATGGTGCGAATTTCACAGTGCACTCTTTTTGGTATAATCTTTCCAATGGCTCGATGGACGAAGCCACTCGTGTTGAAGCAGCTCGCCTTATTCGAGAAGCAATGAGTTATGCTATGCCAAGATCGCGAATTGTTAGTCAACTATTCAATGGTATGGGCTCTTCACTAGCAACAACCACACCCCCGGGAAGTCTTGGTTTTGATCCAAATATCACTCCTCGAGAGTACTCACTCAACACATCAATGACGAAAATTATTCAAGCTTTTAACCTTGCGGGATGGAATAATCTAACTACTGATGCAAGTGACACTAGCAAGGTTTACGTGGGATCACTTGGAACCATGTTTTCTGATTGGTCAATGACGCTATTGTGCCCCAATACAAATCCTGACAGAATTCAATGGGCTACATGGATTCAAACCGAACTTCAAAGCATCGGGTTCAACATCACTAGCCTAGAAATTCTAGACTGGAGTACTATTATTCCTAGGTCTTTCGGATACGGCTTAAGCACAGCTGACTATGACCTTTCCGATGGCTATCACACACCTGTTCCGCTGTATTCGGATAGCGGATATGATATCCTATTTATTGGCTACGCGTGGGGTCCTGAATGGGATCCAAGCAGTCTGTTCGAAACCTATAGTTTCTTCCCAGTGGGCTTCAATTTTTACAATTATTGGGATAACAGCTACGATGCACTAGTAAAAAATTACACGCAAGCAGTAACTTATGAAGCACGTATGTCTGCAGCTTCGACCCTTCAGCAGTACTTGTACCAATACCAACCCACCATACCACTAGTGAGTAAAGCAGAGCTGTGGATTTACGCAGATGGATGGAACGGGATCAACTTTGACTTACTACGCAGTGCCCAAACCCCTTGGTGGGAAATCTACTTCACAGAAAAAACGCAAACGACCACAACAACAATATCAAGCACTTCAACCATGCCACCTTCAACCACAACCACGCCAAGCACTTCGACACCACTCCCAACAACAACCAATTCAAACCCGACAACATCCTCTGAACCCGAACCGCAGAGCAACCAGTCGCTCTCAGAACCTATCGACACTCCTCCAAGTAATGGTAGTAATACAAACACAAGCCCTTCTAATGAATTACAATTACCGTTCTCGTTTGCATGGTTCATGACCGGCTTTGGCACCATCGGCTTGTTAATTGTGAGGAAGAAACGATGCGACTAGAAGCAACATAACCGTTTTCTCTTTCCTTCTCCTCCCAGAGTTTTCTGCACTACTCTTTTATTGATCGATAGCTCTCTTAACACTTGTATCAATAAGGATATTGTCTGGTTCAAAGAATAATCATGGTCATCAAAAGAACATAGGAGATCCTATTGACAGGAAAACGGACATATCAATTACTCATCATCTCTAGCGAGGTTTCTTAACCCATTAGTAAGGCGAACTCGAAATCCGTTGCCGATTTGTGGCAGAGGCTCAAATCCCCTCTTTCACTAAGACATGCTTATGAAATGACCTTAAGTGGTTGTTGAGAACTTCCAGATCTTGAGATGAATTACTTTTGAGATATTTTGGCCATTTTTATGTCTGTTTGTGTTATATCTGATACTGAAATATTAATTAAGTACTTCACCATCTTCTACAACAATATGAAAAAAGTAGTGCTAGCTGATGAAATGGATTCCCCCCAATCTTCATTACAAGAAGAACCAAAAAGAGATCGTTACTATCAAATGGCGGATAAAATTCTCCAGAAAGCTGGAGTCACTATTAACGGAGAAAATCCATGGGATATCCAAGTGCACGATTCAAGAGTTTTCCATCGAGTTTTCAAGGAAGGCTCACTTGGTCTCGGAGAGTCATACATGGACGGATGGTGGGACTGCGAACAACTCGACGAATTCATCTTCAGAGTTATGAGAGCTAAGCTGGACAAAAAAATCAAGGTGAATTGGAGGCTCGCCTTGGGAGTAATTTGGGCCAAGATTACAAACCCGCAATCCAAGAGAAGGGCATTTCAGGTTGGTGAACGCCATTATGACCTAGGAAACGAATTATTTCAGAGCATGCTTGACAAGAGAATGGCTTATAGTTGCGGATACTGGAAAGATGCCAAAACATTAGATGAAGCCCAAGAAGCAAAGCTTCGCCTCATCTGCGAGAAAATCAAATTGGAACCCGGCATGCGCGTGCTAGATATTGGCTGTGGATGGGGTAGTTTCATCAAATATGCCGCTGAAAACTATGGGGTCTCGTGTGTTGGAATAACGGTTTCTAAGGAACAAGTCGAATACTCGAAAACATACACCAAAGACTTAGACATCGAAGTCAGACTACAAGACTA
>JALTMP010000153.1:4065-5606 GCA_027001645.1 Candidatus Heimdallarchaeota archaeon
CAATGAGGATGGCTTGTTTCTCCTTCATACGATTGGCCGCAACACTTCAGATACGAGCTTTGATCCATGGATCAACAAGTATATTTTCCCCAATGGCATGTTGCCGTCACTTAAGCAATTGACGGAGTCCTTCGAGAATCTATTCGTTGTTGAAGACTTGCACAATTTCGGGGCAGATTATGACAAGACTCTCATGAGCTGGTTTAGGAATTTTGACAATTCTTGGAATAACCTCAGTCATCGATATGATGAGCGGTTTTACCGAATGTGGAAGTACTATCTCTTGTCTTGCGCAGGGGCTTTCAGAGCACGTTCAATTCAGCTATGGCAATTCGTGCTCAGTAAAAATGGCATACTTGGTGGGTACCAGCCCGTTTACTAACACTCCTCTTACCAACTGGACTGCTTCGATTAACCTCCCTGTATTCCTCGAGGCGGCTTTATTGATCAGCGATTTATCTATTCTTATTGCCTTGCTATGTGGAATAAGACATGGATGACCTGATTTAAGTCTTAGTAGGAATCGGTGAGAACGGACTATTCGTCGTGAATTCGCTACAATTACTCTTGTCCCGGGGAATTTAGTTGCCTTTCAAACCTTTTTTCTCTACTCTTTTGCATTGGTTAGGAGGTTTGTATTTTTTCCGAGGTATATATTTTAAGCAAGAAAATTGGATGGGGGATGGTTTTGATTTTTCTTAAATGCGCTGGCTGTCCTTGAGAAGTTATTATCTACGTCTAAATCGAGAAAGGCGATCTCCAAGCACTCTTTGCATGATGCCTTTGCGATGTTCAAGTAAACCAAAAGCGACGAAATAGATCGTCACAATCGACAGAATAGTCATAAGCATTACTTCGTTGATTGTTTGTAGTCTTCTCTCCTCATACAAACTAATCTTCGGAATAAGAAACAGTCCTAAGAAGTAAAGGAGGAAGTAATAGACAGTAATAACAAATAGGCTAGCTTTGGCTCCAAGTAACACGGGATCGCGGTGCTTTCGTATCCGTTCCTTCATCCAAAAGTATTCAAAAAACAAGACTTGGGCTAACAACAGCATTACTGCTGTTGACAAGGAGTATCCAACTAAAAAGTAGCCCGCTTCTTTAGTAGTTAATTCATGAAACTCACGAATATAATAAATCATGGGAATCTGGGCCAAGAATCCGTAAAGAAGCTGTAGCGCAATGACGGTGATCGTACGAGGATGGTTCCAGACAGGTTGTGCACTTGCAGCTAATCTAACTGATGACATCATGTGTGATGAAACAAAACACCATTTCAATGTTACTCAATGTGACGAGACTGATTGAATTGACTCCTCAACAAAAGAATGGATTAGGAAAAAGAAGATTTCTCCAGAGATCCGATCTAATGAAATAGTACTCAAACGCCCAAGAAATTAATGATGGTCGAGAAAGGAAGAAGAATGTTTAGTATTAGCCCAAGGAAAAACAAGGGAGCAACGAGCCTTGTATAATGAAAACCAAATGCAATATACCATAAGGGCCAAACCGGAAAGTCTTCGGGCGGTTCTGAAGGA
>JALTMP010000154.1 GCA_027001645.1 Candidatus Heimdallarchaeota archaeon
AAATGCCCGCAGTGTGGGCATGAGGTGCAAGCGGAAAAGATGGACGGCTTCGATGCAGTATTACTTGACATAAGTACGTATGTGTGCAGAAGTGATCAGTGCAGCAAATCGTTTGACGTTGTTTTCAGGACATCTGAGGAAGAGGTGGTGAATGATGCAGAGAAGTAGTGTAGCACGTGCTACCCAGAACTTGATTCTTTCATCGATTGCAGAGCTTGAGGAAAAAGTAAGCAATTTCGAGAAACAGATCCAACAACTCGTCTTGGCTTTCGAGCAAATGAATCGTGAACTGGAATACTTGCAGGCAAGAGTGAGGGGTTTGAGGAATGGAGCTAAGTGAAGTGATTGAAAAATTCTTAGAATACCATGCTTCTGATAGTGAAGCAACGCTTCGTGCGTTTCGCAGCATTTTGAAAGCGTATGCTGAGTTTGTTGAGCTGGTTCATTCTGGAGAGATAATCCGACGTGAAATCGTGATTGATTATCTTGAGACGAGAAGAGAGGGCAAGCGAGGATTTACGAGACTATCCCAGAAATCCCTTCACTTGCATTGGAACGTTCTTTCACTACTTGCCAAGTTTACTTGGAGGAAGTTGAAACTCATAACTCCTGATGAATACGAAGACATCAAAGAATTATCGAGAAAATACAAGCCGCAAACCGTGAATCGTAGGAAGGCTTTGTCAAGAAAACAGCTTCACGTGCTCGAAGAATATATTAAGAAACTCGGAGACCCGGTTAAAACACTCGTATTTATGTTGGGAATATACGGGGGTCTTAGGGTGGAAGAAATGATTGAACTACGTGTCTCGGATGTGTACCTAAACCCTGAAGGAAGAGATCCTTTCCTGATTGCACGCGGTAAGGGTGCCGGGAAAGGAAAAAAAGAACGGGAAGTAGTAATTCTTCCAATACTCAAACAGGCATTAATTAGTTATCTTGAATACCGTGGCATTTTGGATCCAAAAACAGATCACTTGCTCATAACTGAAAGAGGACACGGAGTCTCGAAAAGAACTATTCAACACTGGGTGAAACGCTGGTCAAAACAGACTGGAATTGTAGGGCTCACTCCACACGTTCTTAGACATACTTTTGCTGCCGAGATGCGGCGGCGCGGCGTGAACGAGTACGACATTCAAATGATGATGGGTCATGCCAGCATATCAACGACAGCGAATTATGGGCGTGTTGATGCTGCAGAGGTTCACTCACGGATATTACGGAGGTTTTAGTTTGTTAATTGAAAAATGCTGCGACAGGCACGCGTTTTCGCATGATTATCGATTTGATTTTGACGGCCAAATAAGCTTGTCTCCTTTGCGCCTCAATTGTATTGACTTTGCTATTTCAATGATTGCCATGTCGAGTGACCCGGAAAACTCGTCCAAGTATTTGAGACCTTGCCCCCTCAACTGCTTCTTAAACTGCGAGTATGAAATTGGTTTCTCGCTCTTTAAAAGATCAATTATTTGTTTGACTTCCAACGCTTTTTCTGAGAACCTCTCAACAACTGTACTGTCTATGAGTTGCTCGAACATTGTTTCTTGTGCATCAAGCTTTGTTTCAAGCTCTTCAAGTTTTGCAAGCACAGGAAACAAATCAACTGTTTTTCCCTCTGACAACATTCCTGACATTAACAAACGCATTGCTGTTCTAACAGTGGAAGCAAGCGTTTCTCCCCTTTCAGCGGCAAACGCTTTCCATTTCTTGTATTCTTTAGGAGTTAATCGCACTTTCACGATTTCTGTCTTCATTTTCTCCTCAAAAGGTACCGTTTGTGGCCCTATTAAAACCACTTGTAACGGCTAAGCGCACATTATCAAAGGAAGAAAACCAAAATCAATCAATCTTAGAACATTGATGAAGCAATGCCGACTTCATTCATTTATCTAATGATTTGTGCGAAGCGCTCTATACATATCGATTCTTTTGAATTCTCGAGACTGACGCTTTCGAGCGCATGATTAATTTCAGCAAAGCAATAACTTATCCTTTCATGTTGCTACTGTTCTTCACGCTTGTATTCATCTTTCCGAATACCCCCCCGAAATCCAAAAAATTGTTAAGAAACGCGTGAAACGCGTCAGTTCAAATAATTTAAGTTAGAATATTAATAATTTAGACCGTAGGACTCTCCCCTTGTCTCAAAGTCAGCCTTTCTCTCCCCCTCCATCTGCAAGAATAAAAAGGAAGAAACTTTAGAATATAGATCACGATTATTTTTTCTTGCGGAATCCTGCAGGGGGCAAAATCAGCACTTGCTCACTGGAGTGAGCAATATAAATGGGCTCCCAGTCTGCATTTCTAAGAGAAGTACGAGACACGATATTTAAGGTGCTCTTGATTCGGAGCGTGAATCCGTTTTCTAACACATATTGGTTCCACTCTTCCTCTTTAGTTGTGAATGAAACATTTTCTTCAGAAACATATTTTCCCCAATCTTCTTTTGGCGGAAGTGGATCGGTAGGTGGTCCACACAGATGTTCTCTTACTTTTGTTGCTACAGTGATCATTTGTTTTGCCAAACGAAATTCAATATTGTCCCCGTGCTCTTGAATCAAGACACGAGTTAAGATATATTTCTGCTTGAGCACAGTGCCGTCCTCTAACTGATAAACATTCCAAGGTTCAGACGATACTCTGAATTCGATGTCTTTGAAAGGGACATTTCCACCCTTAACCTCTTCAGCCATTTCATCACCTAATAATTACGATATGCTTTCTTCCTATGATCTATGACAGTCACAAGAACAATTCTTTTTTTTTATCGACCACGAATATTATTCTGTAATCGCCTACTCTAGTTCGATAAGTTTTATCATATTTTCTTATTTTGCGCAAGTTCGGAACAGAAAAGGGCCTCGTTAGTTCTTTCATTCTTTGGTGGATCGCTTGTTGCATTTCTTTTGGCAAATGCTCCAAGTATCTTTTAGCGGATTTCTCGACCATCACAGAATAAGGCTCTTCTTCGCTCATGTGGTACCAACCGATGCAGGATTAACTATAGTGGCTCGTAATCCTCAAGGCTACCATCTTCAAGGTCTTTCAATGCTTTCACAATTTTTGCTTCCTGTTCAGGGGTTAAGGGCTCGTCGTCAGCGAAAATGTCGGTATATTCTTGTTCATAATTACTCGTAACTACCATGCTAATTGTCACAACTGTTTCTCCCTTGCTTGCTCCATCAAGGGTATTAGTTTCAGTCCGATTCTGATCTTTTCTTATGACTACGGACATCAATTATTCAATATTCTCGGTCCTATTAGTGTTTTTCCAGAAAAACATCTACGTTTAAACGTATTATCAGTCTTGCGTGATTTTTATCACTGGCTTTGTTTTTCTTGTTTTCATGATTCAGATTCCCCTCAAAATATCGTGTGAAGACAATTATGAATACGAAAAACGGTTTGAGATTATTTTTACCTCATGGCCTGGAGAGGGCTATTTTTTTCTCGATTTATTTCGACTTTCGGAGAAGGTGTTCGAAATTCTTATTAAATTTGAAGCTTAGGTTACGATATTAGGAGGCTCATATATGGGTGACAAGGAAATCTATTATCCAAGCGAAGAAGTGATTGCGAACGCAAATATTAAGGAGTATGACGAGACATACAAACGATCAATAGAGGACTTAGAAAGTTTCTGGGCTGAAGTCGCTGAAAGAGTTGATTGGCACCGCAAATGGGACAAGGTATTAGATGACTCCAATCCACCGTTTTACAAGTGGTTCGTAGGGGCTAAGACAAACATTGTCTATAACGCAATAGATCGACATTTGACTACGGCGACACGGAATAAGCTGGCATATATTTGGGAGGGAGAACCCGGAGACACAAGGGTCTTTTCATATCACGCAGTAAATAGAGAAGTTACCAAAATGGCCAACATGATCAAATCCATGGGGGTAAGAAAAGGAGATATTGTAACGATTTACATGCCTCAAATCCCTGAACTGATTTTCGCCATGCTAGCATGTGCTAAAATCGGGGTAGCTCATAGTGTTGTCTACGCGGGTTTTAGCGCCAAAGCGCTTGCAGACAGAATTAATGATGCCCAGTCAAAGTTACTCATAACTGCTGATGGAGGCTGGAGAAGGGGCAAAATTGTTGACTTGAAGAAAATCGCTAATGAGGCCGCAGAGATCACGCCTCTTCTCGAAGAAATGATTGTTGTAAAGCGCACAGGCCATGATGTAGAAATGGTGGACGAAAGAGATTTCTGGTATCATGATTTGGAACAAGAGGATTTTGTGCACAATAAATGTGAAACGGAAATCATGGATGCTGAGGACATGCTCTTCATTCTCTACACTTCTGGAACGACAGGAAAACCCAAGGGGGTTAAGCACACTCATGGAGGGTATCAGGTATACACATCGTTTGTTCATTATGCGGTTTTTGACATTAAACCAGAGGACCGCTGGTGGTGTCTTGCAGATCCTGGTTGGATCACAGGACATTCATTCATTGTTTACGCTCCTCTGATTAACGGAGCAACCACAATGTTGTATGAAGGGGCACCAACGTATCCCCAGCCGGACCGGGTTTGGGAAATGATTGAAAAATACCAGGTTAATATTTTGTACACATCGCCAACAGCGATCCGTGGCTTCATGAGGTTTGGAGATGCTTGGGTAAAACAGCATGATTTGAGCAGTCTTCGCTTATTGGGAACGGTAGGCGAGCCGATAAATCCAGAAGCTTGGTTATGGTACTACAACGTTGTTGGCGGGGGCAAACTCCCAATCATGGATACGTGGTGGCAAACAGAAACAGGGGGTTTCATGATAAGTCCTCTCCCAATCACACCGTTAAAACCCGGAAGTGCTACCCGCCCTTTATTCGGGATAGATGCTGACGTTGTTAACGAAAAGGGAGAATCAGTCAAGGCGGGAGAGGAAGGCATTCTTGTCATTAAAAAACCATGGCCGGGCATGGCAAGAACCATCTTGGGAGACGACGAGAGGTTCAAAGAGATTTATTGGTCTGACTTCGCTGAACAAGGGTGGTACAAAACGGGAGATTCGGCTCGAATAGACAATGATGGTTATTTCTGGATCATTGCGAGAATTGACGATGTTCTCAAAGTATCAGGTTATCGCTTGGGAACTGCTGAAGTGGAAAGTGCGCTGGTAAGTCATAAGGACGTTGCCGAGGCGGCAGTTATTGGGTTGCCCCACAAGCTTAAGGGAAACGCAATCCATGCCTATGTGATTTTGATGCACGGGGTTGAAGAATCCCCGGAGTTAGAGAAAGAGCTCAAGCTTCACGTGAGAAAAGAAATGGGGCCGATTGCAGTTCCTGAGAAAATCAATTTCGTGGACAGCTTGCCAAAAACAAGATCTGGAAAGATAATGCGTAGAGTCTTGAAAGCTCAAGCCTTGGGTGAAGATCCGGGAGACCTTAGCACAATTGAAGACTAAAAACGGAAGACGTGCAATCCCCATCCAAGCTCCTAACTCGTTGTGCTCGTTTAGAATGATAATAAATCAGACATCTTTGAATACAAATCATAGAACTCATGTATGCTTAAATCTCGTACCCGGCGGGAAAATGTTGGTTCGAGCACAACCGCCAAAAACTCCTTTTTTGAACCAGAACGCACTATTGGCTTTAGAGCAGACTTCACAACACGGTTCCTAGCAGTTAATATTCTTTTGAGAAAGACAAAGTATCTATCAATCTCTTTTGAATTGAGAGCAATGATAGGGGAATCTTGTTTTTTGGTAAAATACAGGATAGCAGACTCTACTTTTGGTGGGGGAGAAAAATAGGATCGTGGAACTTTCCGGAGAATTTTGGGCGCGTATATGGTTTGAAAAGCGATGCTACTTGCTCGGTAGAGTTTTGAGCCGGGAAGTGCTGAAAGCTTCTGGGCGAATTCATGCTGAACAAGCATGACTCCTTTCTCAAATTTTGCTTTAGCAACTTTGAAAGTTAGTGGCGTGCTGATTGAATATGGAATATTTGATGCAAAAGCTTTTGCAGATTTTGGAAATTCAGCCTTCAAGGCGTCTTCTTCAATAATTGAAACATGATTCACGTTAGCAAACTTGTTTCTCAAGTACTCAGCCAGCACCGGGTCTTTTTCGTATACCCAGACGCGCTGGGCTTTTTCTGCAAGAATCTCTGTGAGAATACCAAATCCTCCACCAATTTCTATTACCTCCTCATTTGTGCTGAGATCAAGAGCCTCAATTTGAAAACGAGCGATTCTAGGATCTTTCAAAAAGTGTTGTCCCAAAGACTTACTCGGAGAGAAATTGGTAGGATCAAAATGACCAGGATTTTTCTCGTCAAAAGGCAAGGGAGGAGACATTTTTCTTCGAACTAATTTTCATCTGGGACTTATTACCTGCTCTTAGGGCGGGTGAACAAATGGTATTTCTCGTTTCCTTCAAGTTCTTTAATGATTCGTTCAACAATGAGTTTTTCTGGTTCGTGAATACCAGCCCTCTCGCTCAGATCCTCAAAGGATGTAAAGGGGACGTGGGAGCGTTCTTCAAGAATTTTTTGCATCGTTTTCTTACCAATGCCTGGAATCAACTCTATTGAGTGCATCCTCGTAGTAATGGGCTGAGCTTTGTTAAAGAACTCAACAAACCGCCTCTCATTCTTTGAGACAATAATCTGAATGGCTTCACGCAAATGCTCGGAAGCAGTATGTGTGAGTTCTTCAACACCGATTCTGCCTCTAATTTGCTGAATTTCTTTCCTTGTTTCCTTTCCGATTCCCACTCGATCCAGAATCGTTAGGGTGGTACCCGGAACAGGGATTAATTCAAGTAAGGTAAACCATGTTTCGCCTATTGCCTGAGCAATATTTTCCTTATTTCCAATATGAACGCCTTCCGGAATGTAATCTAAGATAATTGCGTATTCTTCAAATCGCCGTGCCCGGTGATGTTCTCGGCCTTCACGATGACCTCCCCTTCCTCTTCCAGGGGGGCGATCGTAATGGGAAATTCGCCGACTCAATTAAGCTCACCAATCCTTTCTCACAGAGATATGATTTAACTGTATCTCCTTCTAGTACTTAGCGTTTCCTTGTCAATTAGGCTTTCGTTTCAACGAAGTTGTCTTGCCAACAAAATACGGAGGAGTTGCAGAGGCACACCAATAGAACCTGATGCTTGAATGTCTTTTGAAAGATCAAGTCCAAGAATTAAATATCGGTCTCGAATGAGAGGTCGTCTGCGTCTTCGTCAATTTCCATTGTAACGACTTCGCTGATAGCATTGAGCATTTCGTATAAGGTTTCAGTCGTCATGGGGCGGCCCTCTGACCCCAGAACGGCTCGCAATTCATCGATGGTGTCGGGTAGAACATTAACGACAGAAATAGCAGAAACCTCGCTCAGTCTGAAGTCTTCAATAAGCTTTTCCACAAGTATTCTTGCTTGTTTTGCAGGAAGCTTCGAAAATTCCTGAGCGTGTTCAAGTGCGATACGCTGGTAATAACTAGCATCCTCCTCGTCATGTTCGAGACGCTTCCTTAGGTATGCGAGTGCTTCTGGAAGAGTAATTCTCTTGGATTCGTAGACTTTTTTAACCATGGTTTTGCCCCGCCTCGAAATTTCAAAATGATCTGCTACTCATTGCTTTTTCGCAAGTGTTGTGGCAAGGCGACGATTTGCTTGTACTGGTTCCCATCTTTTATTCGAACAACATAAGCATTTCCTTGTTTCTTGAGAACAGTTCCCGTTTTTCCTTGAAATCTACGGTGGGGGCGTCCCTTATGAACACTGGGGTTAATAATGATCGAGACCTTTTCTCCCTCTTCGAAGTCAAGGAGCAAGTAGCGAAGGGACCCTATCCCTTTCTTTCGTGGATGTACGCGAAATAGGCGTCTAGTACGATTGTTGTAGCCCTTGGATTTCCTCAATGTGTATCTCCTCTTTAAAATCCCTAATCGAGACCCTTATTTGAATGATTTAAGATTTTCGAAAGAGAGGGAAAACAAGTCGAAGAAGAGAAAGCGGAATTCTCGACATTGAGTAGTTAAATAAGATGGGGCGTTCAAGCGTGACTATTATGAGGGGGACCTACAAGTCATTTCTGAGGCTTAGCGCTTCTTTTCTTTCCCATGGAGCGTCTCTTCCCAAGCTTTCGTTTCTTAATGTTTGAGCCAATGACAGCACCAACTATTAAGAAAACAGCGAGAAAGACTGAAAGGATGAAGAGTAAAACCATCACAACAAGAATTATGAGAACAAGAAAAACATCTCCCAGGTTACTTGCTTGGGATTCGTTCGACTTTTGCATGAATAGTAGCAGTGGAATAGCTCCCAAGGCAATGATTGTTAGAGCAGCAGCAAATGCGGCTTTTTTGTACTGAAAAGGGGATAAATAACCACAAACAAACCCTGAGACCAAACCAATGAAAACCGGATAAGCAACGCTCGGTAGAAAATTCAAAGCCTCCGTGCTTCGATTGATAATAGAGAGAAGAAGTAATAAGACAATTATTGTCGCTAGGGTAAACACATAGCTAAGTTTCCAATCGTTTTCCTTCACTGCACGAAGTACTACTTGAAACTCCTAAATGTAATTTTTGGAAATAAGGCGAGAAGCAGGTCTTACCCATTCAACACAAATGTAGAAATGAAAGTAAAGGAAGGAGGTAAAAGGAGCGGAAGTTACAATCATTCAAAAGCAGAAGGCGGAATGATGGATTGACCATGTTTATTTTTTGAATCGATTAGCCTTTCTCTGATCCGTTCTAGTTGCCTAAAGAATTCTTCCGGCATATCTTGTTCTTGTCGGTAGATGTTCTCGACTCTTTCAAGCTTTTCAAGCCACTTATCGACTCTTATGGCAAATTCCGCCTCGTATTTTTGCCGGGGATAATTCTTGCCAAAGACCTCATGAAACAAAGTAGCAAGATCATCGTACTTCGGAATATAACCGATGGGTGTTTCAATTGCATCAAATTCACCATGAACACGGCCTTCAGCCCAAATTAGCCAGATCTTCTTGTCGACTTTATTGTCATAGAATTTCCCGTTTTCATCCTTTAAGAAGTAGTTTGTCGAAAAGATCTTTATCTGATCAGAATTACTGAGCTTGTTCTTGAATTCGAAGTGAGCCTTGAGATAATGGCCCAAGGGAACTACTATGAAATCTAAGTTAGCCATTGGTTGTAATTTCCTTACTCCCACTTTTCCAAGCGTAGCAGCAGTCGTTTCTGATTCTATTGAAGCGCCAACAAAAACACCGTGATCCCAGTCAAGTGATTGAAAGATAGGAACGCTAGTATCGCTGTCTCTTCCACCATAAAGAATTCCGTTGAATATAACACCATCAGGGTTGTGGAGCTCAGGGTCGCAGTTTTCCAAGTCTTGCAATCTGATGGTGTAACGTGCATTAGGATGAGAAGGAGGAATTTCCTTCCCATTCTTGTCTTTCTTGCCCTGGTACCAGTCTCCTGAGAAGTTGAATCCAGTATCAGGAATTTCCTTGCCCATGCCAAGCCAATACGGGACTCCGTCGTGAATTAGAACATTGGAGAAGATCATTTCTCGAGGAGAAGTAAGAACCTTGTAAATGAGAGGGTCATCAATTGGATTTACATCCTTGATAATGCCGAAAATCCCTGCTTCAATGTTGGCGGCTCTTGCAACTCCGTCCTTGTCCACGCGAATATAAGCGATGTCGTCCCCTACGATTGTATGGCCGGGTATCATTGCGGTTGAGGTTTTGCCACACGCACTGGGATATGCCCCTAAGAAATATGTCTTTCTGGAACGATCTACGGGGAAAACACCAGAAATGAACATGTGTTCGGTAAGCCAGCCCTCTCTGACTGCTCGATTAATTGCTAGACGAAGAGCGAGCTTCTTTAATCCTAAACTATTGCCAGCATACTGATTGTTCATGCTGAAGACACGGTTTTCAACCAGATCGATGTAGATTCGGCGTTTGTCAATGTTTTTCGAAACACCATTTTCGAGTTCTCCGGCGGAATGAACAAAGTAGAAAAAGTCTGGCGATCCGTTGAGTTTCTTGAATTGTTCATAGCCTTGCCTGTAGAGCAGATCTTCACTATGAGCAACGTATGCGCTATCCGTGATTTGCAAGGCAGAAATTGAGAACCTTGAATTCTGTGGTCCGAGGCAGAAGAAACGAACGAGCATCTCCTTGCCTTCCATGATACCGTCCATTATCTGAAAGATTTCTTCCAGACCAGTGTCTCGATCTATAGAGTTAATGTGTTTGCTCAGAGTTTCTCCCTTAGGCAAGAGAACTTTTGTGTTTTCCTTGTCTCTTGCTTGGTCAAAATACCCATCAAAATGAACTGTGTGTCCTTCCATTTTCAAGGGCCTTTCTTCACCGTTCTTGAGAGATAATTCGCGCACATATTGAATATCTTCATCTGAATCAGTAATTACAGAGACTTTCGCTGGTCTCATTCTATTGACATATTCCTCAATAATCTCCATAACCTTTGGATTATTGAGCGCCTCCAATTTCGCGCGATTATTGGAGTCGAGAATCGATTCGCTAATAGCCATTTTTTTCACGCTCGCGAGTTTCTGACTAAGGAGAAACCAGCAGGCAAGAGGATTATAGATGCCTACGGGTTTCTTCGTTATACAGACCTATCAGCATTCTCTTTAAAACCGTTTGCTCGTTGGAATATCTGACTTCTGCGCAATTACAGAAGCATGTTACAAAGTTTGAAATATTGATTAAATAAAATAATTATTCTCAGAAAAAATAGATTAAGCAACCATTTTAGATGAATAAATGCATATTTTATCATTCTTGAAGATTTCAAAATCTCATCTAGAAGACTAGACGAAGCCTATATCTCCTCGTGAATGTAAGAAGCAAGTCTGGAAGTTGTAGATAAAATATAACGAACGAAGGGGAGTATATTCTCCTTGCCCCTCAAATCTCAATATATAATGATTCAGTGCCCCGACACCAATGAGATGTTAGATATGGAAGCGATGCAATGGGTGAAAATATTAGGGAAGCTTTCGCTAAGGACAGGATTTGTTTTGGGAGTCGGGTACTTGATTCAGTTTTTTTTAACAGATTGAACTCAATGCAAAGGCATGGCAGAGATCTTTTCTACATCCGTTATTGCTTCGCCTCTTCCAAGAGAAGTTCCGTCATCACTCGGACTCCGGCTCCAGTCATGCCCTCTTCGCAGAGTGGCGTTGGTTTTTCCACCCACGCTACGCCTGCAATGTCGATGTGAGCCCAAGGAAAGCCCTCTGCAAAATTGCTCAAGAAGGCGGCTGCAGTGCACGAGCCAGCAGGCCGGCCTCCAACATTTTTCATGTCTGCCACTTTGCTTTTCAATTGGTTATAATAGCCGTCAAATAATGGCATTGACCAAAGCCGTTCACCGGAACGCTCTCCAGCGAGTTTCAATCGCTTTCTCAATTGATCATCCTTACTAAATAATCCGGCGGCTTGATCACCGAGGGCGATAACGATTGCTCCAGTGAGAGTCGCTAGGTCCACGACCCATTTGGGTTTGTATTGCTCTGCATAACAAAGGGCATCAGCGAGAATCAATCGTCCTTCCGCGTCTGTGTTGATGATCTCGATGGATTTTCCATTCATAGCAAAAACAACATCCTCTGGCTTTGTTGCTTTTCCGGATGGCATGTTTTCTGTTAAGGGAGCAAGCCCAATGACATTAAGTGGCAATTCGAGTTCAGCTGCAGCTTTGATAGTCCCGATAGTTGCTGCGGCTCCGCTACAATCACCTTTCATTCCAATAATAACGGATTGTGGCTTTAGACTAATACCACCAGTATCAAATGTAATTCCCTTGCCAACAACCACCACGGGTGCTTTGCTTCTATCTGCGCCCCAGTATTCCATGACGAGGAATTTGGCAGGCTCATCGGTGCCTTTGGCTACGCTAAGGAAAGACCCCATACCGAGTTCTTCACACTCTCTTTCATCAAGGGCCTTTACTTCGACATTTTTCAGGCCTTGAAGTGCATCCTTGGCCACGCTTACAAAATGAGTTGGAGTTGCTATGTTACTGGGCCTGTTAGCAAGGTCTCGGGCAAGATTGGTCGCTTCAGCAATGATTTTTCCAATTCGAATTGCTTCTGATACATCTTTTTCTGCAAAAACATTAATGGACGAAATTGGCACAAATTTTTCCTTTTCTTTTGTTTTTAATTCCACGAATTTATATGATCCCAGAATCGCTCCTTCGACAATGGCTCGAGCTAATTCCTCGGGCGAAAAGCCCTCCATATCAGGAAGCAAAAAAGTAACACTTCCCGCTTTCAAGTTCCTCAATTTTCTGCTTGCGATCCCCGCAACTTCTCTGAACGTTTGAAGTTCAACTTTTTCGCTCTTCCCCAGTCCGGCTAATACTAGTCTCTTAGTCTTTAGATCACCATTATATAAGACATGGATCTCTTTCTTCGATCCTTTTAGATCTCCTGAATCTTTCAATGCCTTGAGCATGGGCGCAAATGTTTCTTCCAATTCTTTAGGCAAACCCAGAAATGCTCCTTCTTTTGTCGTAAAGGCAACATATCCTCCGGATTCTAAGTCAAGTACTTTGTCTGAAACCCAATTAACGCTTACTGAATTCATATCAGTTTCCCATCAAACTAGCTATTATTAACGTTTACCTCGTCATGCAAGGCAAAGAGCATATAAGATTTAGGGATGGAAATCTTCTATCACAAAAAGATGTCGCGATTACTTAGTGATAGTTTAGCCGAGGGGGAATAACATTCATTAAGCACAGCTTTTATCTCATCATAGTATGCTCATCATTGCGCGTCGAGATATCAAAAGAAAGCCTCTTGCGATTCTCAGCAACAATGGAATCATCGGATCATGCGCCATGATGAAGCTTGAAGAGGTGAAGTAAGTGGCAAGCGGCCGTTTTGGTACCACACAGTTTAGACTCGAAGGTTTTCTTATCATAGTTTATCTACTATTCACATTCGTTGCGTTCGTGCTTATGGGCACTGATCGTGTAAGTTTATTTGGAGCTCGAATAAACCCCCAAATTCTGTGGATTTTAATTTCATTTGTTTTTCTAGCAATTGTTGTTTTTGGAGCGCACAGGGTATTGAAAACTATTAACGAAGAGTTTTCCACAGTTGTTGAAACACTGAGCTCAGGTAATTTTAGATCTGTGTATTCAGAGGAGCTGATTAATGAAGCAGATCCGTACTACCCAATTTATAGGAGTCTCGCCAGTGTCTCAGATAGGGTCGGGACCGTCATTGGAGATCTCGACTACGCAACACGACTAATTCGAGATTCCATTGAGCAAATAAGAGAGACTTCTTCTCAAATGGCTAGATCCTCAGAAGGCATTTCCCAAATCATGGAACAGATATCCATGGGAACCCAGAGTCAAGCAGATGAGGCCCAGACTGCCATGGAAGCCTTGGAAGCACTCAAGAATCAAATTGAAAATAGTTTCAGAAGAATATTCGAATCCTTGAATGTAATGGATGAAATCAGCGAAGAAACCAACTTGCTTGCACTTAATGCATCAATTGAGGCAGAAAGAGCCGGTGAACATGGAAAAGGATTCGCCGTTGTAGCGAGGAAAGTAAGAGAACTAGCCGACCAGTCAAAAGACTATTCTGAGCAAGTTTATGAGTTAATCGAAAGCATTGAGCAACAAATCAAGGGTTCTCAATACGACGTTGAGCAAAAGCTAAAACAGATTACTGAAATCAGCGAAAACACAGCCGCGGGCGCAGAGCAAGTATCAGCTTCCGCACAGGAACAAACTGCAAGCATGGAGGAACTAGTGGCAGCAACGTCAGAACTTTCCAGACTTGCGAGCCAGCTTCAAGATGTTTTGAAGAAGCTTCGAGTGATTGCTGAAGAAGCAAAAGAGGCTTCAATGCCTATTGAAAAAGAAGCAGCTTAGGAAATGAATAAGTAGTATCTCCACTTCACCTCTTCTCCGTTCTTGCCTCCATATCAAACATTCTAAATCGATTAAGTGGAACGTATTCTTGATGGATTCTGAGCGATCGTTGTCAGTCATACTTGTTGAGCCTCTATATCCACTGAATGTCGGAGCAGTAGCCAGACTGTGCAAGATTTTTCAGGCAAAACATTTGATCTTAATCAATCCGAAATGCGATCATCTGAGTGATCAAGCCAAAATGGCAGCAACTCACGGGGGAGAATATCTCAAGAAGGCAATCATTCTCAACTCGTTCGAAGAAGCAAAGGATTTTTGTGACGTTCTCGCGGGGTTTTCTTCAAGAGAAGGCACCAGTAGGAATCTAATTCGTACTCCATGGATGTTAGAAGACTTTGCACAACATTTGAGCGAGATTAGTGGAAGTATAGGACTAGTTTTTGGAAGAGAATCGGACGGATTGAGGAATGATGAGTTAAGTTTGTGTGATTTTATGGTTACAATACCGATTAACTCTCCATACAATGTTTTGAATCTAAGTCATGCGGTTGCAATCGCCCTATACGAGCTTCACAAAAAGTTTGGAACACCTCGCGAATTTAAGTTTCGAGTAGCAAATGATGCAGAAAAAGAAAGGATAATCATGATGTGGAACAAGTTAGTAAATGAACTGAATCTACCTGAGAGAAGGAAGAAATCCATTCGGCTATCATTCAAAAACCTTGTTGGGCGCGCAATGATTTCTGGAAGAGAAGCTCACGCCCTAATTGGCGCGCTGAAAGAAATCAAATCCCAGCATCTGACTCTAACCAAGTGATAACAATGGCTCAACTCCCCCGCTCTCAAAGGGATCTTGAAATCATAATATCATCAACACCTGAATTCCCAAAACCACACATTGCATTGGAGCAGTATATGACTCCACCCCGCATTGTGGCAGCCATAACCATTTGGGCGTTTCATTGGGGTGACCTCTATGAAATGGATGTTTATGATCTCTGCGCGGGAACGGGGATCTTTTCCAGAGCAGCGTTACACTTGGGCGCACGAAGAGTTGTGAGCATTGAAATTGATCGAGAAGCATTATTGACTGGCAGAGAAAAGATCGCTAAAGAAGAATTTGCAAATTGGTTTCCAGTCGTAGCTGATGTACTAAGATTTCAAGGGAAAAAAGCAGATACGGTCTTAATGAACCCCCCCTTTGGGATCCAATCAAAATATAGAGACGTAGAATTTCTAAAGAGCGCACTTCGTTTAGGAAAAATAGTCTATTCGTTGCATTGGTATAGTGAAAAAAACGAGCACTACTTGCGCAACTGGGTTGAAAAACAAGGTGCAGTGGTTACAGATAGCGTTGTCTTTGAATATGAGCTACCCAGACGATTCTCATTTCACAAGAAGAATAAGAAAATCACTCAGCTTGTGGTCTTAAGAATCAAAACATGATCATACGCGTCTTTTGTTAGAATAAAAACTCAATTTTAGAATCGAGCAAAGAATCGACTGTGGCTGTTTTTTATTACAAGCCAGATGAAGACACCTTCTTACTCATGGATGCAACTTTTAAAGTGATCAGAGAAAAGAAAACGATAATTCTAGGAGAGATCGGATGTGGAAGTGGAGAAGCGATCATTCAACTGTCTGAAAAAGCTCCCCTAGTTCTTGCTTTCGCAACAGATCGGAATATTTACGCTTGTAGAATCGCAAAAGATCGCATAAGAAGTGCGTCAGACCCGAATATTCAGGTAATTGCAAGCAATCTAGCAGACTGTTTCAGACCTCTGGGGAATGGTTCAATCCTTACATTCAACCCTCCATATCTTCCCGAAAACAGTGAAGAAGATGCGTTACTCCACACCAACGAGGTCATTGCATTTGTAGGCGGAAAACAAGGATGGGAAACGGGGTTCCGGCTTGCGAGCGATGCCTTGACAAGGCTTAGAGTTCCAGCCGTTGTTATCTTCTCCACGATTGCGATTTCTAAGGAAAAGTGTCTCGAAAAGTTGTCGAACTTTGGACAGGTACGAATAATTGCTCGGAAGAAATTAAGCTTTGAAGAACTATTCGCGATCTATGTTGAGCCTTTTGATTCAAAATGGGAATCTACTTAGATCTTGAATTCGCGTCCATGCCATACATCTTTTATCTTCTAATCTCCAACAATGCTTGATGATATCATATTCAACGGACAATACTTTGTTGTTATTGCCTGGGCCAGTAGCAATTCATCCAAGAGTTTATGCTGCGATGAATGTTCCAATTTACGGGCATCGCACAGACCATTTTAGGAAAATTTATGCGGAATGTGTAGAAATGATTAAACCTGTCTTTGGAACTACCTCTGCTGATGCTTATCTTTTGACGGGTTCTGGTAGTTTAGGACTTGAAGCGGGGATTATTAACTTCATTAGCCCAAATGACACTGTCATTTCCATGTCCGCAGGAAAATTTGGAGAGCGATCTGCAAAAATTGCTAGAGTGTTTGCGAAAGAAGTTA
The DNA here is from genome assembly GCA_027001645.1 of Candidatus Heimdallarchaeota archaeon. Classification (GTDB taxonomy): domain Archaea; phylum Asgardarchaeota; class Heimdallarchaeia; order Heimdallarchaeales; family JAJRWK01; genus JAJRWK01. The sequence goes on from JALTMP010000154.1 coordinate 16,382, forward strand.
TCGAAATCAAGTCTCCTTATGGAGATCCGTCTCTCCCAGAACAACTTGAAAAGGCCTTCGAAGAGACAAGCGCTACTTTAGTAACAGTAACTCATAATGAGACATCCACTGCTGTTCTGAACCCTCTTGAAGATATTGTTAGAGTGGCCCACAAGCATGGTGCCATGGTAATGGCCGACACGATAACATCAGCTGGCGGGGACTGGGTCAAGATGGATGATTGGGGAGTTGATATTGCTGTTTCAGGAAGCCAGAAATGCTTCGGTTTGCCCCCCGGGCTAGGGTTTGTGCTTGCTTCACAAAAAGCAGTGAATCACATGCTTTCTATTGAGCAAAGAGTTCCAAGTTTCTACGCAGACCTTGTTATGTTCAAGAATGCGGTTGAAAAAGGATCGGGGACACCTTTCACTCCAGCAATATCTCTTTTCTATGGACTCCACGAATCACTGAAAATCATCGAAGAAGAAGGGCTAGAAAATAGAATCAAGCGCCATCATCAAATGGGTTATATCATTAGAGAGGCCATGAAAGCCATGGAGCTTGAATTGTTTGCTAAAGAGGGATATTATTCAAATACGGTAACTGCAGTCAAAATTCCCCAAGGAATTAACTGGGGCGACTTGAACAAGACAATCCAGAAACTTGGCCTAATCGTCGCTGGAGGCCAAGGATCAATGAAGGGAAAAATCTTCAGAGTAGGACACATGAACATCGTCGGTGCTAGAGAAGCACTTTTGGCTGTTACAGGTATTGAAACAGCACTAAACAAGCTTGGACATGAAACGCATGGCAGAGGTGTTCAAAAAGCTCAACAGCTGGTTGCAGAGTTGTTGTAGGGCATATCACCACGATCCCCTTTTTTCTCCGGTTTGACAGTTCTATTTTAGTTTCTGCATTGTGTTTGCTTCTCAAGCGCAACATAAAATTAATCAAAACTGAAGAATTGGTTTCTATGTGGACACAGACATATTGATGCAAAGTATCGGCTTAGGCGTTGCAGGCTTTATTCTGGTAATGCTATTAATGCCAGTCTACATACGACTTGCTCAAAAGAAAGGATGGATAGGCATTGATATTCACAAGAAGGAAAAGCCAGAAGTTGCAGAAATGGGCGGTATCTTAGTCATTGGAATTTACTTGATTTTATTATCAATTGGATTTCTGCTGGCAGGGCATGATGAAGATCTTTCAAAAAGATTACTCGTATTAGCGTTAGGAGTACTCATAGCATACGTTGTTGGAATCATTGATGATTTCAAGAACTTGAATGCCCTTGCAAAACCAGGTCTACTATTATTTGCAAGCTTTCCCGTCATATTACTGCAAATATACACACCAAAGCCAATTTTCCCCTTCATTGGGGAAACAAGAATGACCATTGTTTACTTGCTATTGTTGCCTTTCGTTGTCGCCGTTCCGGGTAATTCCATGAACATGCTGGATGTTTTAAATGGTAGCATGGTTGGATCAGCCATTATCATAATCTTGGCAATGACTGTTTCATTGTTCTTCTTGCCTCTAGACGCAATTCACCAATCAATCCTTTTTTTGGGAGGGTTGCCACTTCTTGGAGTTCTGCTTGCCCTATTTTACTATAACAAATACCCTGCTCGCGTATTCAACGGTGATACCGGGAGTCTAAGTGTTGGTGCAGCTCTAGGTTTGCTTGCAGTTCTTGGCCGCATCGAGTTCATTATTCTCGTCGCCCTGATACCTCATATAGCTAATTCCTTCTCAATACTTGGATCTATCAAGGGGTTGAGAGAGCGAAGACAAATCAAAGAAAGACCCGTAATCGTTCACGAAGATGGGCTACTCGAAGCATCTTCTTCTCTCAAGGCACCTCTAACTCTGACAAGGCTAATTCTAGCCGCTGAGCCACTTAGAGAGAAACAAGTTGTAGAAAGAATATGGGGCCTGACTCTCCTTAGTGGCTTGCTTGCCATTGTTTCAGCAATGATCATCGGATGGTGGACACTATGAAACCGAGAAATAAACAATTCCTCCGCCTAGCGGGATTAGAAATATTCGTATGGGGGTCATTAATATTCCTTCTAGTTGCCTACAATCGAATCCTAGTTCCCTATGGAATGCATTGGTCCGGAAGTAAGAAAATAATTGCTGACATAGTTCGTTTCGGCATTGCAGGTATCGGATTGATTGCATGGCTGGTAGCATGGTATCTATTAACAAAAGTAATTCTCCTCAAAGGCATAAGGGATAGACCAAGCAACCTGTAATCCCCCCTCTGCTTAATCAATTCTTAGCTCTCAATCTATCTTTATTCTTTAATTATCCACAATTTGTGCTAACAGCGCATTGGTTCTATTCACGAGGAGATTTTACCCACGGGTTATTCTGCCCCAAAACCAGAGATCTCAATGAGCTCTTTAGAAAAAAGGAAATGTCGGCGACTGGCGACAATTCATAACAAGCTTGTTCTAGTCAAGGAGCAAAAGTCGGGCAAGACCTTTACTAACTATTCCTCAGTGCTTGCTAATCGATCACTTCTTATCCTCGATGATATGAGGAAGAACGTATCTAAGGCTTCAACTAGCTCCTCGTCACTATATTCAACAGGATATGAATCGAGCAGTTCACTACTAGAAGCAAGTGAATCGGGGGATTCTTCGGCCTCCAATATGAGTGACATTGGCTCTACATAGTTAGAAATATTGCTATCTGATTCTTGAGTTTCAGATGGTACATGTTCTTTCTGTTCAAAGCCAAGATATTTTCGGGAATCGATGGGGTGAAAAAATGAGTTTGTCATCAATCATAGAAAGGAAAAAATTGCTTTTATCATGGAACAGAGACTTGGGTAAAAGTGAAATTTCTGAAACTATGCGTAAAAAAAGAGGGGTTTAGCGCAATTTATCATGAGCATGACAATAATGAGAGAATGATGAGCGAAGAATCATTGGTTTTACGCTACAGAATATGATCGTTTAAATAGCATAAGAGTCGCGCTATTGACTGATGCTAATTCTTTCTAATGCTCTTTCTAGCCCTATTTCGGGACTTTCTAGCTGTCGAACCATCTCACTTGTCTCCATTCTTGGCTGATCAAAAAGCCTCAACGCGAG
>JALTMP010000155.1 GCA_027001645.1 Candidatus Heimdallarchaeota archaeon
TATGTCTTTGAAGCTCTCAAGAGTGACTAGTAGCAGTTCTTGACTAGTACCTGAATGAAGGAATCTTCTAGCTTTTGCTCTTAAGAGTTTCTTCTCCAGAATATCGGGAAGTGAGTCTATCTCATTGGTTATTTCTCTAAACGATGGTATGTAAAAAGCTGGTTCTAAGCTTTGGATTTGTAACCACGCCTCGAGTACTGCTATGCGAATGAGCGGATGCTGAATGTTGCGATATACTTGTATGGGGAAACTAAAAAGACTGTATTCTTCTTGTTCGAGAGCATCAATGAGTTCTTGCTCTGAAGGTATTTCAGATATAATTGGAGCTGTTGGTCTGAAGTGTTCATCGCCTCCTAGTTCTAACAAATTGTTCAGTAACTTAGGTGGCAGTTTGAATTGCCTAACCACTTCCTGAGCATCAAGGTGATTTCGAATCTTGTGAGCAAGTGTGGCTATTTCTTTTGAACCCATCAGACATTTTAGGTCGTTTAGGGTTTCAAACATTTCTTGGTCAAGAATTTCTCTTAATTCTCCTACATCTGTGTTATAGATTGGTTCGGAAAGGTTCATCAGGTATTTTTCTGTTGCAAGCGAAAGTGAACGCAGAAGCAGACCAGCTTTTGCTAGGTTTATTTCTCTATTTTCAGATTGGGCGAGAACAAAAACAATAATGTCTTTATGAGGTAGAAACGTAATTTGACAGCAGTTGAGCTCGAATCTAGAGATTTTTGTATTGAAATTTACCTCGAAAAGTGTTTTCAAGGAGAACAATAAGTTTCCTACTATTTGGTAAGGATTTTCCCCCATTTCTTTGAACTGAGTTAAGTTTGCTACAAGAGTTGTGCCATTTTGATCGGTGACTATGTATCCAAAATTTTCTTCACTCAACTAGTGACAACTAGCTTGAGGTTGATTTATAAGTATTTCCTCTTCTGTAAAAGAACTGCTCCTATTTTTATTAAGTCATAGGGTTTTTGGAGCTGGTTCAAGTATTATTTTCTCCTTATACCCAATTCATTTAGGATATCATCAAACCTGTAAACATAAATTGAAGATTGTCCTTCTTGTCGTTCCCTTTCTGCAAAGTCTCGTGCGTGAATTGCAATGATGTTTGTAATAATTACTCCTGACGAGATGTTGGTGGCTTTCATCAAATTCACGGCTTGAATCAGTTTATCTGTCCCTAAGGCTTTCTTGTAATCATAAAACCACAAAGCAACGGGAGTAGGGGTCTCAAGAACCGCGTGGATGTAGCTTGGAGAAGAACCGATGTTTACTTTGAGCCCTCCTGCAACGGGACCAATTCTTTGCGCATATTTCAAGAAAAGCAAGAATTTGGAGGGATTTCTAACTATCTTTGATCTTTTTTCACTTACAATATTTATTCGAACAGCGTTGTTGTACTTGGGTATTTGAGTGCCAAACTCTTCGGCGTTTGCCCATGGGAAATTCGCCAATTCAATGAGTGCTAGTGCTTGTTTTTCTAAATCCTCCTCATCAAATGGTTCATTGTCTCCGATAAAGCCTAAACCGGGGGTTTTCTTGTTTTCTACCACCATGCTTACCCCACAGACCAATCCTACTAATAATTCTTTGTACACTGCAGTATAATTTTAGGGGTTACCGTGGTATTTCGCCCCATTTATTTGATTCCTAGCTTGATGATATGTTGAGCATCCTCTTGATTGCATTATTCCAGAAATCAGAGTCCCCCCCTAGAAGTTCAGTAAGTATCGCTGCAAGTTTTAAGGTTAGGGTTAATGGTTCAACGCTTTTCTTCCAGGCATCACTGACCAATGCTTCTCCAAGAGTTAAGTAGGAATTGGTTTGATAGTCACTAGTTTCGATAGGAAGTGCGATCCGAACATTAGCTCTTCGTCCCAGCATTTCGACAGTCGCATGTGAGTGAAAAAGATCTTCTAACTTCCGGGAATGTTCTGGATTGATGCGAATTGAGAGGATTTCAACTAAGGGGTTTCCTTCTTCGAACTCCAAGGGAGAGTCTTCAATAACTAGTTTTGTTTCACAAAGACGCAGTATTTCGACAAGATCTTGTAAGAGTTCTTCAAATTGATCATCGTGTGATGCTTGAAACAGGCCGGGACGCCCTTCCGTTTCCCAGTCAGAGGGTCTGAAACCTGATATGAGGATTTTCTCAAAGTGTTCTACGATTCTTGGAACAAAGGTTTGTATTTCTTGTTCTAGCGAGATCAGATTTTGTTCGGCAGCAGACAACATTTTCAAGGGTTTTTGAGCTTTTTTTGTGGCTGACAAAAGGTATTGGCTTATCGTCGGATGATTCTTGAGAGAAGATTTAATGAGGTATTCAATTTCCGGGAGGAGTTGACTATTGAATTCCTGCATAAGGCGTTCGTATTGTTTTGCCGCTCTTTTGGATTCTTTTTGAACGAGTTCTAGTAGGGCTTGAATGGATGTAGAATACTTTTCGATTGATTGAATGGTTTTTTGAGAGATTTTTTGAGGGGAAAATGTGAGAAGAGAGTCATCTAAGAGGGCTTGTTTTAGGCTCTCGATGTTTTGAGTTATCGCTTCGACAGTGCTCAAGGCTTTCTTTGGAAATTGGTTTGCTTTTAGAAGTTCCAAGAGTTCTCTTGCACTTGCGTTGTTGAAATCTGCGAATATTGTAAGCGTGGAGCTATGAGAGGTCAGTAGATCTGAAAGTTTTGCTAACACTAACGCCGATAATAGAATGTCATGGTCGCTGAGCAAGAGAAGTAATTCATTTGGAGTTATTCGTTGATGTTTTACTGACAGAAGAATCCCTTCGGGGGATTGAATGATAAGGGGTTCTTGGCCAAAGGAGGGAAGTAATGGGTAGAGTTTTGTTTTCTCTTGCGCGAGGATGTTCTCACCTTTTTTTGTAGCGGAACTTGTCCACTTGACCTCCGAATCACCGATATAAACGTTGAGCTTATCTTTTCTTGCCCATGAAAGCAATATTTCGAATGTTGATGGGAGGTATGAGGAAAAATCTACTTCTTGAGTGCCGAATGCCACGTTTAGATCACTTAGAATAGACCCGAGGGTGATCAATGGTAAGAGCTCCTTGTACCTATTGAATAGGGTTCGAGCAAAGTTGTCTTGGTGGGATGAGCCAATCATTAGAGAATTGATGGAGCTAATGATTGCTTCTGAGAGGCCTTCAAGGGATGCGTCTACTAATAATACGCCAGTAAATGGAGTCAATTGTATCCTTTTCCGGCTACTTGTAGCAGGTTTAAAGAAGGATTCCCAGTCTTTTTTCCACTTTGGCGTTTCATCTGGAATTAGTGGAATACCTTTAGTGCGAATTTCCTTCAGAGGCACGAATTCGCCTAGAACCGTTCTGATAAGCGTTTGACTTGCTCCATCAATTGCCACAGGATAGAGCATGTCCAGAAATTTCTGAAAGAATGTTGATAAGACGATGCTATTTTTCGGAGGAAGTAACGATGATATCACTGAAACGAGAATGTTTGACAGTGTGGAAGGTAAATTCTCATGGATCGAGTTAGAGAAGTCTCTTCGAATGTCAGATTCTGATATAGGCAAAAAGGCGATTAGGGGCTGGTCTGAGATCGCCATTATCAATGCTTCTCGGAGAAGTTTTTCTTCTAGAACTGATGTGATTCGATGAGAATCAGCTAGCTTGATCTTGGCTAGTTCAGCGCGTAGTTTTTTGGAGAGAACAGCTTGAATGGCTTGCTGGATAGTTTGATAGGCTTTTTCTTTCTCTGATTCTATGAGGCGTTCAAAGAATTTAATTGCTTGAAAAATCAGTTCTCGTGGTCTCTGGCAATAAAATAAGCTAATGGGGCTTTTTGACAAAACAAGCCCGATAAGTTCGTAGCCGAGATTGATTTCTAATTCACGGCGAGCAGCTTTTTTGAGTACGCCTTTTTCCCAGAGATCAGTCCTTTTTTTGAGCTCTCTCTTGCTTTTTAGCATCGAGAGAGTTTCACTGGCTTTGGGATTCGAGACTAGTTCATGAGCTGCTGACGTTAGGATTTCTTCAATCACTTTATTAGAGGAGGGAAAATCGATTCGCAACTTGGAGAGCATTAAACTATTAACAAAAGCTTGAATGATATAGCGTAAAGGAATGGACTTTCCTTGTAATGCAAATTGCGCAATGTTAATCATTCTAGTTAGTTGTTGCCCAAAGGTAATGGAAAGATCCTCGACTATTCGATCAAGCATCGGATCAGGATATTCCTCGGTAGAGTAAGAGAGTAGGTATGTAATAATGATCGGCTCTCCTTCGTCAGATTTCAAAGCAAAGGTACCGAAACGAGTTTGGTCTGTAGTGCCGGTCATGAACGAGGAGTCAGTACTAGTGATTTCCGAAGTAACCATGCTTTTCAATGCGGGAATAGTGGACGATAAAATGATCGGGTCTAGATTGCTCGCAACATTACCGATTTGACCCAGTTGAAGGCCGCTCTGTGAAGAAATCGTTATCAATAGATTAGGCACTACGATCCCCAATTACAATGAACCCGGCAAGTTATAAAACAATTTACTGGAGGGGTGGATGAAACTAATGATCATTTTGATTTGATTAGGATTCAATTCCACGGGAAGGAGGATCTTAATTCATTATTAGTGAACCAAAGGAAAAACTCTATGTTGTGTTGGCGTAGTGAAGTAAAGATATGTGAATCTTTTTGGTCCGGAGGATTTGATGCTCTGGAGAGAGTGCCAATCTTAGGGAGAGTTTTTTTAAGAAAAACAAGGGCTACTTGTCGTTTTCGAAGGCAAAAATCTTGTCAAACTCTTTTTTCACAAGGCAATAGTAGACGAAACGCAATACATCTTCTGCAATGATGCGCTTTTCCTGGCTTGACATAACTTGATCTTGAAAAAATGAAAGATTATATATTAATGCCGCAACGGCGAAATAATAGCTTAATGGCGGAATTCCCTTGTAAAGCTTCTTGAGTGGATTGCCCCCGTCTTGCAGTAGGGTTTTTTCATATCCTTGGATGAATTGAATAAGGAGAGAGATTGTTTCCCTAGAGAATCCCTGCTTGGTAAATTCCTCAAACGCTTGATCAATAAATGCCAGCGCAATTTCGAAAAGCCTTTCCTGAATGATCTCTTCAGTAGGCTTATGGATGACATAGGAAAGAATTCCTTCGCCTAAGAGTATTAGCTCATTGGTTAACTGGTCCCCAGGAAGAATAGATTGCATACGTATGTACTCGGGGTCGAAAGCAGAGAGCGCGACATATCCACTGTTAGATTTTCTCAAGCGAGTTTCTTGCTTTTCGGATAAGCGTCTGATTGCGTCTTTCTCTTCGTCGGTGAATGGGTAAGCATCTAAGAGATAATCTAGTAGTAGTTTCGTTTTTTCAACAGGTGTTTTTCTTTCATCTTTGCCGTGAATAGAAGCACATACTCTACCCATAGCAAAGTAAATGCATGGCCTTGGCACTTCAAGCTCATGTGGTTTTTCACCTGGGGGAATTTCATATGCCAGCGCTTTGAACTGCTCATACATCCCAATGATTTCGGCCAATTGGATGTCCTTATGTTTCCTAAGGCGATTTGATAATGATTTGTAAGTCTTGACTTCGTTAGC
>JALTMP010000156.1 GCA_027001645.1 Candidatus Heimdallarchaeota archaeon
CGTTTCCCGCGTCTTTGATGAACTTTATTCCTGAATCTGCGTTATCTTTAAAGCTTTTCAACTCATCCGTCTGGGGGGGCGTGGCATTGAGGAACGAATTCACTTTTTCGTTGTCTAAGGCAGTCAGTACGGGAGAAATATGGTCAACAATCGCTTGGAAAAGGGGAGTGGTCCCATTGAAGAGTGAGGATCCCCCAAGCTTGTTTTCTGCTTCTTTCAGAGCTTTGGTTCCGAGCAGCAATTCTTCTAAGGCAGATCTATTCGTTCCGGTGACCGTGGGATCTAAGAACACACCAAATACATCAAGAATTTGGTCCGACAAGAAGACTCCATCTTCGAGGAGATTAACAGTTGACGCGTCTCCCATGTTTTGCTCCATCGATTGTTGGAGTTCATTGAAATTGATTTTTTTTGCTTCCTTTATTGCTTCTTTAACTTGCTCAATTGCAATCGTGATGTTGCCTTGCGCTACATCCAAAAGATTGAGCCCTTGTTCAAATTTTGCCTCGTCAATCGTTGAGTTTGCCTGAGCTAGCATAAGAGCTAATGAGCTAGTTCCAATCCCCAGCGCTGTAAATGCTAGTTCAAGCGCTTTACCCATAGTGAATGCTCCTTTGCCAAAGGGAGCAAGGGCTTGGGCTAACTCTAACAAGGATTTCACTAATGGAACACCGTTATCCACTATTAGGCCATAATCGGGGTTAGCAGTTTTTATTAGCCAAAATAATCCTAGTTGCTCGATTCCTCTAAAGTTTGTTTCTGCAGCACCAAAAAATTCAGTTGCGTTGTCAAGGTAAGGAAATGCTTGATCAAAATTGGTTGCATCACTATTGCCAAACGTTGCCATTGCCTCTGATAAATAGAGCCCGCCGACTCCTAGGTTTGAACCAAACTGGGCAAATCCTGCCACGGTAACAAGAGTAAATGGTATGACTATGATGAAAATGAGGAAAAGCACGATTACAAAAGGAAGTGAAATGAGGGTTTTTATTCCCGGCTTGGTTGTGAGTATCTGCGCTACCCACGTGAGAATAAATGCTATAGGGATTCCAATAAACAATGCAAAGATGAGGTCAAAGATAAATGAATATACGAAAATGAGCTCTAGCTGGGTTCCAGCAATTGGATTTGTGAAATTAGGGTCAATAGAAGATACTCTATCTAGAGCAACTCTGATGTTATCTACTGTGCTTTGAAACACAGAAAATAGCCCGTAAAATTGGTTTGGTAAGATGAATGGCGGTATGAAGCTTACAAGGATGACAATGAGCGAAGCTGCAGATACTTTGGCCTTCGATCGATTTAGGAACCCCATTATTCCGAAAACAAGGATACCCATCATATACGCTAAGTATGCGTGTGCAGGATTTACTCTTGGATCAAGTAGCATTTGAAATAGGAGTTCCAGTACAATGAGAATCCCTATTCCTATGCCAAGGGTTGGTAAGAATTGAAGCCTAGGCAGCTTGCCCTCTGCTTCATGTTTTTCCTCAATTTCATAATTGTCATATTTTTTTTCAGACATGCTTTTGCCTCCGTGTTTGGTTTTCTACAAAAATTCGGTTTGCTAATAAAAGAGGAACTCTCATAATATAAATAACCTCTTTTCCAGATTGATCAAATTGTAACTTCTCACCTTTTCAATGTGAGTTTCAGACAAAAATGAGGCTTCAAAAAAGAAGTTACAAAATTGCCCTTATGGCCTGGGGCGAAGTTTTGAAGTAGAATCCAAACAAGGAAGGTTGGATTAGCATTTTCCAAATGATGGGAGACTGGTTATCCACATCACCAACATCTTCGATGATTCTCTGAATTCTTGGCTTAGAGAGGGTTTGGAATAACTCCTCTATCCGTTTGTTGCTTAATCCGTTTAGATACTTTCTTACCCACCGCATGGCTCTCAAATTGGACCAGAGCTTTTTCTTCCATCGCCTTTCGTACTCACTCAGTCTTTTTGAACCTAAGTCGTTCTCTTTTACTGCTTTTGCCATTACTTCTCCCGCAATTTTTGCGGCAACCCCCCCAATGATGACTCCCCCTCCTGTTGTTGGCTTTGTCTGACCTGCTACGTCTCCGACTAAGATAGCGCCGTTTGTTACGGTTCTTTTCCTCGGGCCTTGAATCGGGATCTTGCCGGCAATTCGGTAGTATGTTTCGCTGTTTTCCAGCCTGCCTTTCAAAGGTTCGTAATTCTTCAGCATTTTTTGAAGTTGAATACCCGCATGTTTTTTGCTTGTTCCCAATCCGACTTTGGCTGTGTCTTTGTTGATTGGAATTAGCCAGCCAAAAAAAGCGGGAGCAAATTCTGCGGTTTGATAAACCTCAACAAGTTGAGGATCAATTCCTTCTATTCCTTTGATGTAATACTGAGCAGCGTTAATGATACTATCTTGCGGATAGGGAGCGAAACCCATTTGTTGGGCAATGGCTCCTCTGAACCCTTCCGCATCAATAATCCCTTTAGCACGGATTTTGTACTCCGAGTTCTCTTTGCGATCAAGAACATGAACCGTCCATTCATTCCCTGATCTTTTAACAGAAATTACCTTGCTGGATGTGCGAACTTCCGCACCCTCCATTGTTGCTAATTTCGAGACGAACTTATCGAATTTTGCTCGATCTGCAACGAGAGCGTGTGTTGTTGATTTTCGGACTGTAATTTCTGTCCCTCGTGGCGAGAAAAGTCTGGCCCCATATATTTCAGCATTCAATATTGCCTCGTCAGGTGGAAATGCATCGATTTCTGCAAGTCCCTGATAGCTGAATAAACCACTACAATGCTCTGGAATCCCGATCCGGGGATGTTCTTCCAACACTAATACGTCAGCTCCATAAAACGCTGCTTCTCTCGCGGCTCGAGATCCATTAGCGGAGCCACCAATAACGACAATTTCTCTTGCTTCCATTTTTACTACGCCTTGTCATAGAACAGTTGGATTAAAATCTATCCTTCCCAGAATCGCTTGTGCTTTTTAGAAAAAAATCCTCACAGGACATGAAACAAGTTCTAGTCATCCGTTCTGATCTCAAAATGGGAAAGGGGAAGATGGTAGCCCAAGGAGCACACGGTGCTGTTTCTGCATATTTGGAAGCGACCAAAAGACACCCGGACTGGGCAAAGAAGTGGATTGCAAATGGACAGAAAAAAATAGCTGTTAAGGTTAGCAGCGAGAAAGAGCTCTTGGAACTTGAAAAAACTGCCATAGAATTGGGATTGCCTTGTGCTCTAATCCGCGATGCTGGGCACACGCAGTTAGAACCGGGCACCATTACTGTTCTCGGAATTGGTCCTGCTCCTGAGAAAAGCATCGATACTCTTACAGGAGATTTGAAGCTCCTGTAAATTGAATGAATCTTTTTTTGAAGAATGACTGTATCGAATAAAATGGGTCTTTTGGAGAAAATTGAGTAATAAGCTACCTCTTAGTAAACAAGTGATATTTGAGTAGTTTGGTTGAGATGATGTGGTATTGTTGTTGATTGATTTCTCCTTTTTCATACCAACGCCTTACAAGGCCTAATTGGTGTTCTAATCGGGGTAGCGCTTGGACCAATATCTCTATTTTTTCAGAAACGGGAGCTCTTAACGAATCGAGATTGTCTGCTACGGTGCTATATATTTTTGACTCAGGAAGCCTTGATGCTTTGAGATGTCTTAATTCGGCCTCACTATAGTTATGACCCAGACTAGCTTCGTACATATGACTATTCCATGACGCTCATTTTATTGCTATAAAATATGCGTATTACTTGGATGTTTCTGGGGTACGACGCCAATCGTGCGTTTTCCTTCTCACTCTCATTTTAATTCAGAAGGATCAAAATAATCATCATCAGTTTCGTCTTCATCATCTAGATCGAAAAATTCCTCTTCAGCACTTGGAAGGTCAATAGCTGGATCAACCGCGAAGTCAATGCTAGAAAGAGGAATCTTTTTGCCAATTAGTTTGCTCAAACCTGAAATTACTTTGCTTGCTGCATCATAATCGGCCATATTTGGTACTGATTCTGCCATGAGAGCAATTACGGGGATACCTCGTTTTCTTCCCTCTAGCAAGGATAGGGCAACTGAACCGTATACAACTCCTTTATCTAGCGTTTCTAATCCTTTCTCTTCTGCTTCGTCACAAGCTTCGGGGACATTTGCAGCGACGAAGAGCTTTGGTGAGTCTTTGGAAGTGCTTTTTCTTGTCGGTAGTCCTGCGAGTAAGTAGATTCTTTCCGCGTTGTTGGCAACATACCAATCAAACAAGGACTTAATGATACTGGGTAATACTGTGCTTGGTAAGGCAACATCACAGATGAACAAGATCATTTCATCGTCTGCATATATTCTCAATGGGTTCTGTATTAACCCGTGTCTAACAACAGCAATAGCGGGGATGGCTTCTCCCTCAATAGTTCCAACTTCTTCTAGATCAAAAGTATATCGTACGACGTTGCCTGCAATGCCAGCAACTAATCCTGATCCCGTAAAGCATTGAATCACGGTTTTTTTCCCCGGTGGAATGGGTTGAGATAAATTGATAATGGGTTTCACTGGTACTGACTCCTTGAAATCATCGCTAGGTATCATGTTCAGTCACCCATTAAATTAACAATTGGTGTTGCTAAAAAGACTGGGAAAAATGGAGCCGGTTGAGACTGTCTATTCTTACTCCGTCTCTTGTTTTCTATGTAGAAGTGTGCGGCCGATCTGATGAAATGCTTCTGCGACGTTCGCACCAGTTTTTGCACTGGTCTCGATGTAATTTATGCACCCGAGTTCTTCTGCTTTCGCTTTTCCTTCTTCGGGGCTTACTTCTCTCAGGTCTTCCAGATCGTTCTTATTTCCTACAAGTATGAAAAGTTGGTTTGGGGAAGCAGATTTTGCTTCGTTGATCCACTTTTCGACACCATCAAACGTGGCTCTTCGGGTGAGGTCGAAAGTAACAAGGCTTCCCATTGCACCCCTGAAGAATAAGTTTCTCATGACGGCGAATCGGTCTTGGCCCGCGATATCCCAAAGACTATAACATACTTTGATGCCATCGATGGTTTCGTATCTCGAGTATGGTTCCATTCCTATGGTCATGAGATAAGATTTCGAGAATTTTCCGTGAACAAAACGCTGAACTAGAGACGTTTTCCCTACGGCTCCGTCTCCGAGGAGTAGGATTTTGAATGTGTAGCTAAACTGTTGGGACATGCTTTTTTCCTCTCTAAGATAATTCCACTGTATAGTTCTTACGATTGAGAATTGTCTTTGTCTCTTAAAAATTCTTTTCCCGTGCGGCTCAATGCGTAGCGACCTTTTAAGCATTTATCTTGCTTTCACGGTCTTAACAACTGGTGGGCGTTCTTTAATCAATATTCGATATGAGCATTGGCTACATTGGACTCTTCCAAAAAGTTTCAGATCGTTTGGCAGAACTTGAGCTCCACATCTGACACATTTGTACGTGGTCATCCTATGCATTCTTCTTTTTTCACCTTATAAGGTTGACTTTTGTCTCTGTTAGGCGTATTGCTGGAGTGCCTGGGCAAGCTAGGCTTCTGAAATCGTTCCCTGAATTGAAT
>JALTMP010000157.1 GCA_027001645.1 Candidatus Heimdallarchaeota archaeon
CTAAAAGGAGTGAGGCAACGATTGGTGAGGAAACCACAATTCTTACTTTTCCACCTTCTTGTAACTCATTCAAGTTCACTTGTAATTGCAATTCTCCTATTTGAGGAATCACTAATCCGATTGTGTATCCTCCCGGAATACTTATCTGTTGAGTAGCACTGTTCGTTATCAAAACGATGTATCCGATGTTTTGGGGCTCGATTATTGTGTCCGTTCCGTTGAATATTGTCCACCCTGATAACGCCATTGTTTCATTTGTTAGTGAGACTTGCACGTTATCGATGCTGTACTCTGCAGTCTCTATTCCCGTGTTTTTTAATGTGAGATAAATTGCGTCTCCTTTCCCATCGGCGTTAAAATCATAAGCTGTAATACCGACGAGTTCTAGTTGTGCGTTTCCTCCTCCCGTGGAGATGCCTTGTTCATATTGTCTGTAGGCCACAAATGCTACAGTCATTAGAGCAACACTTATTGTAAGGAGGAGGATTGTAGCGACGACTGGGCTTACTCCCTTCTTGGGGAGGGTGCGCGCTGAGCTAGGGGGTTTGTGCATGATCATATATCCTCATCTCCTCCTAAAGAAGTATACGATGTATCCGACTCCTCCAGAAATTATGACTAGAGCTATGATTGTGCCAATTGTTGTTGGATCCGCGTTATCTATTGCGTTTTGAATGGGGTTTTGTCCTTGCTCCCCAGTATTGTCAGAGCTTGGTTGCTGGTTTTGTTCTTCCCATCCGTAAGGAATGATAGAAACGGTTGTATTTGTCTCAATGAGTACGGGTTCTTCCTCCAGAATGCTGATTCGAAGCGAGAACGTTATTGTTTTTGGTTCTGGCGGATTACTTAGTCCTGTGGGCTTCCATACAAATACCGCATATCCGCTAGAATTGGTTATTGCATAAGCTATTTCTGGCGTGTCGGGTGCATGGTTTTCGAATTCTCCGACTCCGCTATCGATACGGATCGTTGCGTTTTCTAACGCTTGACCGTCCTTCGTAACCCGGATCGTGAGTGTAAGCGTTTCATTGACATACATGGTGTCTTGAGACGTCTGGACGCTTACTTCATAACTAACGCTTACTGGGTTTACGTGAATCTCAAAGGTTTTCTGGACGGGTGCTAGCACTCCATCGTCTACCTCAACATAGAACAGCACATCGCTACCTGAAATCGGGAATGGTTCAAAACTTGCAATCCACTGGACTGTAAAGGCTCCCTGCGAGTTAGTCACTCCGCTTATTGATGTCAAACCATTGGAGAATTCGCCTTGGTCTGTTTGTACGCTTACGGGCACACCATCAACAGGACCTGTTTCTAGTCCTACAAAAACAGTGATTTCAACGGTTTCATTTTGTTCAATAACAGACGCATTCGTGAAAATAGTGACATTATAGGTTTCAGGAGTAACAACTATTTCTTTGCTGAGAGTGATGGTTTGCGCTCCTGCTCCTCCGATGCTCGCATTTATCCAGAAACTTATAGTTTTGGTAACGAGGGGTGCTTGCCAGATTATCTCCGCTTTTCCTTCGCTATTTGAGACAACATTATTCGGTGTAGTAAAGGCTCCTCCGCTAGTCGCGAAGCTTACTGTTACTCCTGCTACGGGAGAGTTGCTATTTAGTACTGTTACAACAGCTTTGACAAAGTCTTCCGGCTGAACAGCTGTTGCGTTGACCTGCATTGTAGATGTGCTATAATCAGGAGGTACAACCGTTATTGTTGCGCTGTCTTTGAGTTTATAATAATCATATAACGTGAATGTTGCGTTGATTTTGATATCTGTTGGAGTAGAAACTGTTGGTGCTTCAAAATTGACGTTTTCAGAATAATCTCCACTCAAATTGACTACAATGGAACTTCCCTGTGTGCCTCCATAGCTAAGTGTTCCTTGGGTGGTCTCTAACTCTACTTGAACTGTATCCAACAAAGGATCGTTTTGGGCGGTTTCTGCAATTACTTGAATTTCAACAATTGCGCCACTTCCAACAGTTGCTGGTGCAATTATTCTGCTTAGGCTGATGTCTGTGGCTTTTTGTGTGGTTACTACAAATGTTTCATTGGCAAAATATGTTCCATTTAGGGTCATGTAAAGCCTTAGCTCAACATCTGTTTCAATATCCATTATTGGAGCAGTGTATTCTACATTCGCCGATCCCGTTTCATTGTTGTTCACGAAGAATTCGATTCTAGCGTCACTTGACGGTTCAATTCCTGGATGGGAGAATTCTCCGTATCCAACGGGGCTATCATCAAGTCCGGTTGTTGTTTCATTGACCTTGAAGCCCAGTGTAAAGTTTCCCACTAGTGTGCCGTTATCATAAATCGGCGTAACTGTGAACACAACTTTTGTTGCGTTGTAGATTACTTGGGGAACAATGATTTTTGATTGGCTATATGTTTCGTTACCCGCTGCACTTGCTTGATGAAGAGGCGTTTGAATTCCTGCTACGATAAAAATTGTTATTGTTAGAAAAAGAAGGGCTGTTCTTCTTATTTTTTTGCCTGAGTAATGATTGGCGTGCACCCTAATGACCTCTGCTATCTCCTTATATGTTGGTGCGCTAATAAGTGTCTTAAATCTTCACACTAAATCTTTCCTCTTTTCTACAGAGTTCTTGGGGCAATGTTCTAAAAACCTAAGAATCTATTGACTAGTGACAACTCATGGCTTTTGGTCCCCGGTCTCTTGATCACAAAAGTAAATTCACTTTTCTTGTTCTCTTGCTATTGATAGTGTCTATGCTTGTTTTTTCTCCCCTTGTTTCTGAAGCTCGGGTTGTAAGACCCAAAGACTCTGTACAGCCGTTTCATGAGACCGGAGTTAATGGAACTGCAAATATCTGGGGACTTCAATCTTCCGCTTTTGTTCTTGGTGTGGCTGTAGGTAAGCCGGGTTCAAACTTTCCTCTAAGCATATTGCTGCTCCAACGGGAAGTTGTAGGCCAAGTAGAAGTGATTGATGCTTCTGGGGATCTAAGGCGCGCTCCTCTCTCCGTTACGCGGCTTTTGGCTGTAACATTTGAGGGAATTGGATATGCCACAAGCGATTCTGCCACCGGAAACCCTCTACGTGATAGTAAGTTTGTTTCGCTAGCTGGTGCGGATTGGGTCGTAACAGTAGTGAATAACAATTCTGAAAGCTATTCTCTTTCTGCAAAAACAATCGTTGATGGGATCACTGTTGGTTTCAACTTCAATCTTTCTCTTCTCGATGTATCGATAAGAGAGAAGTCTTATTATGTTCTTTCTGGGGATGTGCGGGAAGGCCGTGACAATCTTTCTCTCTCTCTGGTCTCCCGAAAATCACTAGTCCGCTCTGTTGATTTTAAAGTCGATCAGTTCTTGGAATTTCCCTCTTCTGTTTCTCGATCTGCAATCGTATTCCGACTTCGTGCTTTATTCTTGGCGGATCGGTCGTTGAAGTTTTTGGCAAAATACGCGGGACTGTTTAATGATTCTCTTGATGTTGACGACGTTCCTCCTGGTGATAAGATCGTTCCTCGAAATAAACCTCTGTCTTTTGGTGGGAAATTAGGCGTGGCTTCCTCCTTTGGCTGGGTTCCATCAGCAGAAGTTGATGGCGCGTCTCGACCAATTACTGTTTCTCTATTTGACCGATCTACTCGTACGCTCCGTCTCTCTTGGAGAAACCAGGAATTGATGGGGACTAGTGTTGGTGTTCGGGGAATTTTTCTTTTTCCTAAGGGCAGAACCGTTTATCATGATCCGAATGTTTACTTGGAGGTTCGCGTTCCCGAAAATGTCACCGAAGTAGTTGAATTCAGTCCTTTACAATTTAAGGCTCAATTCTTTGCCGTAGGTTTTGTAACTGTTCTGCTATTGATTGGTCTTTTCTTCAAGAGACGATCTTGATGTCGATGGTGGGTCTAACTCGTCCTCACCCTCATAGTTTGTATTCTTCTGATAGAATTACTTCTAGTTCTGCTCCCTCTGTTTTGATGGTTTTTGTAGAATTACACTTTGGGCAGCGCGCGATTACTTCTGGGCTAGGTTTATCCGTGGTTAACTCCCCCGGTTCTCCCTTGTATCCGCATTCAGTGCACCATATTTTTCCCGGAATTGGGAAGAATCTGAATGTTGGTTTTTGTTCTATGATTTCAGGTGCGAGCATTTGTAACGATGAAATTATTTTTTCAGCTGACAGTCCGGTGAGTTGCCCTATGCCAATGATGATTTCTCGGTTTTTGCTATGGGCTAGTGCGACTCTGATATTTTCAAGCACCGTATAAACAAAGGTCTGTTCTTCCATGTTGCTTAAATAATACGCAACAAGATTTTTTGGTGTTTCCCTTCCGAGTGGTGAACTGTTTTGTTCATTGTCGCTTTCTCGATTATTTTATATTGTTTTCTTTCACTTTTCTACCGTGAACATTAAGGACGAACTGCTTCGAGACTTGTTCTCATTTTTTTCTTCTGCTGAGAGGGGAGCCATCATTTTTATGGGGAGCGAACTGCATGGTGATGATGCAGTTGGTGTTGAAGTTGGCTTGGCTCTAGGAGGTGACCGCAAAATTGGGCATATTCTGTCTGTGATTGGCTATGCTTCCCCAATCAATGTATTAGGGAAAGTTGTGGACCACGCTCCTTCTCATGTGCTTTTTGTAGATGGGGTGAATTCGGGCTTGGAACCTGGAACTATTCTTCTCCTCAAACCAGAACAGGTTGTTGATCATCGCGGATCTTCCACGCATTTTCAAGAGCTATCTGAACTCTTGTCGTTGCTCGAAACAAGCATAGGTGACAAACTCGAGGTTCTGATCTTAGGTATTCAGATTAAGAGTAAAAGGCTCTTGTCATCGATGAATGTGGAAATAGAAACTAGTAAGGGCATTCTCGTTGATGTATTTTCATCCTTATATTCCATGTTTTCTGTCTCTTCGAATGATCTCTAGGGAAAAGAAACATTAGGGCTGGCCGAAATTGTTTTCTGATTATGAGGAACAACTAGCCAAGGGCTGAATGCTTTCTGCTGGAATTGGAAACCCTTCTATTTCTAGGAGGAATTCTCGTAGTGGGATAAGGAACGTGTCGAAATCGTAAATTGTCGTTTCGAAAATTTTTCTAGTTTCTGTTTCTGATAACCAACGTAGAACTGCCTCTTTCCCGATGTATGTCCCCTTCTTTTCCAAGTCTCGCTTATTGATAAAAACTAGTGTTGGGATTTTCTTTCCTTGGCGGTTTTCTTCCTCCTCCACCATTTTGAGGAAGTCTGCTACCTTTTCGATACTACTTATGTTGCTTCCGTCTGCGAAAATGATAACACCATGGGCACCTTTTAAGCCGATTTCTTGCATGAACCTAAATCGTTCCTGCCCGGCAGTGTCAAAGATTGCCACTGGAAAAATCTGGTCAATTTCCTCTTTCCTTATCGGTAGTCTGTTTTTTTCCAGAGGATACAGGGAGAAATGGTTTGCTCTTGTTGTTAAGAAGAGTACTGATTTCATGTTGATGCCGATTGTTGTGGTTGAATTTTGGAACTGGTCTTTGTGAATGGTGTTAAACGCTTCATCCATCTTTTTCTCTTTTCCGACGTTTCTTTCAACTTCTGATCCCTTGAATGGTCCTGGCAATTGCTTTAGAAATGTTGTTTTCCCGCTTCCCGTTGTCCCCACAATTACTAATTTTTTCAGCCAGCCATTCATCTTAACCACATCAATTCTACTCGAATCTACACTCGTAGTTAACTATGGCTGTTTAAACTTAAGTAATTGCTGATAAAAGTATTCAAGGTATTACGAAAAATATTGTTTTACGCTACGTCTCCTTATTTTTTGCTACTTTCTCTCCCCATATCTACTTTTTTTATTAGTACTCGTAATGGTTTTAATGTCTTAGGTCTTGTATTTACCATATGCAAAAGGCAATAACTGCAGATCTTTTGATTGATGGCAAGGGTGACGTCATCAAAGACGCCGTAGTGATAACTTCGAAAGATCGGATTGAGCAGGTTGGTAGTTCTGAAGAGGTAGACATTCCCGACGGGGTTGATGTTCTTCACACACCTGTTTTAATGCCCGGGATGATGGATGCGCACACACATTTCTTAGGAACAAAAACGCTGAACTTTGGTGTCTGGATGCAGGATACTGATACTATGCGTGCCATGCGGGCTACAAAAGAAGTCCGTGACATGCTCTTATCTGGTTATACCGCTGCCCGAGATGTTGGATCTGCTTTGTCCCTTAGTCTAAAAAAAATCATTAACGAAGGCACCATACCCGGACCACGGATTTTTGCTGCGCATCGAGCTCTTTCTCAGACCGCGGGGCATGGCGATGTTCATTCTTTTCCTATTGAGTCCGTTCGTCATCAGGAAGGCTGGATTGCTCGACTGGTTGACGGTGTTGATGAAGCAAGAAAGGCGGCTCGTGAAACCCTCCGTATGGGTGCGGATCTAATCAAGATATTCGCAACGGGTGGGGTCATGTCTGAGCTTGATCATCCGCATCAGGTTCAGTTCACAATGGAGGAACTCCTTGCGATCATTGAAGAAGCAAGGCGGTATGGGGTGTTTGTATCTGCACATGCTCACGGTGTTGGGGGGATAGAGCAAGCAGTGAAAGCCGGCGTAAACACTGTGGAGCACGCAATGTATCTTAATCAGAAGCCGGAACTCATTGAGCTCATGAAAGAAAAAAACATCATTCTTGTTCCTACTTTGATTATTGTAAAGCTAATAGTAGAACGTGGCGAAGAACTTGGCCTCCCCGGTTATGCTATCGAAAAGGCAAAGGAAGGCTTTGAAAATCATGTGGAATCTATTAAAATGGCCGTAGATGCTGGAATTCCCATC
Organism: Candidatus Heimdallarchaeota archaeon; assembly: GCA_027001645.1. Lineage (GTDB taxonomy): Archaea > Asgardarchaeota > Heimdallarchaeia > Heimdallarchaeales > JAJRWK01 > JAJRWK01. The sequence continues at coordinate 6,818 of JALTMP010000157.1, forward strand.
GCGGCCGGCAGTGATTTTCTTGGTCCTCCTCTTAGTCCTTATGGATTTGGAAATGCGCGCGAATTGGAACTGTTACATAACGTGGGTCTAAAACCGATGGATGTGCTTCGAGCAGCAACGGGTCTAGCCGCTGCTACTGCTGGCCCTAGGTCGAAAGACGTAGGTACTATCGAGCCTGGAAAATTTGCTGATTTTCTTTTCTTAGATAAAAACCCATTAAATGATATTACTTTGTTGCAGAGTAGAGAAAATCTCAAAGTTGTGATGAAAGGGGGAGAGATAGTAGTTGACCGCCGGGATTAGTGTGGGCACTCCTAATTACTGATTTTCTTCTCTCCTCAAAATTCTAATTGATTACTGTTGTTTTGGCATACTTGTGCTGATCGTGTGCGGAATTCTTCCTTGATTTTGTCCCTTTCTTTCCGGGGTTGGTCGATATGTTTTTTCATGACATATCGAAAATAAGATATATCTTTGATCATAACTCTGGTTGGTGATTATATGGATTGTTGCAAAGATGAAAAGAAACACGACAATCATAAGGAACATGGATCACACGGTTGTTGCCATGACGAGAAGAAAGAGCATTCAGGCCATGGAATGAAATCGATGGAAGGACATTCTTCTTCTCACAAACATTAGATTGTCTTGAGGATGTGTTATTACCTCTCCCCTCCCCTCCGGCTCTTCTTTTGCTGGTTGTTACTTCTCATTTTTTGTTTGATTATGGGTGATTTGCGTTTAGTTGCCGTAATGCGCAATTTTTCGCCCTCCTCTTTATAAATACCGCATTAATTTTTTGCGTTTAGTTGTGAACTATTGGCAATTCTAAGAAACTCAAAACATTGAATCCGAAACAATAGTAAACATATGGAAAGAAGAAATTATGACCAGTAGAAAAACACCGCAACGAGGTAGGAAATGACCACGTTTATGAAAGAGAATCATGATTTCTTCATAAACTCGTATCTGTAATCTGTTGGTGGTGTTAGATTTTCCTTAATGGCTCTGACCGAGGTCCACCGTAATAGATTCTGATAGGAACCAGCCTTGTCATTTGTTCCTGAGGCTCTTGATCCGCCAAAGGGCTGTTGGGCGATTACTGCTCCTGTTGGCTTGTCGTTTCTGTAGTAGTTTCCAGCAGTGAACCGGAGGATTTTTTCCGCAATGAGTAGTGCTTTTCGGTCGTTTGCAAAGACTGCACCGGTAAGGCCGTATCCTGCGGTTTTGTCACAGATCTTTAGGGTTTCAACATATTCTTCGTCTTCATAAACATAGACTGTAAGAACTGGCCCGAAGATTTCTTCTTTCATGAGTTTGGAGTATGGGTCTTTGCTTAGGATAATGGTGGGGTCGATGAAGTATCCCTTGGAATCATCGTAATTCCCTCCAAATATGACTTCGTAAGTGTCGTCATGCTTTGCGTGCTCGATGTACTGGGTGATTTTGTCGAATGATACTTTATCAATGACTGCGGTCATGAAGTTTGTAAAATCCTCGGGGTCGCCTACTTTTACGGTTTTGAGTTCTGAGATGAGTTTTTCTTTGAGGGGTTCCCAGATGGATTTTGGAATATATGCTCGCGAAGCTGCTGAGCATTTTTGTCCTTGGTATTCATATGCCCCTCGTATGAGTGCGGTTGTGAGAGCATCGATGTTCGCGGAGTTGTGTGCGAAGACGAAGTCTTTTCCTCCTGTTTCTCCAACGAGTCGCGGGTATTGGTTGTAATTTGCAATGTTTTCACCGACGGTTTTCCAAATGTATTGGAATGTTTTTGTGCTACCGGTGAAGTGTACTCCTCCGAGATCAGGGTGTCTTACTACTACTTCACTGATGTCGTATCCTCTTGCTGGGAGGAAATTGATAACACCGGGGGGTAGTCCTGCAGCTTGGAAGAGTTTCATAATGTAATACGCGGGGTAGAGGGCGCTTGATGCTGGTTTCCATAAGACGACGTTACCCATGATTGCGGGTGCTGAGGGAAGATTGCCGGCAATGCTTGTGAAGTTGAAAGGAGTGATTGCTAGAACAAATCCATCGAGGGGCCGATATTCGAGCCTATTCCACACTCCTTTTGAGCTGATCGGTTGTTGCTTGTAGATCTCGTGCATCCAATAAGTGTTGAATCTGAGCATGTCGATGAGCTCTGCTGCACTGTCTATTTCTGCTTGATGGACTGTTTTGCTGACTCCCAGCATTGTTGCTGCGTTTAGCGTTGATCTCCATGTTGTGCTAAGGAGTTCTGCTGCTTTCATGAAGAGGGCTGCTCTTTCTTCCCAAGGAAATTCTAGGTATTCGTTCTTGGCTTCTAGAGCTACTTGTATCGCTTCTTTCAAAAGCTCTTTTGGTGCGAGGTGTGCTTTGGCGAGAACATGGCTATGGTTATGTGGCATGACAATGTCGATGGTTTCTCCAGTGAAGTGTTCTTTTCCTCCTATGATCGTTGGTATTTCTATGGTTTTGCTTTTGAATTCCTTGAGTTTTTTCTTTATTTCTTCTCGTTCTGTAGTTCCAGGCGCGTAACTAAGAACGGGCTCATTCCTAGGCATTTCGATTTGAAATAATCCGAAGCTCATTGGGTGAGTTATTGTAAGGCCTCACTTATAGGTTTCTTCTTCTGAAGAGGTCGACTGATTTGCCCTTTTTTCTTTCTTAACTACTTGATTCTTGAATTTACTATTCTTGAGATGTGCTTTGCAAAAGCAAAGCTGGATGTGAAACCTGGAGAAACTGCATTAATGATATTTATTCTGTTTTGCTCGATTTTTATAAGGAATTCTTTGACAAGTTTGCCGTTAAAGTCGACGACTTGGGCTCTTATCCCCGATCTGAATGGTTTTAGGTCATCTAGGCTTATTTCTTGTGTTGTGATTGACTTGATTTGCTCGAGGAACACTTCGGGAATAAACGAGGTTCTTGCATTGTTTTTGAGTAGATTGATGAATTCTTTGCTCATGATCATTCTCCAGAAATTGGGTGTGAATACCATTTCTACGCTTTCTTTGATGTTCACGCCTTTGTTGTATTCTTCTCTTCCGAAACTTAGTGTTGCAGTTGGGCCTGCATGGACTCCTCCGTAGATTCCTTTTGTTAGGTGGACCCCAAGGAATGGGAAGTTAAGATCCGGTGGTTGGTAAATCATGGAGTTCACTGTGATGCCTTCAACTTCGTAGTAGTCTCCTCTGAATGGGATGATTGTGTATCGTTTTCCTACTTCCATTGTGTGGGCGATCTTGTCTGCGTATAGTCCCGCGCTGTTAATAACAAATCCTGGATCAAATTTGCCACGATTGGTTTCAACCTTACCGTGTTGGACTCTACTTACCGTTGTTGAAAAAATGAGTTTTGCTCCCAAGCTTACTGCTTCTTTGCCTACTTGTTTGAGTAATCCTTCGCTATCAATAATTGATCCTGTGGGAGATCTCAGTGCCATGAATCCTTGAGCGTAAGGTTCGTAGTCAAGGAGTTCTTTTCTGTTTAGCAATTGTAATCCGGGGACTCCTGCTTTGTTTCCCCATTCGTAGAGGGTCTTGATGACTTTTTCTTCCTTTTTATTTCTTGCAATGACTATGGTTCCACATTGTTCAAACTTTACTCCATGTTTCTTAGAGTATTCTCTTATGAGCCTATTTCCCTCTATTGCAAATCTCGCTTTTAGGCTACCCGGTTTTTGATTAATGCCGGAGTGCAATACGCCACTGTTTCTCCCACTTTGATGATATCCTAGTGCTGGTTCTTTTTCCAGAAGAATTACCTCCAGATCCGGGTTATCGAGAAGTAATTGTCTTGCAATACTTGTGCCGATTATCCCCGCTCCAATAATTGTTATTCTCTTGCTCGTATTTCTTGGAAAGGGATCAATATGGTGTTCAATTGTTGCTTTTTTCTCTGGCATTGTTTTTTCGAGTACTGATTTATTCAAGGGGCTTAAAGATTACGCTGATTTATTGGTTTAATGGGTGTATTTTGTGAATGCTTGTCATTAATAGGGAATCATTGTTTGTATAGAATAAGCCAAAGCAAGGATAAGATAGCCTAAAGCGAGTGTTGCTATGAACGAATCATTGTTTGAAGCGTTGAATGTATATTTTATTGCTGCTGTATGAAAGAGAATGACAAGTATTAGTGCTATGAATGATGTGATTGCTGTGATTATCTGAAGAGTCGCAATATTCGTTGTTTGTTGGAAAGAGATCACAAAACTTGGCATAATTAACGGTGTGAAGGAAAACAATAGCCAGACATTCGCCTCTATTGACCGTATTTTTTTCTTTATTCGCCTAATGGGGATCTTGATTATTCCCGTACTACCCAGGAATAGTATTGTTATCCATGAGAGCAAAAGCATTGAGGCTATACTTATCAGAGGAGTTGACCATGAAAGTTCTATTGGTGGGTTTTCGTATACTTCTGTTATGGTTAGCACCTGCAATGCTTGTGCTTGAGCCAATAAGTATCCCCAAAGGAATAAGATCAACAAGATCTCAATCATTCCCCTCAATGGTGATATGTTGAAAAGGACTTTACCAACAATGTTGAATAACGACTGATACGGTCCTTCTTCTTGCGACGTTTCAAAGGCAGACTGATCTACGATTAATTGGTATGCCGCTCTTCCCTTTGGTGTAAGCCGATATTGTTTTTGCTCGTCTTGTTGAATGAGTTGAGGCATTTTTGAAACATGCCAGTAAAAGCTCCCGCTTTCGAGACCTGTTTGTTCGAGGATTTTCGAATAAGTGATGGGCTCGTTTTGTCCAATTATTTTGAGGATGGTTACTCGCATGGGGTTGCTTAGAGGTGAGAGAATTTCCTCGATTTTGCTTGGTTCTGATGCGGTTCTTTTTCGTGGCATGCCTCGTCGTCACGTATTGGTTTTTCTATGAAGAATTTAGATTTCTCACAGATTAACCTTTGCTCGATTCTGCGTAGATCTGAAAAGGTGCAAATTTTTTAGTATTCTCCATTCTAAACTCTTTGTATGGATGCTTTTAGTGGTGAAATGCCAGTTGTTGATCCAGATGCCTATGATCCGCCTTCACCTCGAGAAGTTCGCCAAAAGCAACGGATCCCTCCCGGTCAATATCTTGCAAAACGATGGCCTGTTCTCTCTGTTGAGCGGACTCCATCTTTTGATGGGAGGCATTGGGATGTTGAGGTTCTTGGATTAGTTGAGAATCCTATCAAGTGGTCTTGGGATGAATTTCTTGCTCTTCCAAAAGTCGAGGTTAAGACTGATATTCATTGCGTTACAACGTGGAGTCTCTTAGATCAGACTTTTGGGGGTGTTTCATTTGAGACGATCACTGCTCTTGTAAAGCCTTTGCCCGAAGCTCAGTTCGTTACTTTTGAGGCTAAAAGTGGGTATACTTCTGCCTTGCCTCTTTATGGTGGTTATCTCGATGAAGAGGGGGTTCTACTGGCGTATGAGCATGCTGGCAAGCCTTTGCACCCGGATCATGGGGGTCCGTTACGTCTTTTGGTTCCACATCTATATTTTTGGAAGTCTGTAAAATGGGTTACTAAGATCCATTTCAAAGATGTTTGGGAGCGTGGTTTTTGGGAGTCTCGCGGTTATCACCAAAATGGTGATCCATGGAGGGAAGAGCGATTCGCATCTCAGGAGCGACCCGTTAGACGTGATCATAAAATTTTGTGAAGCCGCTTATCACTTACGATGGTCTTGTCCTCTCCTAAAGCTCATCTTTGAACCATTTTCTGTCATGATGTTTTCTTGTTCGGCTTATTCGTCGTTTTTGTTTTCTAAAGGCTCTGTCCATTTTTTGTTCAATTGTATCCCAGTCTAAATCGTCTTCCAAATAATTGTTGATTTTCCCCTTTCGAAAATCGCGTATCTTCTTCGCGGAATAATCTCGTGTCATTCGATAAACCTCGTTTGAAGATAATGGAAGTCTATGACTTCTAAGAAATAGATAGGTGTTATTTAATTTAGAGTTTACGGGTATTTTCTTCACGGAGTAAACATCTTAAGCAAAAACGCTTGTTGTAACTCATGGCTTCCTCTAGAAAGGTTGCTGTCATTACAGGTGCATCATCTGGAATTGGGAAAGCAACTGCAAGGCGGTTTGCTGAAGAAAATTTTGATCTTTTGCTTATAGGTAGGGACCATTCCATTCTTAGTAAGCTTTCTACAGATTTTTCTACCCGTTTTGGAGTACGTGCTAATCCTTTAGTCGGAGACTTACTTTTTCCCGAAAAAGTTGCGAAACAGATCCGTGTGGAAATTGAACGTGAATTTGAACGTGTTGATGTATTAGTCAATAATGCAGGGATTATTCAGAGTGGAACTATCGAAGACACGTCTTACGAGGATTTTCGTTCAATGATGAAAGTTAATGTTGATTCCTTGTTTTTGATTACTCAAGCACTCATTCCTTATTTAGAAAAGACCAGGGGTTCTATAGTTAACGTGTCTAGCGTTGCAGGTCTTCGTTCTTTTCCTGGTATCTTTGCCTACGGTGTTAGCAAAGCGGCTGTTGACCAAATCACTCGGATTTCCGCGCTCGAACTTGCACCTAAAGGGATTCGTGTCAACGCCGTCAATCCCGGTGTGGTTCGTACCCAACTTCATCGTAGATCTGGTATGAGTGAGGACCGCTATCAAGCGTTCTTGGAGCATAGTAAGTCCACTCATCCTCTGGGAAGAGTTGGTGAGCCCGAAGAAGTTGCTGACTTGATTTTCTTTCTTGCAAGTGAAAACGCGGGTTGGATAACCGGAAATACGGTAAGCATCGATGGTGGTCGGTTTTTGACTTGCCTACGTTAGTTTTTGGTTCGCTTTTTTGATAATTTCATCTGGCGCGGGATGGTAAGTTTCAAATATTTTTTACCCTTTAAGGCGTTGCCAATGAGCCTTTTGTTGTTTACCGTTATCGTTTCTGCCGCTCTCGCGATTGCTGTTGGAAGTAATGACGAGACATTTGCCGCTGTTGTTGGCGCCCGTCGCTTGACCGTTAATCAAGCTGTTGTTTTGGGAGCTGTGTTAATCTTAATTGGATCTTTAACATTAGGCCAGAATGTTTCAGAAACCATCAGTAATGACTTAGCAGATATTGATTTTGCTGATAATGCTGTTCTTGTTCTTAGTGTCCTTATCGCAGTTGCATTTACTTTGCTTCTCGCTTCGTATTTTGGCCTTCCCGTGAGTACGACGCACGCAATGGTTGGTGCTGTTACTTTTATCGCTATTTACATCGATGGGGTTAGTGTTGTAAATTGGTGGAGCGTTGGCAGAGTCTTTGCCTCTTGGTTTATTAGTCCGTTACTTGGATTTATTGGTGCTTTTTTGGTATATCATCTTGTTTCTAGAATTAAGCGAAATCGAGTAAAGAATTTGGATGACGAGCAAAGAATTGAAGGGGTTTTTGCAAATTTACTATTGGTCTTCGTATGTATAACTAGTATTAGTCGGGCAGGTAACGATGTTTCCAATGCTGTGGCTCCACTTTTGCCTGCTTTTTCTGATTCTGATTTTCCTCTATTTCCGCTCCTTCTTGGAGGGATCGGGATGGGCATTGGTCTTGGGATTCTGGGTCGTCGTGTTATCAAGACTCTTAGCGCCGAGGTTGTGTCCTTAACCCCCGCTACTGCATTGAGTGTGCAGGTGAGTACTGCCCTTGTCACTTTTATAGCCGCGTTCTTGGGGATTCCTGTTTCTGGAACACACATTCTAGTTGCAAGTTTTGTGGGCGTTGGAGTTGCTTCAAAAACTGTTGTGAATTACGATACCGTTAAGAAAATTGCTTTTTCAGCATTCACAACCCCCCCTCTGGCTGGCATTGTTTCCATTTTTTCCTATTTTGTGTTAAATCAATTTTTGTAAGGTGATTAATGATGTTAAAAGATTATAAGGATGCAAATGAATTGACGAAGGCTGCTTATGAGAGAGCAGCAGAATTATTGTTGGCTGGGGTTCAAGCGTTATCCGCTGGTCTTGATTCTCCTGATACACTTGTTAAGGTGTATGCAATCGAAGAAGAGATTGATACAATTAAGGCAGAGTTTGCTACTCTCATCCTGAAAGCTAAAATTGCTCCAGCGCTAATTTCTGATCGCTTGCAGATTATGTGGAAAATTGACGGGGCAATGGATCAAGTTGAAAGAATTGCAAGAAACATGGAAGTTTATCACGATTCGCTTTCACCCGGGGCTCTTGCTGACTTAAGGACCATCCTTTCCCCTGTTGAAAAGATTGCTCAAATCGCCGCAACTGCACTTCTCTCCCTGTTTTCATCGTTTGAAGAGACTAGGGGCCATCTTAATGAGATTGAGCGAACAAGGGACATGAATCGTGAAAAGATCTATGCTCTCAAGAAGAAGCATTTTGCTGGAACTACTGAGTGGAAGGAATATTTTGCTTTTGATGAGCTTAGTTCTCGAATTCGAGAATTGCAAGACAAAATTGAGTCCATTGCAGAGCGAATCAACATTATCTTGGTAAAATACCTCGTCTAATGCTCTTTTTGCTCTGTTTTTTCCCTCTTCTCCCTCCTTCTTGTTTTTCGTTTCGTTACTTTTTATTTTCCCAAGTGAAGGCAAAAAGAAATGAGGGTGTTTTTCTAAGTCCTTGTGAAAGGGTGAAGACAATGAGGCTAGTTGAGTGCATACCTAATTTTAGTGAGGGTCGTAGAGATGAAGTAATTCAGGAAATCGTCGATGCGATCTTGAGTGTTCGTGGGGTTTATCTCCTCGATAAAGAAGCAGATCGAGACCATAACCGAAGTGTCATTACTGTTGTGGGGAATCCGGAGAGCGTTGCAGAAGCTGTTTTTCGGGGAGCGAAAAGAGCTTCAGAATTGATTGATCTTAACAAGCACGAAGGGGAACATCCGCGCATTGGTGCCACAGATGTCATTCCGTTTGTTCCGATTTCTGGTGTTTCGATGAACGATTGTGTTGAGTTAGCAAAAAAAGTGGCGAAACGCATTTCTGATGAGTTAGAAATTCCAACCTATCTTTATGAAGAAGCAGCAACTCGCGATGATCGGAAGAATCTAGCAAATATACGCCGGGGCCAATTTGAGGGATTGAGGGAAGAAGTAAAAACAAATCCTGATCGGAGGCCTGATTTTGGACCTAGTGAATTGCACCCAACTGCCGGGGCTACTGTAGTTGGTGCTCGGGCACCTTTGATTGCGTACAATGTATATCTGGGAACTAATGATATTGACATTGCCAAACGGATTGCTCGCAATGTCCGGCATAGTGGTGGTGGGTTAAGATATGTTAAGGCCATGGGTTTTGAGATTAAAGAACGTGGGCTGGTCCAGGTTTCCATGAATATGGTGAATTATGAGGGAACCCCGCTTCATCGCGTTTTTGAACTGATTAAGGCCGAAGCATTACGTTATGGTGTTTCCACTGTTGAGGGAGAGATCGTGGGACTTGTCCCGCAAGATGCCTTATTTGACGCGAGTGAATTTTATCTTCAGCTAAATAATTTTTCTAGGGATCAAATTCTTGAGCGAAGGCTTCAGAGTGTTTTGGAATCCCAGTCTATGTTGGTAGATAAAACCGTTGTCGACTTTCTTGATGACTTAAGTAGTGATTCTGCAGTTCCCGGGGGAGGGTCCTCTGCTGCCCTTTCTGGAGCAATGGGAGCTGCTCTGGGATCAATGGTCGCTCGTTTAACTTTGAAGAAAAAGGACCTTTCTTCAGTTCACGCACATGCAAAGGAGATTCTGGATCGTTGCGAACAATCAAGAGAACGATTGATTCAGCTTATTGATGAAGATTCACAAGCATTCAGTGAGGTTATGTCTGCATTTCGCTTACCAAAGTCAACTTCTGAAGAGCAGGAACATCGCAAGAAAATGATCCAGAACGCCTTCAGAAAAGCCACGGACGTTCCTCTTGAGACTGCAAGAGTTGCTCTCACTGCCCTTAAGGAAATGCTTGAGTTAGTGGAAATTGGCTATAAGGACGCAATTTCTGATTGTGCTAGTGGTGCTCAAATGCTTTTTGCTGCTATTCAAAGTGCCCTTCTGAACGTTCGAATCAACTTAGGATCACTGGGAGACGAAGCGCTTATTTCTCAATACGCCAAGGAGATTTCCGAATTTGATCAAGAAGCGTCGCGTCTTTTGTCTGAAATAATGGACAAAACGCTTCGAGCGCTTCAATCATCGTAGGTGTCATTACTAAAATTTATACATTTGTTTTTCTTGGTGTTTGTCGTGGAGATTAAGGCATACTGTCCTCTGTGCAAAACAACTTTTTCCTATGATTTTTTGCCTGAAGATACAGATGTAGGTCCAGCTGCAAATGGGGGTATACCTCTTCCTCAAACTCCAGGGGGATCTGGTTTACATTCTTTTAGTGTTATTCATAATGATCACATTCTTGTTCTTGAGGTGGATCGTAACGGTGATGTTAGAAAAACTGATACTGTAAAGCTAGTGGAAACTGCTTCCCAGCGTATTATCGCCGAGCTCACTGCCGAACTTTGGGAAAAAGCTGAGCAAGGAAAAAATCAGAACCTTTTGATTTTGACCCAAAGACCCCTTTGGATTCGACTATTTCAGCTATTAGGTAGTCAGTTGCTCATTGACATGAATCAACATCCTTCTGCAGAGTTTAAAGTATCTTACTTGAATTCTGTTTTTGATCTTTCCGTCAATAAGATTACTTTGCAAACTATTCAGGATCCTTCCATATTGAGTAATTATAATGGTTGGGCTAATGATGTCATAATTGATGCAACAACTCTTCTTGATCGCGACCCTATGAAGATACTGTCTCAAGTTTCTGTCCCCGGGACGATTGTTCTTACCATTTCCGAAACACTCCTCGGGGAGAACGATATAACGAAAGCGGAACAATGGATTGAATCTCTTCTTGATACTCCCAATGACAATGTCGTAATGTTTGATTCTTCTCACATGAAGAATGCGATTAAGATCTTGAAAGCACTCCTTTCCAGTTCGTAAATCATTTCCTCTTGCTAACTATTGCTTGTAGGAATTTTTGTACTTCTTTCGCATTTTCTTTTGTCCCATATGATCCCAAGTAGACCGTGTTGTCAGCTCGTGGAAATACTTGAGGGTCGACCTTTATGCCAACCCTGTAGCCAATACTTTTTTCTTGCTTACAAATGACTCCCTTGATCTTTTCTCGAGAGATGTGGATTGTGGATTCTCTTGCCGCATCCGGAAATATTTGTTGCACAACGATCTCATCAGGATACACTTCAAGATCCACATAGGATTTGAGCGCTGATTTTGCAGGAATTACTACGTATTTGTGGAGTAAGAATGCCAGAAATAATGACACGAGGAGGAAGGTTGTTCCTAACCAAACAGAAGGTGTTTCAAAGTATCCATACATTCCAGACATTACAAGGATTACTATGGCAAAGATTGCGGGAAGCATTCCTGTGAAGAGGTACCCTACTAGGGTTACGAGCACTGGTCTGTATGGAAAGAGGCGGTATTTGGTCACAAGGTCTTCTTTTTCCCTTAAAACTATCCAACCCTGAAGGTTTTCTGGTACTTTGATGTTTTTTTGTGCTTCCTTGGTCATAATGTTTCTCTCCTCATCCGGCATGAACTATTCTTATGATATCTTTTGGTTGCACTTCATAATCCTCTCCGACCCTTCTTCCGCTCGGCACTAATACTGCGTGGATGAACGTTTTTGCCAAATCTGTGTGGACTTTTGCCGCTAGTTGTCTTGGTGTTGTTCCCTTAGGAACCAGAAAAACATCTGGTAGTACTCTTCCATCTTTGTCTGCAAAATGAGTTGCATCCTCTACCGGATAAACAGGGACAAGGTTGAGCAAATCAAATACTGCGAATTGGAGGACTTTTTGAACTCCTGTGCTGCCGAAAGGTCTTAGAATTTTCTCTTTGATCTGGTTTAAGGTTTCTTTATCTTTTGGTGCCAACTTATCTTCTTGTAATATTTCAAAGTCTGCTTCTCCTGGAACATATCGAATTATTTGTTTTTCATCCAATTTTCGAAGATAATATTCAGCTAATCCGGAACAAGGAATGATCTCTTTCTTCTTTTGTTTGAGTCTTTCATAGTTTTTTTTCGACCCTTCTCGGTCTATTTTGTTTCCCGCTATTACTGTTGGAAATGCCATTTTGCGGATTGCTGAAGCAAATTTCAGAAGTTCTTCTTTGCTCCACTTTGCCGGTTTTGTAGCATCCAATTCTGAGTTTCTAATTGCTGCTTTTAATTCTGCAATGGTTATTCCTAATCCACTCAACTTGTCAGTGAGAACTTCTGCCAATGCAAGTCTTTCTGATTCTACTCTTCTCGCTAGTTTTTCCCAGTCTCGCTCAATAATACCTAAGACCCAATAGTCTAGTTCCTCTTCTAGGAAAACAATATCTTTTTCGGGATCCCAACTTCCTTTGTCTATAGTATTACCTTCTGCATCTAAGCTTCCTGACATATCTACGACATGAATTAAGGTATCTGCTTGTCTCAAATCATCTAGGAATTTATTTCCCATTCCTCTTCCTTCATGAGCTCC
>JALTMP010000158.1 GCA_027001645.1 Candidatus Heimdallarchaeota archaeon
CATAGCTGATGTTGCGTGAATATCTTTCTGCGTTTCTTGCTTTAAGGCTCATTCCTTGAGCATAAACCCAACGGCCAGTTCACGACGTCCACTATCCGAGAACAGATGCAATAGGAAAATGTATACATTTGAGTTCTAATCCGCTCATTTATTGACTAGAATACTATTGTTACGAGGATATCTGCCTAGCAAAAGGATTGCGTGATTTTAGCTTGGTTGTGTGCCATACAATGCTAAAATCCGAGTTCATGATGGTTCTCACGGTATGCGTCAAGGAGATCTTAGGACTGGCAAGATGGGTGTTAATCTGTTGAAATCTGTGTATTCTCGCTCTGAGAGAAGACGTTGAAAGGTGAAACCTGAACGCTTGCAAAGGCTTAGACACAAAAGCTCTTCGTTGCAATTCTACTCGAACTTTAGTATTCCCCTCGACCCCTCTAGTTGCCTTTTTCCTCCTTAGAGGAGGAAGATTTTAACAATGTAGCTGGAATCGTAAACGGAATAGGAATGGCCAAGAACTCTGATCCAGAAAAAGAACTCCATGAGGTTTTGAAAGATAGAACTCATGGATCTAGCTACTTGGCAAGGAAACTAGTCTCAATAATGAAAGAGCTCGTTCAAACTTGGGAACACGAAAACTTGATCGTCGAAGGTCTGGAAAAAACTCTTAGCTTAATTAGACAGTACCACCCTAATTTATTACTGCTTCAAAACATAGTTAAGGAGCTCTTGGCCTCCTATGAGCAAGCGACCACTTTAACTGCAACGGAATTAGCCCGCTTGCTGGATAATATCCTGAACCGTGAAAGTATGACGACAGATCTGCTTGCAAAATTCTTAGCAGAAAGAGAAGAAAAAGTGTTAGTTACAATTTCTCACAGTGGAACCATAATAGAAGGGTTGCAGAAAGCATTTTTTTCTTTGAAGGCTAAGCCTACGATTATTATCCTCGAGAGCATTCCTGGGAATGAAGGTCTGATTACGGCTAGTCAATTGAAGGCAACTGGATTTCCTGTTATTGTTATCGCTGATACTTCTATTAATACCATTAGATTTTCAAGGAGCATTGCACTCATCGGATTTGATCAGATTGACAATCAATTCATTCTCAATAAGTCAGGAACTAAGTCCCTAGCCTTTGCCTTTAAACATCAAAAAAGACCCGTTATTGTAGCCGGATCGACCAACAAAGTCGTTGAAAAGATTGAACCGGATGAATATATGGCAGATCCATATCAGTTGCACTCACAAGAATCAGAAAACCTTCCATGTTATTGGCCAACAGATGAATCATTTCCTCGATTTGCACCCGTTTTTGAGGCTGTTGAAATCTCACTCATTGACATGATAATAACTGACTGCGGGATGTTTTCTAACACTAATTGGGAGAACTGCTATGACAAGGTTATCAAGAGAAGAAAAACGGTGAAAAATGCGTAGCCCAAAGTGCTACACATTAATGGTTTCTCCCGGATTCATCGCAAGAATTTCTACATCTCTGGTCAGAGACGCTTTCAATTCATCAGGAGTACCCGCTAGAATGGGAAACGTTCCAAAATGCATGGGAATAACTTTTTTGACGGAATGAAGCAAATTATCCAATGCATAGGCTGCTTCTCTCGGGTCCATCGTGAAGTGCCCACCGATCGGTAGCATTGCAATATCTGGTTGATGAAGGTCTGAAATCAATTTCATGTCGTAGAAGACGTCTGTGTCCCCTCCGTGGTAAATGTGGTGCCCATCTGGTGTATGAATTACAAATCCTGCTGCTTCCCCGCCTGCTACGATGCCATTGTCTCCTGGCAACCCACTGCTATGAATTGCATTCACCATGGTCACGCTGAATCCACTTCCGATGTCAACAGTTCCTCCTTTATTCATGCCTATGATCTGATTTTCTGGGACTCCTTTCCCTAAAAGAAACTGCGAAACCTCAAAAATGCAGACAACTTTGCTCCCGTGTTTTTTTGCAAGTTCAGCAGTTTCCCCTACATGGTCAAAATGCCCATGTGTTACCAAAATTACATCCACTTTATCAAATTCCTTCATGTTCTCGGGGTACTTGGGGTTCCCTATCCAAGGATCAACCAGAAGGACAAAATTGTCATGCTCAACCTTGAAACTCGCATGGCCTAGCCACGTTATATTCACCATATCGAAAACCTCCTCTTGTTTTCTCTGAAATGTAGGACACTAATGAAAAAAACTTTTTCGGGAGGTTTCTGAAATTATTCTTTTTGTGTAGATAGTTTTTCGGAAATGACCTCGTAGAATCTGTGTAATGTCGCTTGTTTGAATTCCTCGCTTTTGGGAGAATGAAAACCAATCTTGTCCATTTCTTCAATCACCTTTTCCTTAGTGGTGTTCTCCATAGCAAGGGTTTCAGCAGTAGCTACCACGTTTTTCAAATAACTCTTCAAGTGCTCGACCTCCTTGAGATTGTCTTGTACTGGCCCGTGCCCCGGAACAATATATTTTGGTTTTAATTCTAATATGGCATCTAGAGCGTTGATCCACGCATATGGGGAAGCGGTTTGATCCCCTCCCCAGGGGTAGATGCCCGCAAACAAATCGTCCCCTGCGAAAAGTACATTTTCCTCCTCATAAAAAATAAGAGTGCTACCATCAGTATGCCCGCCAACTCTAATTAGCATAATTGTTTCATCTTCACTTAGTCTATATTCTCGTGTTTTGAAAACACTATTAGGAAGAATGATTTCCAAGCCTTCCAACATTTCTTTTCTCTCGGGATTAGCCGCCAAGTAGCTCTCAATAGCATCTTGACTCCAGCTTTCAGCTAGTGAGCGCTTCATGTTTTTGTGAACAAACTCATGAGCATGAAGAGGCTTGTCCTTAAAGACCATTGCTCCCCAAGTGTGGTCAGCATGGTAATGAGTCAAAATGGCTCCTGCTACTTTCCCTTTTTTGATCCTTTCAATTTCAATTCGTATTTTTCTTGCAACCTTGGGAAACATGGAAGTGTCAATAAGAAAATTGCCGGTTTCTGAGGCTATAACCCCCACGTTACCAATGGTTTCACCCTTAGTATGGGCATATGTATTCTCGGTTACTTTCTCAAACATTACAAGAGGTTTGTCCGCTCCAAATAAAAAGCATTTGTGAGAGTTTCAAGAATAGGCCTATTCAATAATGGATGAAAGAAATTGATCGACATTCTGCATGACAAGCTCAGCATCAGGCTCTTTAATCAAAATGTGGCTTGAACGCTTGTAATAGGTTATTGTTGCTATCCTTGATTTAATGACAGTTAGTATTTTGTTTGCCTCTCCTTTGAGCACAAGGCTGTCTCTTAATCCGACATGGCCGCTATAGGGGGCGGAAATATTTGGCAAGACTTTTCTCATTGCAACAAACAAGTTTGCTAGCTCTTTCAAGGCGGGCCCCGGGTAAACGTCATAGCTCGTTAGGCCGACTCTGCGATAGTAGTTGAGGGTTTCCTCATCTTTTTTCACATGCCTTCTGAATAGTCCGTAGAGCCTTGCTCCTAATTCCATCCATTTCGGTAATTTATACGGTGTTCCTAATGTGAAGACTCCATCTACCTCGTTGGTTCCTGCAAGGTAAAGGCTAATCACTCCCCCCATGCTAGAGCCACCAACGACCACTTTGTCCGTCCTTGATTTAAGCCACTGGATCTCGTTCTGGGCTGCTGAAACCCAGTCTTTCCAAGAGGTTCTGACTAGATCTCTTGGATCTGTTCCATGTCCAGGTAGTAAAGGTACTGAAACTGAGAATCCTTTGTCTATGAAAGGCTGAGCTATTGGTAAACTCTCATCAGTATTGCTCGTGAATCCATGCAGGACAAGGATTCCTAATTCAGAGCTTCCCGTAAACCGATTGGTCTCGGTCTTGGTTCTTGAACGTTGCAAGTCTTTCCAGCCTCTCCAGAAGTTGTGTGTCAATTGAAGAATGTGTCATCAATCGCTAGAGCGATTGCTAAGGCTAGTCGAATGTCAAAATCCGCTATTGCCACTATTTTAAACGTGTCATCAAGAGCTAGAAGATTCTTGTCTACGGTCATCACTAGTTTGCCGTTCTTTTCGTAAACTTCAAACGAAGAAGCCTGAGGGGCTCCCTTGCCGATGAACTCTAATCCTCCGAATTGAAGACGAAATTCTGGCATGAACTGAGATGTTTTTATGAACTCTATTTTTCCGATGGGTTCTGAGCTGTCGTCAAGTATGGCATAGCTTCTTCTCTGACCTCTTTGCTCCCGAAGTTCAAACCACGAAACGTCTCCCAAGCGACATGCTCGAATAACAGTTCTAGTAGACGCCACTTTGATGTCGGCAACACACACTTCTTTTCCCGTGGACTTTTCAACCACGCGATACTTCATGCCTCTCTCCTTCAGAGGCTGAACAAGAATTAATTCTCGACGCCCACCGGACATACGTATCTATCTAGCTATTTGCTCATTAACCATAAAATGCTTATCCGTTCTTCCAACAGATTATTTCCTTGCCAAGGAATTAGCCTCTTTCGGCAATAGAATAGGTATTCTCGTTTGTTCTCACGTCTTCATGACTCCATTAATGTAAAATTTGGAAAAGCAAAGTCATAGGGAAAACTTTCGACCTTTTTGCCTCATGTTGCTTACTCTGACCTTGCAAGATAAAATGACGATCCTTGCTGAATTACCATATCGATCCCACATCGTATTGGCTTCGTTCTAATGAATCTTAAAAACCTCTCTTAAAGAAAAGAAGGAAAAAAGGAGGGGTAGCAATAAGTAGTTTCTACCTCTTAACTCGTTTTCTCACAATCAGTGTTGCCACGGGTATTGCTATGAGAACTGCCCACGTGGAAACAGGGCTGTCTTTGTTATTTGCTCCTGCTGTTGTTTCTGGGGAACCTGTAAATACTGTTGTTGTTTGGTTTACAGTAACGTTCTGATACACCGTTGTTGTTTCAGTATATGTTTCGAGAGTTGTTGTTTCTGTTGATATAACATTTGTGATCACTTCGAGAGGCTGGGTTACCCATGGTGCTTGAACTAGGTCTTCCCAGTACAGTGTTCCTCCCACCGGACCGAACTCTCCTTGCTGTGCTGGATCTGCATACATGACTAGGACATTTAGAGATGTTCCTACCGAAGGCATTTCAGAAACAATGTAAGTCTCCATATCTAAGTCATTTAGTTGAAGCCATGGCTCATTAGGATAGGCCAGATTGCCTCTAAGGAAGCCCGCCCTCTCTTGATATGTCTTGGCATTAGCCACAAACGT
Source organism: Candidatus Heimdallarchaeota archaeon (assembly GCA_027001645.1). Classification (GTDB taxonomy): domain Archaea; phylum Asgardarchaeota; class Heimdallarchaeia; order Heimdallarchaeales; family JAJRWK01; genus JAJRWK01. Next base: position 5,250 of record JALTMP010000158.1, read on the forward strand.
GTAGTTCGATACTCCTACGTAGACGTAATGTCCGTCGGTGTATGCTTCCATATTCCTCATTTCTAACCATGGTTCCGAGACTGTTGTCGATACATCAACGCTATAGAACGTGGTTAATTCAACAAGCTGGTTAGCCCCGGTGTCTCGGAGGTATAAGGAAAAAGTTGGGAAATAGTCTGTTTGTTCGAATGAAAATCGTGGTTTGCTAAAGACGAAATAATCTTTACCGTTAGCTCTAACCCAAGAGGCATCCGTATAAGTAAAGGGGACATCAAGCTCATAGGCTTGCTCAAATTGA
>JALTMP010000159.1 GCA_027001645.1 Candidatus Heimdallarchaeota archaeon
ATCACGGCTATTGAAGCAATTAATGACATGGATGGCAATGGCTTTGGAGAGATCGTTGTTGGTTTTGACATGTACCTTGCAATGTTCGAATTAATGCCCAATGGGGACTTCAAGGAGATCATGGGCTACGATATTGAAGGAAGGTTTAGTGGCGAACTTGCACCTTATTACCCAGTGCCTTTTGGCCCAAATCCGGTTGCAATGCCGTATGGTGAAATCACCGCCTTACTCGTTGAGGATCTTGACAAAGATGGCTTCGTTGACATAGTTGTTGGCGGAAAGACCAACCAAGAAATCGGTGGATATCCCGGCTTCCTTAGAATTTTAACCATGGGGACAGGCCAGTCTGGAACTCCTGTTTACGCATGGCATGAAGTCTGGAATGAAACATATATTTCGGGCTTCATGGAAAGAAACTACGTTACCTCCCTCGATTTGGATGACCAGAACTACGACGGAAATCTCGATTTGATCGTGGGCCACAAGTACGGATTTGACATCCTAGACTTGTCAGACATTTTTGCCACTCAAAACAGAGTAACATCGGTATCAGGATCCCCAGGTTACCCCATAGAAAACTATACACCAGTCATAGGGTTCCCCAGAAATAATGGTTCAAGCCTCAACATGTACTCCTCTTCAATTACCAAAGGAGCTTCAAACTACTACTATGCAGCCTACAGTGAAATACTTTCATCTAGAATTGATCCCCTAAACTATGACTCCCGATATCACATCTTTTTGTCTCGCTCCAGCACACCAGAAAAGACGGATTCTTGGGGAACTCCGTTTTACCCCAAGTTCCTAACATCTGGGACACCCCAATATAGCGCAGATGGAGAAATCATGCCTTCACTGACGTATTCAGGTGGATTTTGGGTGTTAACATGGAGCGCTTTGACTTACATAAACACGGACATTTCAAACGTAGCCATTTGGGTAGCATGGACCGACGACTTCTATAATTGGAATAAATTTGCTCCCTATCAAGTGTTCAGTTGGAGCTTCTCTGGAAACGACCCCCAATCAATTTACCCAACAACCCCACAAGTGGTCCCAAGAAGACAAGACAACAGTGCAGAATATGCAATGGCATTTGCCTGGAAGAACCTACCATTAATTTACTTCTTTACCTTTGCAATCCTAACAGACGGAACAATCATTCCATCAATTGGCGGTTTAGGGAATACCGGGATAACCGCAGGAATACCAGAAGTTGCCAACGCGACCTATACCAACTTCAAGATACACAGCATTGCGATGACAAATGCGGAGCCGAGTAGTCCAGATTGGTTCGACCTTGCTGTCGCTATGTCCTACGAGACTGGGGCTGGAACTCCAAACATAGATATCTGGCACTACAGAGCGATACCTTCAACATATTACAACTCAAGTCTTGGGTATACCTACGGCAATTGGAGTAGAATAACAAGTAGCTACAGAGATGAGATTTATCCCGCGATTGCAAGGGTTGGCTCTAACTCACAAGGATTACTCGTTTCTTACTTGGAAAAAAGCAGAACGGTAGCGGATTACGACATTAAAGCAATAACAGGAATAGGAAGTGGATGGCCATACCAATGGTCATCACCAAGTGAAATCCCATCACTACCGTATGAATTCCATACTATGAGAAGGTTCAAGGGCAAAAGATCTGTAACTGTGTTTGATGGGAGACTGTACAACGAAGCCTTCAAGAATAACTTCGAGTTTGATGTTGCCAAATACAACCTATTCGAAGCCCCCAGTATTAAGATTGGGAGACCTGCATTAGCTCCGTATCAAGATGGATACGCTATGGCATACGCTTTCACTTTCAGAGATCCGTTTACTCCATTCTACATCTATGTCGTCAATTTGGGAGACACAAAGGTAAGAATCCCAATAAGAAACATCATCGGAGAAGTCTACGTAATTAGCAACCCCACAGATTCATTCTTATACACAGACATTTCTGAGACCGTGGACGTTGCCGTAGGTGATACGGATAGAGATGGTCGAAGAGAAGTCTTGGCGGGATATGGGCGAACAGCCGAATTATTCGAACTACAGCAATGGGAAACGACGGGGAAGACGATTTATTCTTCAGAATGGACCGATGATTCCTTGGAACAAAATCTCACAAGATTGCAGACAACCGCTGTAAACATTTTCGACGCAAACGGAAATGGCTTTGAAGAGATAATCGTCGCCTCAAGAGCAGGAGATGTGCGAGCTTTTGAAATCAGTGACACAACACTAGGAGTATCGCTCGGATCGGCAATCCCGGTGACTGATTTAGGAGCACTCACCGATGCGAATTGGAAAGATGTGGCTTCATTCCAGTGGAACAACCAGTCATCGCTGATAGCAATGTTTGGAGAAGTAGCCAGTGATCCCAGCCAGAAGATAATCCGAATCTATTACAATGTAACGAATGGAAACCTAGGCAATTACGTGGACACTTTTGAGAACACTCCGTTGACACCAAAATACGTCATGGCGTTCTCTGTTAATTCTACGACAAGGGAAGCCATTATTGCCAGCGTCTATTATAACAATACGAAAATCGAAGTGAGAACACATAAGTTCAGTGGCCAGACAATCTCTCTCGCTAGCGATGTGATTCTACCAGGACAACCGTTGATGACAACAGGAGCTGGTGGGCCTAGGCCATTTGAGCCAATCTATGGCATAGTAGACGCAACAGAAAAGCAAAACTTGTTAATCTCATCTACAGAATGGGCATTCCTAGTGGGAGAAGATGGTTCAGTTCTTTCACTTAACGTAAGTCTTGGATCTGAAAAGCCCTTAGGATTTGATTTAGGAGACACTGATGGCGACGGATTCGACGAAATAATAACGTCCTACGCCAACAATACTGCCGCAGCATGGCTAGTGAATGGAACCCTGCTGAACAAGTGGCAGCTACCAACGGATATTGCTGTTGCACAGTGGTACGGGGTCGCAGCTACAGACATCAACAACGACGGTCGAGAAGATCTTGTCGTTGGAAGGATGGCAGATGGTCTTGTCGCGGCCATAGATACCACGTCAGGTGAACAATTCTGGAACATAACAATTGGTAGTACAGGATATCTCTATTTCCGAGCCCTCCAAAAAGACGGAAATGAAATGATTTACATAGTAAATGGATATGGTGGGCCAGCAATCGAATATGCCATCACAGCGATCACTTTAACAGGCATTCAAAGATGGGCGTATAAACCCACCAATGCCTTCAGATATGCCCATGAAGTAACTTATGACCAAGCAACGAAACGATTCTTAGCAATATTCAGCGACGTTTCTTATGGACTGAGTGGAAACGAATTACTTGTTGCCATAAACCTTGGTGGTGCTGTCGAAGCCATAAGCTATGGAATGACATCAGGACTAGACGATGTGGATCAGGTCGCTCCATTGAACGGAAACACGGCCATTGGGATTAGTGAAACATCCGCAAGAGCAGTTCTATTCGAAAAATCTTTACCAGTTACATGGTCTCCCAGCACACCTTCAATGGAACGACTGGGAGAAATAGTCTACCATGGGACAAGGAATTACGATGTCGTAATTGATGATGTTAATCGGGATGGCATTGATGAGTATATTTTCTACTCACTAGAAGACAACATGGTTATCGTTGCTAATGCAAGCCAAAATGGCTTGATACCGATCTTCTCAATAAATGCGTCCCAAATAGACATTAAACATGCACCATTCCTCTACAAGAATAGCGTAGACGACGTTTCCTACTTGGTCCTAGCAAATTACACACACCTCGTGTACGTAGAAACCCAGACACTAACCATTAAGACAACTTACAACGTGCTAGCAAATGATCAGGGATACATCCGTGAAATAGCAACTTCAGATCTCTTGTATGATGGAAACAGTGAGTTCTATCTCGAATTGGTCTCATATAACCCAGAAACGGACACCGGCTTTTTCTTTATATCGGGCTTCACCAGACGACTTCTGGTATTCGGAGATAACAACTTCGCCCCAATTCAAGAACTCCAGTTTCCTGACGGATACGACCTATCGGGGTACTCATCAAACAAAAACTACTTTGGCTTTATTGATAGCTTTGTAGCCGGTGGTTTCTTTGACCTTACTTTCTATAGCCATGTTCGGGTATGGTCTTGGGCTACTGGAACGGGCCTCGTTACAGTTATGAACTACACACAGTACTATTACGTCAATTTTGCATTCGCACCCAACATCGGTGAGCCTTCAGACGAAACACTCTTTTTGGTGAGTCTTGAGGGAATAATAACTCGCGACCCGAATGTATCAGATGGACTGCAAGAAATACCATACGTCTCCATGCCAGAACAATACCTGTTCAGTTCCTCAGGATATTATGTAAACCGAACTTACTCCTCTAATAACTTCCGAGAATTCCGAGTTCTAGTTGTTCCGGATGGAATCGGTGGAACGGAGACCTTGCTATTCGTAGGGGTTTCAGATGGTCCATACCTCTACATCTACGGGACAGCAGGAAACATAGTAGCTTCTCCATACGCATTCAACAATGTTCAATTAATGGCTAAAGGAGACTACGTAGAAGACAGAATTGTTCTTGGAATTGGAAATGGTATCGTTCTTTCCAATATTGATGGGTCTCCCTTGGCTCCCTACGGATATCTTGCTCAAGGATTTATCCTTGAAGCGGGATTCTGGGGAACCGGAGACATGGATATTTGGTATAAGACCATGAATGGAGACTTCGTGCTGGCAGGATTCTCCATTTCTGATGAGGAACAAACTCTCCAGAGCTTGTTCGAAGAGAATCTGTATGAGTTTAAGAACAACAACCTTGCAAAAATAGCGGGACTCGGTCAACAGTATCTTCCACTAACTGCCTATGAGGTCGGCGCAACAACCAACCAACCATACTATGCTTTAGACTCGCCCAGCGATCACAAGTCCCAAAGCGCTACGAGACCATTCACCATTATAGGCTTAATCCCATTGATGTTATTAGGCAACAAATCCCTCAAATTAAAGAAACACGAGCACGAAGAATAATAAAATCTTGATTTCTCCCCTCCTTCATATTTTTCATTTTCTCAAAGACACGAAGTTTGTCTATTCTTGATTCAGGCTAAGACAAGATCAGACCATACAGATTGCTCGAGAACAGACTATTCTGAAGAGCAAGGGCCATAATTACAATTGTCAACATGAATACCATTAATTGAAGAACGGAAGCGACATTCCATCCCGTGAACAATTGAAAAGATCGTACATCTCGAAAAGGAGAAAAATCCCCTAACGCGACATGTTATAAAATATTCGTCCTCGAAAGTTATCAGATCGTCAGATGGAGAGCTGCTTTTATCATCCAAAACTCAAGGCAAAATTTGAATGCACAGCTTGTTTCAAAAAGATTTGCGAGATTGACTCATATTATATTAATGAAAAGGAGACACTGGCAACAATCATTAGTAATTCGAAAACGCCATCTCAGAGCGCATTTCTCTTCTGTGAACAATGCTTCATTAGCAAAATCAAAGGCAGAATTAGAAAACAGAGCGTGGCATCGTACACGATTGGAATAACAATTCTAGCCAGCGCTCTAGCCTTATCGCCACTCTTGATCACAGCGATACTAACAACAATTGCAACATTCGCCAAGATACTAATCGGATTGTCTTATGTGCTCCTATTTGCATTCGCATTTCTTTTTATTAGAAAAGCAAGGGTTGAAAGACGAAGAATCTATGAAATGCTCGAAGATAACGGAATAAGTCTCGAAAGCAAGTCTGTGAACCAAGGTAATGTTTACTAAACTAAATAATTATGAAATGGTTTGCAAAATAATTTCATAACTCTTCTTAGTAATGGTTTTGCTAAGGAAGGGCAAGATGACAAAGGAGAACGATAAGATAATGAGGAGCAGTGAAGTGAGAAATCCATGGATCATAGTCATGATACTGCTTCTGATTTTTTCTTCTTCCACAGTCTTTGCAACCCAAAACGAACATGAATGTGTCCAATCGAACGAGGAAGCTTCACAGAGTAAGACAAAGTATCTTGATGATCTCCAAATATATCAATCATCTCCTTTGACCCTGGAGAATTACAGTTTAGTTGAAGTTGACCAAGACAACGATTCGCTTGCCGATGGTTTCAACTATGTTCTTACTCTTATCTCATCCCTCGATGGAAACTACACATTTACGGTTTTTGTGTCAAGTCAAGACCCATTACAGATTAACGCAAATGCGATTAGCAAGACTACTTCGACAATCAAACTACAAAAAAATGAGCCGATGAAAATCGCATTCCATTTTTCAGCAAAAGAGTTTGCCCGAAACGCCCTTTGGGGTAACCTTACAATCGGAGTATACACGGAAAACAGAGATACCGGACATTCTTGGTGGGTGCTCACTTCAGAACACAGAATCGAGAAAGAATCCTTGGACTATAAATGGAATGTAAAAATAGAAAAATTAGTTACTAAAACGTATGATTTATGGGGGAATAACAGGCTTGATAGTATTAACATCACCTTGGAGCTAAACATCTCAGAAAATGTTGTTCCAAAGTCTGTTCCAATCTTTGCCATTCTCTTGCTTCCCAAAAGGAACACGATTTATCTTAAAACCGAAATTTTCCAAAATACTACTCTTGTAAATGGATCTCTCCAAATTGTCATATTCTCGCCTTACCTCAAGCCTCTCTTTGATAGCTGGAAAGATCTTGACCTTAGGTTCAAAATCATTCTCGGCCCACTTACATTCGTGGATGACGAGGGTGAATTCCTAGTGTTTGAAACAAGAGAGATTCCCGAGGAATTCATTCTCCAAGATTTCGACTCATCTCAACCAAGCATGATATTAGATGGCAAGGTATTGCCTGAAAACGAGATAAGTTCTTCTCCACTCCTAGACTCAATACGGGTAATTGTCCAGATTCAGATTATATTGCCAATCCCATATCAGTTAGACATAGAACTCGATGTGACTCAAATTCTGAGTCAAGGATCTCAAAAGACTGAACGAAAGAACGAACTACAGAACCAAGTCATTATTCAGAAGTCACAATCAAGGACATTTGAATTTACATTCTCATTTGCCGTCACAAATGACACAGCCTTCGAAATAGTCGCAATTCATATCAGCATAAGAATAGAACTTTCATTGCCTAATTCATTCATTTCGATTGACCAAATGACACTGCTGTTTTCAAGTGAAGCTAATTCGACAGTCTCCAAAAAATCGCTAATAGGAAATCGCTTGGATTTTGGCAATCAAGCAGTAATTGAGTTTCCAGCCTCCATCCTGATCTTTTCTCTTACCATTACAATTATTCTAAAAAGACAAAGACATCAAAAGAACAGACAGCTTTGTAACCAAGGATAATCCACATGCGCCAAACATGGAAGAAGAAAATATCAATACTGCCCGTTTCGTGATGAAACAAAAGGATAAGAAACATCATATTCAGCATGGAAGAACCAAGGAGCTAGGTACTTGAACAGATATTTTGTAATTACTTCTTGCGAAGACCCCTCTTTAATAACAAAGTGAAGAAACAAAGCCATTGAGTTTGTAGGTATTATGCTATTTTTTCCTAGTGAGATCATGAATGCTATGAGGTTATTCTTAGCAGAAACCAAAATGTGGGAATTCTTTCCCGTAACCATGGCATTAATCTCCCGGCTTTGAGTAATCTCAGACAAGATACCAGAAATACCGGACAAGGCGAGAGAATACAGACCGGCAGCTTCATGAGAAAAGTCAGAAATCTCTACTCTTGCAATTTCTTTTGAGGTATGCTTATCATAAAGACTGAATAATACCGCTTTTGCGTCAACTGGAATTCTGAACGGAAAAGGATTCTTACGATATGAATATGCAACCGCAATCATGCTTAAGCCGATAAACATGATAAAAAAATGATGAGGATAGAATCTCGTAGGAAGAAGCAAGGACAAAGAGCTGAGAAAAAGCATGAGCGAAGATATCAGCTCGTACCTACTGGAGTGCCCAATTTTTTCTGAGTAGCGTGCCCCATAACGCTTCCGAGATAGAGAGATGATGATTACAGAAGGAATAGTAAGAAGAATATAGAACAAGACAACCATGACTTCCCCAATTCTTGAAGAAAATGATGGATGAATAAGATTTACAGAGTCATGCAGTATTAGAGTAGAGAAACCAGTTCCTATTAGACCTCCGGCGAAAAATCCCACAGGGTATAACAGCATCCATTGACGGTGAACAAGATTTGAATATCTCAGTTGAAATGCCGAAATCCCCAGGATTGCAAGGAAAAAAGAGAATCGCCAGAGCATCAAACTAAATTGAAACGGTAGCGAAAACACATATTCATCAACAAAAATCATGCTTTCCATAAAATAAAGAAAAGATGTGAGAACAAGAAACGCCAAGAACAAAGAATTTGTATAACAGACAGGAACAGAGCGATAAGTCCGAATAGAAGAAAGGGCAATTGAGATATAGCCAATTGAAAGAATGCCATAAGCAAGACTTGCAAAAAGAAAGGGGGAAATTGAGAGAAGAAACATTATAGTTACACTACTTCGCATTTAGTCAAGAGAGTATTTAAACAAGATTGAAGGAATAATATTCAAAAATACACTTCCAAACCTAAATACAATCATCAACCTACTTCTTGCTCTTTCAAAATCGAATCTCAAAGCAGCTTTTCTCAAAAATGAGTTTATCCCAAATTGTTAATAATTTTGAGATAAGAAGTGATGATCTCTCGTCTCATCCTTTTTTTCATCGAGATGACTAGTCAGAAGTGGATGGAGAACGATATAATTTGCATGATGGAATAATGGCGACAAGAACCTCTTTGAAAACTTCTCAATTGCAGATCTTGAAACCCCTTCCTTAGAAAGAGAGCGAAGAAAATACTTCAATGCGGACGTCGGCATGGAAATATTTTTGCCGGTTGTAATCATGAACGCGACATAAGGCTCTCTCCCAGAAACAATAATATGAGACGTTTGACCAGCTATGAAAGCATCAATATCCGTAGAATGGGTTATTTCTGTCAGAATACCTGAAATCCCTGTAAGGGCAAGTGAATAAAGACCAGCTGATTCCTTTGAGAGCCCCGTTACTTCAATTCGGGAAAGTTCCTGATTCGCTTCCTTATCATACAAACTAAATAGCAAAGCTCGAGCGTCAGCTGGGACGTGAATGGGGAAGGGGTTTTTCACAATAGCATACGCTTCTGCAATAAAGCCAAAGGAAGCAAACAATAGGAAGAAATCCAAGGGTTGTGCGTCAGGAAAAGCAACTCTATGTAAGGTCAAAATCACCGAGCTAAGCATCAGCATTGTCGAAGCCAGTAACTCCCATTTACTAGACGATATTATCTCTTCGGGATAGAAAGATCCATGCGTATTGAGAGCAAGAGAGATAGAGACAACAGATGTTAAAGTTACGAGAAAGAAACATAAGCCTACAAGAACAGCCCCGACTGGCGAAGAATATATGACCCTTGTTTTTCCACCATATTGCTGTATTTCCAAAGTGGATAAGGCCGCACCAATGAGAGTTCCAGTGAAGAGACCGAGAGGATAAAGAATTCTCCAATAGTGATTAAGCGAGTCAAGGAAACGGAGTTGGTACACAGAAACTCCTAATGCAGCCATAGCAACAGAAAACTTCCAAATCATGCTATTAGAGGAAACAGCAATTCCTTCAAAATAATAGCTTAGAAAAAGCATATTCTCAAGAATGAGCAAGGGTAGAATCAAAAGCATGAAAATCGCTAGATACACAAGATTAGTAACGATTCCAAGAGACTTGTAGGCAAAGGCAAAGGATAATACAAGTAACATTACGCCCAACGTGGATAGAACGACTATTGCCATACCAGTCAGAAAAGCAGGCGTAGAATTGTCTAACATACAGGATCCCTTTGACATCAACGCGAACGGGTGTTTCAATAATTGTTTGACTTATGGCCTTTTAGGATTTTGCAAAAAAAAGGGGCAAGATGCAATATAAGTGAAAAAGTGGTACACTACACGAAAAAATCCATGTAGAATAAGTCACAGCATCATTCGTCGAATTTCTGGCATTGAGGGGTTCATTGATTCCTCGGGCACTCTTGGGTTTGGGCTTATCTGTTATTAACTTCGGAAAGACTGACCCCGCATCATATGTGAATGGCCATCTATTTTGTCTCTAATAGATTTAGTTGAACGTTTTGAGCTACGATCTCATAGATCGGACCCAAATCATTCTTCAAGGAATCGATTGTTTTGTTGGGTTTGAGAGCAAGTTCCTCGACAAATAGGGCGATTTTTGCAATCATTGAAGGAATAACGATCACATTTGAAGCAGGAACTTCTCTCTGCTCCAAGGAGGAAACAATGTTTTCCAGCCAAGTCTTCATTAACCATTCAGTGCTTGTCTCATCTTGTTTCCAGTTCAGCAATTCAACAAGATAGTTAGCGAAAAGAGCGTCTTTGATTTCGTTGAATTGTATGGGCTTAGGTTGTGATCCCCCGTAACTCCGCTTTTGCTTTACTAACCTCTTTTCACCCCTTGCCCACATTGACAGATTTCCCAAAAAGTTCTCAGACATATGAAACCGAGGAGTAAAAACATGATGTAGCCTATCTTCAAACCCAGATGAAAATCGTTTCAAAACATCCATGGCTGTCGTAAACCGTTCTTGCTCGCTTAGATTTAGAACAACTGAGGGTGACCAGATGTGCCAAACCTCTAGAGGATCTAAGTCCCATGCTTGGAGTTTTTGGAGTGGCGGACACAAAAGTGGAAGAGTCAAATTGGAATCTGCAATTATGACGGTTTTACCGGTAAGATCCTGGGACAAAGAAGAACTGATTTTGGAAAGAAAATTCCATAATTCCTCGGTATTAGGAAGACCAAGTGTCTTGGTATAATCCCAAGAAACCAAGCGTATTTTGTCGGAAATTTGCCAATAGGGTAAATCAAGTTCTTCTTTGACTTGACTATTGCCTTTTTGTGCTCGTTCTTCAAGGTTTGTTCCTTGTAGGATAGCAAACAAGTCAGCATTATTGAAGTTTAGATCTACCGCTATAACGTTGTACCCAAGCGATTCGTAAGACAAAATGAGTGAGAGAGCTAGCGGCGTTTTTCCCCCACCTCCTTTGCTCCCGGTTACAATGACTATGCGGTCAACCACGGAGTGACTGATTCCAATATGATATGAAAACTTGTTGTATTTTCACTTCTATGATTTTCTGGGTCAAAATAGGCGTTCAGAGCGCGATAGACTAGTGGTTCCGCAAGTGTTCCCGCGATTCTTGCAAATTAGAAAAATAACACACGGCATAAGCCTTTCACATACTTTTAAAGTGAAAAGAACCGTTGGTATTATAGTGAGTAGCAAGTGAGCAAAGAACCACGTATGGCGATGGGATCGTTGTTGTCAGCACTGATTGCCTTCGTACTAAGCACAATGTTTAATCAGACGCGTTCAGGGGGAGTGTATTTTAGATTTGTCCTGCTTTATTCCATAATAGTTGTATTGCTCTTCAGCCTAATTTACCTCAGTGGCATCAGACCAATAGAGCCTTACGCTGCAGGGTTTGTCCTTCACGCAACAGTATTCTTAGGAATCCTTATTCTTGGCACGGAACAGCTCCGAACTACTTCGGTGGTTGCACTTGAGGGCCTAACAAGGTTGTCGATAGCGACATTTGTTGTGTGGAAAATCACTGCTGATATGCGAAACCTTGACTTGAGAATACAGCCGTCTGTCAAGCCCAGTATCTCATCAGAAAACGCGTTTATGAAAATAATTCGACTGCTGGATGGAATTATTTACCCGCCTCAAGAAATGCTCAGACTCATCAGAATCCTAGGTTTTGCAATCTTAGGATTCCATCTGGCTTTTACCGGGCTAATCCAGATTCAAGAGGCTTCGGCCTCTCAAAACGTGAACATTGATGTTTTCGCAAAAATAGCAGAGACAATTATCCTATTGGGCGTGCAGGCTCCTCTCATGATGGCAAGTCGCGCCTCGATTAGCAGAACCTTCACATCATATCTGGAAAGGCTAGAGTGGACAAGAATGATTACCGCAAGCCAGGGAGCCACCATACCTGAAGGATACAGCAATATTTTGAAAGCATCCAGTATCAAACTTGACAGAATAAAAAGCAACGGGAAGCATCTCTGGCTGAGTGTTATTTCGCTGATTATTCTAAGAGCTTATGATAATTACTTGCTACAGATTGAGCAAAAACTAGCTATCAAAATCACGCTTCTCCTTAAACCACTAGGTTTTCCCTAAATGATCAGCCTAAAAAATTCTCAAAACCAATCAGAATGAAAACTCAAGCCAATCATTCTGTTCCTGGCAACTTCTACTCAAGTGGCTTAACTAGCTTGAAGGTTTTCCCTTTGAGTGAAGAAGTATTAAGAGTCATCATTTCTGACTCCATTTGGCTTTCTTCGCCATGGGGATTAAGAAAAGAGGAGCAATGATTGCGATGAATGGAGCGAAATCTATGGGAAAAACAGGTTTTGTGGAAAACTCGTATTTTCCATCGATGTACACGTCTCGTGTGATTGAGTATTTTCCGTCTTTTACTTCAATGAAAATCCCGTATGATGCAAATGTTTCAGGGTCTAGCAACTGTGCATTCCGCTTAGCTGGGTAAGCAGGATAAATTATGTATTGACCGTCTGGAAGTATTGCCTTTGACCAGTTTCCTAGATCTAATGATCCCTCCGCCCGAAATGTGTTGTTTCCTGGTTCTATCCTTATTTCGCCTCCCATTTGGTTTCTTACAACAATTCCAAACCATTCTCCTTGAAGGGTTTTTTGCCGAAGAGTATAATTGATTCCTAACGCGAACATTTTAACGGTTCTGGCAAGGGGGATGCTTACCGTTTCTTGGCCTTTATTTTCGAACAGTAAGGTAGCTGAAAAGAAAAATGGGACAAATATAGTTTCTCCAGAGATACTCGTAAGTGAACTGAATGTTATGGTAAAATTGTCAAGAATGTGTACTTCGACTTGTGGTTCATTCGACGCCGAAACGCGATGGGATAATGGGACTCCAATCCCAATGAACAAAAGAAAAAGAATAATTGTGGCTCCCAATGCTTTCATCAGCTACTTTGACCTATTTGTGCACTTATAAACTGTTTGTGAAAAGGCTATGAAAACCTTAATTTTGGTCTATACAACCAATTTGCGGAAAAGATTACTCGATCTTGTTTTGATTATTTCCTTGGTTTCTTCTATTGAATACTCAATTCATTATTATCTTATTTCTGCAAAGATTGCCCAATAGGTCCAAGAAGCAAAAATCAACTTGATTAAATGATGAAAAAATGAATATTAGTCTACAATGTCGTTCACCAGTCAACAGCGTAGCAAGGTTGCAGATCTAATCAAAGCCCCCTGAGCACATGTCATGCAACCACAGTCAGAAACTATTAGAACAATGATTAGCACAACAATTCTATTTCGAACCTTTACTATGAAAAGACCTCGTGGAAAACGAGACCTCGCCTAGGCCGAGAATAATGGCTCCTTAAATTCTCCAGAATGAAGAAATGGTTAGGGTTTCAATGATGAAGCCCAAGAGGTGAAAAAATGGAAAATTTAGGAGAAAAAATGGCAAGGACGAGAAGAAGCATCTTGCTTAGCATGAGCTTGGGCTTCTTTCTCGTGATGCTCATTGCATCGAGCAACAGTCCCATGATTTTCGCCGCCGTACCAGAAGGCGGTGGAGGCGGACCAAGCCCAACAACGGTTACAGTCTATGGCGACGACTACAATTCGATCAGTCGATCTGAATCGGGAACAGGCGACTCATTCTATGAGAAAAACACCAACGGAAACTATCTGAAAATAGAAGTTAAGGCCTCTACGTATTGGGACTTCCTCCTCCCAAGAGGAGGTAGCGCAGACGTTACGGTAAAGTACACAATTACCCCTTCGGCAAGTGCAGCATATGATCTGCGCACTACTTGGAATTGGGTCGGAAAGATCTTTGATGACGATGCAAATGAGGTCTTTGTTCAGCTAAAAATCACGACTAGCATTTCTGGAGGTAGCGTGGCTCAGACAGACGTTAAAACCTGGGGCGGCAATGGATATTACGTTAAAAGCTGGAATGAGGCACTCACTCTTACCCACTTCTCAAACATGTGGCTTCAAGGAGGTGTTGCATATACCGTGCAGATAACAGTACATGCCGAGGCAAACGGTGCTACCCCCTACTCTGGAACCAACTACGTGGACTTCTTGAGCGGCAGTCGCGAGATGGATCTTCATAGCTTATACATCCAACCAATATAAGATGCCACAAGACGAAGAAAAATAATGACAAATAGGGCAGGCAACTGCCCACCTCTCTTCTTAATTGTTTAGCCCTAAAATACTGGAGCTAGGAAATCATAGTAATCGGTTACCTGTCAAAATCTGAGCAATATTTGAGAAACTGTAAGAAAATGCACGATTTTCCAGGATTGTTAAAGATTTATAGGTTTATGGTGATGAGGTATGGTTCTTATTAATAACATTGAATTAGCATGGTTTATTGGAATAATTGGAAACTCAGTATTTGGAATGGCCAGTGCCATAACGGCTTATCGGCTACTAATAAAAGCGTTGAAGACAAGAAACCAGAAGGCTCAATTTCAGATCCTTGCAAGTGCCACTTTGTTCTCCTTTGCGATAATGCTGTTATCGATTGTGGCTCTTTACTGGACACAGTTTGAGGCAAAACGAGATTTCTTAGCTAACGAGACTTATTTCCCGATTCTCATGTGGGTCATGAACGATATTTTTGCAGTCTTGCTCTTAAGCGCGATCATAACCAGATTTTCTCATTGGAGTAAGGCAGTGGTTCTAGGAGTAGCTACAATCACAGGAGGTTTATGGTGGAGTGGGATAAAAATGAATAGTTATGAAGTATTCTGGAGAAACGGAGCGATCCTTGTATACTACACAGATAAAAACGCAGAGCAAATCAATACATATCTGACAATCATAGCGATAGTGTGGTCGTTCATAATAGTTTTTTCCTATTCGATGTCCTCAAAAGAAAGGGCTTTTACTTCTTTTGCTTCTTCCAAATTGCGAGTCCCTCCCAACTTGGTTGAAGACTACAACACAGCATTATTGATGCTGGGCTCAATAGCCATGCTTGGAGGAACCTTTTTCATCCCAAGAACAGATCCAGGGTCTATAACAAACCCTGCAAGTATCAAAATCATAGGGTATCTGTTCTTTCTTGGTTTTCTTATTCTTTATTCATTGGGATCATGTTATCCAGACTTTTTTGAAGAGTTTCTAAGGAAAAAGAATCAAGATGGGCTCATTCTCCACCCCAGCATTCGATTATCAGCGAAACAAGAACAAGAATTATTCGTAACGATAAACGCAAGCATTATAGGTTTTTCAGCAATCTACTTCGGGCTAAAATTTTTGAGAAAGCCATTACTCGTTCAACCAATTGCATCAGAGGAGGTAAAGAAGGGAAACGCAATATTTCTCTTTGAAACCAACGCAATCCAATGGTATCTAAATTTAGTTGGGGGATTGCTTCCCCTTCTAGTGTCTGTACTCATCCTCGTTGTTCTGCTGACAATCCACCATCAGAGATTGCGAATCGCAGTAAATTTCGTTATTTTAGTATCTATAGAAATCGCTATCACGTGGATTCTAAACAAAGGAATCCTAGGGAAAAAAGCAACAAACGGCGTAGAGGTGTCTCCTGTTTTTCAGCATCTCTTCTTCATTCCCATCTTGGCCTTTCTAATAGTTATGGCCCTTGATAAGAAACAATGGCAAGCAACAACCGAGCGTTTCCAACAACAAAATCCATTGAGGGCAATACTAGCTATCCCTTACTCACCACTCGTCGTGTATTGTGCAACAGTTTTTGCAACAATTGCAACAGATTTCTTCATTCCTACGAGTCCAACTGGAAAGCTAATGATTGGTGGAGCCGGAATATTCGATGGCATTGTTCTAATCCCATTGCAGACACTGTTAATTTTTACAATATTCCTATTGAGTTCAATCATCTTTCTCAGCTACCCCAAAGACGCCCCTTCCTTGCCAGTCGATGACCCAATAAACTGGGATTAAAGCTTCTGTTGGCCAATCACTTATCAGAGAGGCTTAGGTTTGCAAATGGGGATGAGAAACGAAGCATTATGCGCGAGTAAGAATTCTCTGAAGGGCTTGGCTCAATACTGAATAAACTTGTGAGCCGTGACCTGTCAAATAAAGAATCTGTCTTGCGCGATCATCTACAAACTCAACCTTCTGTTCAATGAAATCCGCTTTTCGCAACGCATTTAGATGAGTTTCAAGGTTTCCCCATGGAATTCCTAATATTTTCCGAACTTCACTCGTTGCAAGGCGATAATGTTTTGAAAGGAGATTTAGAATTGCAAGCTTAACAGGATGAAGCAACCTTTTATGCTGCATTAGTTCTGCAGGGAATTCCATTTCAGCTGGAATGTCGACTTCGGATTCAAGAACTTCTTCATCAATATCCTCAATAGAAATGTTAAACGATGTAGCTAACATCTGATTGAGCTGAGAGATAAGGATCGGATTTGACTTTAATTGGGTGTTCCTAATACTCTCCCACAACTTTGATCGCGCAGAGATAGCCTGAATTAGCGCTTCAAATTTCTGCATTGCTGAGAAAGATGATCCCTTAATAATATAAACCAAGAAGACGTTCAAAACACGCTTAACAAGCAGAGTCAAACCGCCAAGGCTGATTCTCTCTATTCTCTGCTCATCAATGGATGAACTCGAAAAATGATTCACAATCGTAAGTAAACTCCTAATGAGATTCTCGTCAATGGCGAACTCTTCAGAAAATTGTTTCCGGAAAACAATTTCCCCCGTGTTTGCTACAATGACAATGGCAATTGGTGTTTCATTCTCAATCTCCCCAAATGGTATTCGATGAGAACCAGAAGCGGTTCGAAGTAATGAGACCATGGACAGATTAGAGTTAGACGCCTGGGGTGTAGTTCTCTCTCCAATAAGGGCAATTGCTTCATCATATAATGTAGACGCGTGAAAAGCAAGATTCAAAAGACCGTTTTCGTCTGCTAGCGTTTGAGCCTTTGAAAGAATTACAAGGGCCTCTCTTGGTTTACTTTCTAGCAAGGAAAGCTTTGCTTCGATAAGCAGAACTTTTGCTTTTAGGTCAATTGATTCTTGTTGCGAGGAGTAATCTCGCAGCTTATTAATCCAATTTTTTAGCTCAATGAGAACTGTTTGATCGCCAAAAGCCTCGTAATCTGAAAACAATAATTCGCACAAATGAATGATTGCCGTGATTGTTCTGGAGATATTAGTAACCTCTTCATTTGCAATGTTTAGCAAGATTTTTTGTGCCTCGCCCTTGTCCAAAACCCGCTTGCTAGATTTAAGGACAATAGCTTTGGAAAGCAAATAATCATAGTAAAGCTCCGGAGAAGTTGATTCTCTCGTCAGAGCTTCAAATTCTTCCATATATCTTTTTGCGATTGCAGGGTTTCCTTGTTCTAACTCCAAAATAATGAGATTATGATAAATCCGGGAAATCCGGGAAAGATCCTTTGCATCTTTTGCCAGCGATAAAGCATCAAGATAATATTTTCTCGCTTTGTCAACTTGATTCTTTGAATGGGCGATCAGACCCAGGTTCAGTGTAGAAGAAATTAGGCCATGAAAATCACGAAACTCTTCCCTAATTGCTTGAACCCGTTGAAAGGAGGCCTCTGCACTGTCGAGCTCTCCTCTCATCAAGTAAACAACGCCTATTTCACCAAGGGTTAAAGCTAATCCTCTTTTGTTGCCAATGTCCTCTTTCAAACTTGCACTTCTCTCCAACAAGGAAAGAGCCTTAGCAAGATTTCCTTGAGAGATCTCTACTCTTCCCATGTTATGGAGTGTTCTTGCAATGTCCTCCTTATCGCCAACAAGTTCTTTAGCTTGCAAGCTTTGCTCATAATACTCTTTTGCTTTGGCAAGGTCACCTTTTCGCTCATAAATTAGTGCAATGTTATTTAGAACTCCGGCGAGACCGGGAATATCATTCATTGCTTCGAAAATTGACTTGCATTCCAACAGCTCTTGTAGCGAACTATCTAACTGGTTCAAGCTATACTTAATGGTAGCTTCTCGAAATCTCAGTCGGCCCATGGAAAGCATTACAGATTCATCTTGTTCTAGTGTCCCCAAAACATTCTTGGCTTGGCGGAGCTTAGTCATAGCGGCGTCATAGTTCCTAAGACGCCACATCGCTTCAGCAATCAAAATGAGAAGCTCAGCAAGAACAAGATTGGGCTTTCTGCCCTCCAATTGTTGCTCAAGCGATTCAAGAATTCGAAGTGATTCTTCGTATTCTCCTTGCTTTAGAAGAACTCGGGCTTCAAGCATGGTCGCAGCCTCATATTCTGAATCTTTGAGCAATTTCTCACTCAGAAGAGTATCAAGGATAACTTTGGCTTGCGATAATTTTCCTTGCTTGAACAAGGAATACGCTTGAGCGAGATCCACAAAGCACTAACTGAGACATGACTAGATAAACCTTTTTGGATATTGTAAAATCAGAGTCGAGGAAAAAAGAAACAGAGAAACGCACTCAAAAGAGTGCTAAGCAAAACCGCATTTTTTTCATCCACTGCTGGATCCACTGCCACCTCGATTTGGGTCAGGATCCTCTCGACCAGGTAGCTCATCAGCAATTTGCCCGGGCAGTAAGCTTGTGAGCAAGCCAATCAAACCCGCGATTGCTGCAATGCCTTTCCACAGTCCGGCCTTTTTAGCCAATACAGAAAGTAAGATTGTTTCCATAGCCATAATCATTGTTTACACCTCAATTATTTGGTATGAAATGTCCGAAATCTGATTATATAATAATTTGAAAACTCGTTCTCAACGAGCTATCGTAAAAAAGGAGAGACACCATGGAATTCTTGAAAACTTAGAGGAACAAAGAGGGAGACATGAATATGAATGAAAAACGAACGGAAACCAACTTGAAGAGACTTAGAGAAAAATTGTTTCTAGAGCTTCTTGCGTCCCCAACTAAGAAATCATCATTAAATTGGCCAGAATAGCCACACCAATTAACATCCCCACACAAGAGAGGCTGGCCAATACAACGTATCAATATCAAATGGGAGTTAGATTTAGCGGTCAGACCATTTAGCAACATAAGCTTGAAAGACGTCCTCGAAAACCCGATCAATGAGATCCTCGTCGGATTCATTCTTCAACACTCGCTTGATAGAATCACGAGT
>JALTMP010000160.1 GCA_027001645.1 Candidatus Heimdallarchaeota archaeon
GAACGCGCTCGTCGAAGAACTGAAGAAGCAAACGCCTTTTTCGTTATCCCTACTGGGCCCACGAAAAGCAGTTTCTCTCCCCGAAAGCGAATTGTTGCCGTAAAAGAAAGGAGACTAGATTTCTCAATTCAACCAAAAAGGAAGATTCCTTAAGAAAGGAACAAAAGTACAAGTGGAAAGAAGGGCTAGAGAAAGAAAAAATGGCGTAATTGAAAGTTTCTACATTGTTTCGTGATCGCTTATTAGTTTACTTTTCCACTCGCTTATTGCGAGTTTTACATCTTCTTTGGTGCCAGATCCCCTTCTGAGAGAATCAATTGTTTGTCTGATACTAAAGAATACTGTGCTAGCAGAAACTTCTTTCTGCATTAGCACATCCCTGAACTCTTCTAGTGCGCTAACAATGCTTTCTTCATCCGAAACTTCAACGTAGCGACTGAGATTGTCAAAAAGATCTTCAATAGAGAGAGATTCCCAACGAGAAACTTGAACGACTTCTTCTTCACTTTCCCCTTGAATCAGTTTGTATCTCCCAGGAGAGGTTTGTCTTAAGATTTTTAGATCTTCAAGTAACTGCAACTTTGATTCCAGATCACTTTCACCTGTGATTCGGGCAATGTCGTCAAAAGTAAAGATTCTATTGGGTTCTGCAAGAAACAACGACAATACTCGCAACTCAGGAATATTGGTTTGATCAAACGCTAAGCGAAGCTTCTCTTTGTAATCTCTTGCAATCGGAGCGTCAGGGACAAATTCAGAGATAATTGCACCCGACAGTGCGGATAGAAGGATTGGATCGAGAGATGTTTTGCTAGCTCTAGAAGTGGGTTCCATCGGAGCCAGTGGTCGGGCAGAAGCGGTAGAAGAGACCTTCTGGGAATCTAGCTCTCTCTCTTTACGGGCTAGCTCTCTTTCTAATTCTTGAATTCTGTTTCGAAGTGACTTAGATTCTTCTCTCTCACGCTCCATTGCCTCTCGAAACGCCATGAGCTCCTTGCGGTATTTTTCTAACTCCAGTTGAAGTTCCTTTATCTGTTCCTCCCGATTCCCCAGTTCTTGAAGCAACTCTCTGATGCGATCTTGCAAGGCACGATTATGTTGTTCTGTTTGGGCGAGCTTTTCTCTTAGAATCCTGGGGTCATCAGATGTGCTAGCATGAAATACCATGGTGCTCGAATTCAATAAGTTTAATCAGCAATTAAAGGCTTTCTCCATTTTTGTCAAATGCAAGCGGAAAATAAGAAGAAATAGATAAACCAGCGGGAATAATGAGTTTATGACTAGAAGGGAGTAGTTGCGAGTAATTCTTGTTTCATTTTTCGCTCCAATATTGAGGAAATAACCTCTTCTTAACATAAGCTGTATGCATCAACCCATAAGTGTAATAAAAGACAACATACCAAAAAAAGAAGGGGGGAAAGATCCAAAACCAGGGTTCAGGGATCAAAACATATCCTGCGAGTCCAATACTTCCAACTAAGAATGCTACTTCCTCCATAGGATCACGAGGTCCCTTCAGTGATGGAAATGGCAAGTGTGAGATCATCAGGATAGCAGAGATGAAAGCTAGTATTGTCATTGTCCATCCATTGGGCCAGCCCATAGCATAAGCGCTTATGATAAGGACGGTAGGAAGAGGGGTTGGTGCGCCGTGGAAATAACTCTTAGTAGGAGAGAGAGTAAAGCGGATTAACCTATAAAAGGCACAGAAGAGAAAGAAACTGACAACGGGATAAGCTATATAGGCAGGGACATTTGACATAAGGCTATAGGCTGCAAGAAACGGAACAACACCAAATGTGATCCCGTCAGCGATTGAATCCAAAACATTTCCGAAAGGATTCTTTTCCGTGCTCATTCTGGAAAAGCGACCATCTAGGGCATCAAAGATTCCCGCTAGAATCACAGCCTTGGCAACAAAAACACGGTATTCTCCAGGATGAGTTACAAGAAAGTAAATAGCTAGCAAGCCCAGAGAACTATTGGCAATGCTGAGTACGTTTGCGACGTGTTTGAAAAACTTATTTTTCTTAATTTTTATTGGACCGGCAATCTTATAGTATTCTTCCGACAACTGTGATACCCGCCTTGACCTTGTCACCAACTCGTATTCTTGGTTCAATGCTAGCTTTATTAGTTTTCACCCAAAGATCGGTTTCAGAGCCAAATCGGATTATCCCGATTTTTTCTCCTTGCTTTACAAAATCACCCTCAGTCACCCAAACCTCGATTCTTCGGGCAAACATTCCCGTGATCTGAGTGAGAACCAGTGATCCAACGGAAGTTGAGTAGTAGTGCTTACAGCGCTGATTTACTTTTCGTGGATCACCAAAGTAAACAGTAGTGTGTCTTCCGGGAATTTTCTCCAACCTCTCAAGTTTTCCATCCATGGGCATTCGATTAATATGAACATCAAAGGGAGACATTCTGATCCTAATCTCAAAGGGATCATTCACCCCGTCTCCTTTTACGGCAATGATTGTTCCATCAGCTGGTGCGAGAATGGCATGTGGATCAGCAAGTGGATCTCGTTCAGGATCTCTGAAAAACCAAGCAAAAAAGACAAAAACCACAAGAAAAAGGCTCGCAATTATAGATAGCCACCAATAAAAAATCGTTAAGAGAGAGAAGATTACGAAGAGGATCCCCCAAGGAACGATGTAGCGGAGAGAACGCGGTGCAAGCATCCAACCATTCTAAGGAATACCAAAATAAAACCTCTTGGAAAAGAGTTTTTTCAAAGAGAGAATAAAGGTTATTCCCTCATGAGCTCCGATTCAATAACGACCTTCAAAACATTTTGAAGGATTCTAGAGGTATCCTGAAGAGTGATCGTATTTGGCTTGATTTGCAAAGGAATCTTGGTTGAATCGCGTTCCTCTGTGTGAACACTTGCGCAAACGCTGTCAGGGTGCACAACCACAGAAATCAGATCAGAATTCCCTTCAACAGGCCTTAGAGTGAAGGGATATAGTCTACATGCTGTTGGTTTGAATTCGTGAATTTTACATTTCCCGTTTTCAAGAAAGACACATTCTGTTGTGAAAGGCTTCTTTTTCAGAACATAAGCCTTGGTATAGGCACCTTCTTTCATTTTTGACTTAATGAGGATTGGGCTTGGTTCAACTATGAATTGAAACAAGTCATAGCCATTATCTAAAATCCGTTGAATATCTCTTTCTGTAATGGGTATTTCGTGATATCGACAACAAGCAGTAGTGGAGTTGCACTGGAACCAAACTTTACGAGTTGGGATAATCTCGTGAGTTACATGATTGATCCTTCCAATTTCGATTCCCCTAACAACTCCATTCTTTTCTATTTCATCTAAGGAGAGAAGAGAGGAATGCTCGTCTTTGTCTACCATGTTACAATCAACCTACTGCTCTCGAACTTTTACTGGCGAATCCCAAGAACTTGCTTGCGAAGAACCCTCCAAACAAGAAGATAAAGAACGTGATTACTATCCCAAGAACAATTTCAATCGGGATTGATCCTCTTGTTCTCCAGGAATACAGTGCCTGAACCAGAGGGTAGACGAGGAAAAGTGATGACCGGATCCAAAGCTTGAATTCTCGCTCCTTGATTTCTCTAGACTTCCTGCGCAATTCGGCTTGTTTCATGCGCAATTTCGATTTTTCGAGTTTTAGAATCGCCCACTCCTCTCGAATCTGTTTCTCCTTTCTAGTAATCCATGATTTTTTCTTTTTTACTTCTCGATTGATTTCTCTTTCTCTTAGATAGAGAACCAAGAAAAATAGGGAAAGGATGGAAAGGATTGATACGGCGGTGAGAGCTAGGAGCAATTCTAAAGACATCAAGATTATGTTAAGTATATTCAAACTTAAGTTCTTTCAAATATCAAAGTTTGAGGAAAAACATTCTGAAAGAAATGATAAACATTAGCCATGTTAATTTTAAGAGATTGAGGAAATATCTTGGCAAGAGAATAATCGGAAAGTAGTGGATCGCGGTGTTAGACAAGGAAAAATAAGGAAGAGAAGGGAGAAAAACGCTATGGTGCGGTTATTACACAAAACCCTCGATTGTTGGTTTTCGAGTGCCTCTCCCACTCTTGAGCGTTTTTTCAAGGTTAGAGTACCATTCAAAGACTTCTGGAGTTATTGTGGCGTGCACCTTTTGAATTGCATAAAAGAAATCCTCTCGGTTTACAGTATTCGTATCCATGTTTAGACGAAGGGCATGGATTGCAGCTTCTCTACAAAGAGCTTCGATGTCTGCACCAACAAATCCATCGATTTCTTTGGCAATTTCCTCGATGTCTACATCGTCTGCGAGGGGCATGTTTTCGGTATGGATTTTGAGAATCTCTTTCCTACCCTCGACGTCTGGTGGTCTAACGAAGATCAGTCTGTCAAAGCGCCCGGGTCTGAGTAGTGCCGGATCTACGATATCGGGGCGATTTGTTGCAGCAATTAAGACTACGTCTTTAAGTGCCTCAACGCCGTCAATCTCGGTAAGGAGTTGACTAATAACTCTCTCGGTAACAGGTGAATCGCTGGTCATTCCTCTTCTAGGAGTGATGCTGTCAATCTCGTCAATGAAGAGGACACAAGGAGCTGCAAGTCTTGCCTTTCTGAAGATTTCTCGAACGGCTTTTTCACTTTCTCCGACCCATTTGCTTAGCAACTCGGGTCCTTTTATGCTAATAAAGTTAGCTTCACTCTCTGTGGCAACTGCCTTTGCGATCAGCGTTTTTCCACAGCCAGGAGGCCCAAATAAGAGAATGCCTTTGGGAGGAGTTATGCCCATTCGTTTGAATGCGTCAGGATTTTTCAAAGGCCACTCAACTGCTTCGCGAAGCTCTTGGATGACTTCATGAAGCCCACCAACTTCATCGTACGTAACGTTTGGAATCTCAATGAAAACTTCTCGAACGGCACTTGGATGCACTTCCTTGAGTGCTTCGAGGAAATCATCCATTGTTACTTCCATACGATCCAGAATTTCGGCTGGAATCGTTTCTGCATCAAGATCGATTTCAGGAAGGAACCGCCGTAGAGTTCTCATGGCAGCTTCTCTTGCCAGTGCTTGGATATCTGCCCCAACAAAGCCGTGGGTTATTTCAGAGATAACCGTTAGATCCACATCATCCGCAAGAGGCATGCCCCGGGTATGGATCATCAGTATTTCCAATCGTCCATTTTTGTCAGGAACATCTATCTCGATTTCTCGATCGAAACGCCCTGGTCTTCGCAAGGCAGGGTCAACAGCGTTAGGTCGGTTGGTAGCACCAATGACAATTACTTGTCCTCGGCTTGTCATGCCATCCATGCTACTCAACATCTGAGCCACTACTCTTCTTTCGACTTCTCCAGCAACATCTTCTCTTTTTGGAGCGATGGCGTCGATTTCGTCAATGAATATTATGCTGGGGGCCTTTTCCTGAGCTTCCCTGAAGATTGATCTGAGTCTTTGTTCAGACTCACCGTAGTATTTAGACATGATTTCGGGACCATTGATAGTAATGAAGTTAGCATTGGAC
>JALTMP010000161.1 GCA_027001645.1 Candidatus Heimdallarchaeota archaeon
AAAAGGGCGAGAAGAAGCGAAGAAGAAAGAAGGAATAAGGAGGAGAAACAAATGGCAGACAAAGCAAAAATTGTTATCATAGGTGCGGGCACTGGTGGAACCATTGTCGCAAACAAACTCAACAAGATCGTTAAGAAGAAAGCAGAAATCACTGTTATAGATCCCGAATTCAAGCACATTTACCAACCAGGATACCTCTTCCAGATCGTAGGAAGAGAAACAGAAGAGGGTCTCATCCGAGATGGAACCAAGTTATTGCCCAAAAGATCCAAAAAGATACGCGCTGCAGTTGACAAGGTTGATCTTGAAAAACAAATCGTTCACACCAATGACGGTCAAGAAGTTCCTTACGACTACCTGATCATTGCATCGGGATCTCGTCTGGTTCCCCAAAAGCTGGAATGGTGGAATGACCAAATTCACCAGTTCTACACCCCTCAAGGAGCTGCAAAAGTATACGATCAACTCAAAGACATGACAGAGGGGACGATTGTTGTTAGCATTGCTTCCATGCCGTACAAATGCCCACCAGCTCCCTTGGAGGCAGCACTTCTGATCGATGACTATCTAAGGCGAAAGAAGATCCGCGACAAATTCAATGTCGTCTTCACCTCACCAATAAACAGAGCATTCTCAATCGAGACGGTCAACACAATTGTTCAGCCGCTCATGGAAAAACGAGGGATAGATGTCCGCACTTTCTTCAACGTTGATGAAGTAGATACTGAAGAGAAGGTGCTTTATTCTCTTGAAGGAGAAGAAGTAGACTATGATCTGCTTATAATGATCCCTCCACACGAAGCTCAGCCATTCATCGTGAAATCAGGGATTCCCCATGAAGAAGGAGGGTGGGTCATAGTAGACCGAGAAACCCTTAAAGTTGAGGGCTATGACAATGTCTATGCAATCGGGGATACTACAAATCTACCCATTTCAAAGGCAGGAAGCACAGCACATAACCAAGCACCCATCATCGCGAAGAACATCCTCGCCTCAATCAAGAACTCCAACAAAATCTACAAGTATGATGGCCATGTTCAGTGCTTCTTCATAACAGAAATCGGAAAGTCGCTGTTCGTTGATTTTAACTACACTCGCCCACCCTATCCTGGAAAACCATCAAGGAGACACTGGTGGTTTAAGCTAGCATTCAAGGAACTATACTATCGATTCGTTGCAAAGGGCATAGTGTAATCTTAAAGCACTCCTGTTCTCTATCTCCCCGCCTCGCGCTCACCCTTAACTCGGTCATAGGGTGATTGATGGGAGCTTCAGGCTGCTCCCATCAAATTTTCATCCAGACAAAAAAGTGCACGATGAAAAACCATTGATATTACGAATTTATAATATAATTAGACAAACACTACCCATACCAAGAGGAATCCAAGATGCTCAGAAACCACCTTCAAAATCACCTTCTATTCCCCTGCCACCTCAACCATCCCATTTACGAAATCCTTAGCAGTTCAACTCGTAGAGAAATCCTCCGAATGTTGGCATACGACAATTCAAATGCTTACGGGAGAAGACTCTCTAAAATTCTCAATATTTCCAATACTGCCATCCATCGCCACCTACGCATCCTTCAAGGCTTGGACAACGGACATGAATTGCAATTGATTCGAGAAAAGGGAAAAACCAAGGAAAGCTATTCTGGAAAGAAAGGAGGAGAAGCAACGCTCTTTGAAATCGGCAAAAAGCTGGGAATGTTTGTGGGAATCTTTCCAGATCTTATTCATTCACATGTTTTTATTACAAGTGCTGAGGAGGATCTCTCAACAGCAGAACTCTCTCAACTAGGTGCTCCCAGCGAATTACAACAAACAAAATCTAAACCTGTTGTCTTTGTGCCCAACGAGGAAAAAATCAGCGATTCAGCCAAGAAGAAATATTTAGAACTTTATGAAAAGCTCCAGGAAATAAATGATGAGCTTATCAGTTCAGAAAGAAAGATGCTTGCTCTCTTAGAAGAGAAAAATAAACTTCTTAGGCAAATTGAGGAAACCCTCACAGAAGACGCAAAGCTCGAGAGAGAAAAACGGCTATTCCTGCGCTTGGTCGCTTGTCTTGGATGTTCTTCTGATCGAGACTTATCTTATGCATTTCATATTGAAGAGCCTATTGTAGCAAAAGTCTTGGATGAACTAGTTAAACAAGGATGGTTAGCGACAAAATGTGATTAATTGTCATTATTCTAGTTGTCATCTTATTCAGAGATCTTACGAAATATGTTTCTACATTTATCATACTTAATATTAGCATTGTGCTAACTTTTAACATTGTTTTTTGTCATTTTAAAATATTAAATCGAGCGAATTTGGATTTTTGCTTAATATAGGGGGTTGTGTTGGTTAATTCCACTTGCTCATTGCAAGAATTTTTAATTATTTTCAAGATGGTTACTAGATTGAAACTTAGATTTGTTATCAGAAGGCGATACCCTATGACCGAGTTACAAAATATTAAGCCTGACTATGTAGCGGATGCCAGGGGAAGTTCTTGTCCTGGCCCAATATTAGAAGCGAAAAAAAGTATTGCAAAGGTGCCAATTGGAGGAATCCTTGAAGTGCGTGCGACCGACCCTGGAACCAAAAATGATCTTCCAGCGTGGGCAAAGAAAATGAAGCACGAATTCTTGGGAATAAAAGAAGCCGATGGATATTTTAGCTTATTTATTCGGCGAAAACGGTAAGGCGTACATAGAGACGAGGTACAAGCACTTTCAGCGTTTCCAGCCCATAATAATGATAGGTGATATTAGTGGACAATAGATTAAGCAATGATCCCAAGATCCTCGTGATCGCCACATTGGCTTGTTCGTATCCCGGAATTGATAACGCAGGGCAAAATCATTTGGAGTACCCAACCAGTATTTTTGTCATTCGCGTTCCGGATCCTGTAATCTTCCCAGCTGAGTTCTACATGCGTGTTTTTGAAATGGGATTTGATGGGATACTTATCGCTTCATGTGGTACAGACTCTCCATACAAGGGTACGTATGAGAAACTTAGCAGGAGAATTGACGAAGTTTACAAGAAAATGCGAGAAAAGGGGATCTCAATTGATCGATTGAAACTCACAGCAATTTGCACGGTTTGTGCAGAGCATTACGTGAAGGAAGTTCGGGAGATGTATCAAAAACTCAAGGATCTCAAAGAAAGGAGGATGACCACCGTTTCTCAGTAGAGGTGAAAAAATGGACAAGTATGATTCTCTTGTAATTGGAGGAGGAATTGCTGGAATACAAGCTTCACTCGATCTTGCAGAACAGGGTTATCGAGTGTTGCTGGTCGAAAAACAAGCAAGCATCGGAGGAACAATGATTCAACTGAGTAAAGTTTTTCCAACTCTCGATTGTGCCTCGTGCATCACTACTCCTAAGATGTCTGCAGTCATGAGTCATCCAAACATAGAGGTAAAAACACTTGCTGAGGTCGTACAGGTTCGACAGATCAAGGATCATTTCGAAGTAAATCTTCTTCAAAGGCCAAGGTACGTCAATATCGACGCATGTACTGGATGTGGAGACTGTGAAGAAGCGTGTCCCGTTATCATTTATGATGAAGGGTACAACGAAGGGTTAGGTCCAAAAAAAGCAGTTGGGGTTCCCTTTGCAACTGCTCTTCCCCAAAAAGCAGTGCTTGATGACGATCACTGTATTTTTTGTGGTAAATGTGCGAGAGCATGTCCAACGGATGCAATTGATTTTTCGCAGCGAGAAGAGAAATTAAGTGTTAAAGCAAGGTCTATCATTATCGCAACTGGCTTCCTGCAAACCCCAACGATCAAAGAAGAATATGGGGGCGGGAAATACAAGAATGTAATAACTGGAAAGCAGATGGACCGAATACTTGCCCCCACTAGTCCATTTGGGGGGGTTTTTCGACCGTCAGATGGAAAAATCCCGGATTCTATTGCGTTCGTGCAATGTGCAGGTTCTAGAGATGCCAGTATTGGAGTTCCTTATTGTTCCGCAATCTGCTGTATGTATGCAATAAAGCAAGCCACTTTGCTTTCAGCAGCAGTACCATTGGCAGATATAACGATATATTACATGGATATTCGAACTTTCGGAAAGAATCACGAGGAGTTCTATCAGCAAGCTAAAGCAATGGGCGTTAATTTTGTCAAAGGAAAAGTAGCGAAAATTACTGAGAAAACAAATGGAAACTTGGTGCTCAGAGTAGAAACCTTCGGTGAGTTTGGCCAAATAGAAGAGTTCGAACATGACCTAGTGGTACTATCCCTAGGGCTAGTCCCCAATTGGAATCCGAAAAACGCCATTGACGTAGATACGGACACCAATGGCTTCATCAAAATGATAAAGCCAACAACAAATCCGACTCTAACATCTTTGCCAGGAGTATTTGTCGCTGGAACAGCAGCGGGTCCCAAGGACATTGTTGAATCAATTGTTTCGGGAAGCGCAGCAGCAATGAAAGTCTCAGAATGGCTACAGGGAAACCTAAAGGATGCATTTTTCTCAAAGGAACTACCCATTAAGTCAATTATCAAGGGGTAAGGCAAAATGAACACCGATAAGAATCAAGAAAAAAAAGATAAGGCAAAAATTGGCGTTTTTGTGTGTCATTGCGGAGGCAATATTTCAGATGTCGTAGACGTTGAAACGGTAACAAACACTATTTCAAAGGATCCACGAGTTGGCGTTGCTGAAAATTTCATTTTCATGTGCTCCGATCCCGGGCAACAATTAATCTCTGAAAAGATCAAAGAAATGGGATTAACCCATGTAATTGTAGCGGCATGTTCTCCAAAACTTCACGAATTAACGTTTAGAAAGGTAGTAGCTAAATCTGGACTGAATCCTTATCTTTACGAACATGTTAATATTAGAGAACAAGATAGTTGGGTCCACTCCCACGAGCCAGAAAAAGCAACTGAGAAAGCGATACGTTTGATTGAAGGAGCAATTAATCGTCTTACTCTTCAGAATCCATTAAGTCCCTCCAAAAAGAAAACAATTCAAAACGGTATCGTTATTGGCGGTGGCGTCAGTGGATTGTCGGCTGCGTTGGATTTGGCTGAGAGAGGAATTACAGTTGACTTGATAGAAAAGAGTCCCTTTCTTGGGGGGAGAGTAGTTCAACTGGAAAAACTTTATCCCAACGGAGAGGATGCAAAGACCTTAGTCCAAAGTTTGATCCAAAGGGTTCTGGAACACCCTCTGATCACAGTATATTTGAATTCAGAAGTCATCGCGTCATCTGGATCAAAAGGAAGCTATGAAATTAGAATCAAACAAACTCCTAGAGGAGTTGAGGATCGAGTAGAGGGTCTTGAAGACGCCATTCAGAGCTGCCCCGTAGAAGTTGACAATGAGTTCGAATACGGATTATACAAACGTAGAGCAATATACAAGCCATATTCTGACGCACTACCAGATCTTCCTGCAATCGATTGGAAGAACTGCACGAAATGTGGCAACTGTGTTAGGGCAACCAATGGGAAAGGCATTAATTTGGACGCA
>JALTMP010000162.1 GCA_027001645.1 Candidatus Heimdallarchaeota archaeon
GCATCAAAGAGCCGGATCTCAAAACATAATTGAGATTCACGGAAGCATCATGCGTGCGTTC
Organism: Candidatus Heimdallarchaeota archaeon; assembly: GCA_027001645.1. Classification (GTDB taxonomy): domain Archaea; phylum Asgardarchaeota; class Heimdallarchaeia; order Heimdallarchaeales; family JAJRWK01; genus JAJRWK01. The sequence continues at coordinate 62 of JALTMP010000162.1, forward strand.
TGTACCCAATGCTTTCATAAGATCACGATCAGTGAAGTTCCAGTAGCAATTCCGCTAAAATGTGATTCATGCGACGGATTGATGAGACCAGATGTAATTTGGTTTGGAGAACCCCTACCCGAAAGAGAACTGATAGAATCACACAGATTGATGAAGGAAGCTGATCTCGTTCTTGTTGTCGGGACATCCGGATTGGTGATGCCGGCGGCTCGCTTCCCTTCAGTTGCCAAAGCATTTGGAGCCACAATCATTGACATTAATCCAACTATTACGCCGATTTCTGATCTTTCAAAGTGGGCGATACTTGCTCCATCGGAGGAAGCACTCTCAATCCTAGTTGACCATCTTTTCGTGTAAGGATAAACCGAGAAGAAAATGCCGTTTTATGTTGCATTTGAAGTTTCTCAATAGATCCGAATATTTTGACGCTAAATTTCCCGAATTAGAAATAACACATAAGAATGTGAACTGCATAACCATAACGGAAACCATGCATTCTGATATCCTTGAGTTCTTCGTGATTTATGAGTCAGTGCCTGTATTCTCTTTTAGTCAGCAAGAACAGATCGACGAAGTTCTTCGAGCAGGTCGGATCTCGGTTCAAGCACTAGTTGGCAGAGAAGCGACCGGAGAAGATCTGGTCATGGAAGTGCTAACAGATAGCTATATTATCTATTATCACGTGCAGGACTTTCTCCTAGCTCTTCGCGCTAGAGAAACTTTGTCGCCGCTGGGTGCTCGAAGGCTGATGAAAAAAGCAGCCAGAGTGCTAGAAAATAACGCAAAATTCATCAAAAAGAACGCGAGTAGCAGAAAGAGACTCCGCAAGATCGAAAAACAGCTCAACCTTGTTTTAGGGGAAACTCTTCCATCAACACCTCAAGGATTGCTAAAACTAGGCGCGTTCGTTGAAGATCTTTTTACAAAATACCCTCCAGTTGACGCTATAACTTTAGTCACAGCAGAAGCGTGGCCTGTTTATGTCATGCTAAGGAATCCTCAGTCTCCTCCCAGATATCATGAGAATAGCTGGAGGAATGCAGTCGACACATTATATGAATCAATTCAGTCGGAAAGCCCCCTTGTTCTAAGATTCGAGGATAAATCCCTTTTCGTAATCCACAGAATTGAATTTCCAGCACAAGAAGATGATTGGTGGGCACTCATCATTCAAGTTACGATTCCAGAAAACAGCAACTGGCAATCCCAACATTTGGTAGAAGTCTGGGAAGTAATCATTTCATCATTTATTCCGGTGGCAGATAAGGTCATTACTGAAATGGTGCAGAATGCAAGAAGATATTGGGGGATGGAAGGAATACTCAGCGAACCGATTAATCTTCTTAGACTCGAACAAGATGAAATCCCTTGCTTGATTCGCATCCAAAAGAAACGAAGAAAAAAAAGGGGTGTAGCCGCCCTTGAAACAAAAGAAACAATAGGAAAACCTCTGTTTTTCTCAATCCGTGGAGAAAAAAACGTGGGAGAAATATCCTTAAGAGACTTACCGCAAAAAATCCTCGACGGACTCTTGCATAAATTACCTCTGCTCAAAACGAAACAGAATGAATACTTCACCCTTGAATTGGACGTTGACGAGGGAGCGACAAATTATTTGTTCAACACGATGGAATGGCTTGCTGAGCAACTTTCGAAGAAAAGCCAGATAGAGGTCTATATTGGAATTGATGGCATGGAAAAGCCAGAGATTTTCATCCCTCGACTTTCCCAACTTTCAGAAAAAGGAGTTTTTTCACACTTGTTTTCATGGGACATTGACTTCATCAAGCGTGCAATCGATGAGGGAATACATGGAATTGTCCTCTCACCCTTATCAGGAATACAAGACTTTGTATTCTACATTGTTTCTCCTGAAAGCGAAAAGCTTGGAGGAGTGGCACTTGTACTTTATCAGGTTCCAGGAGGTAATAAGCACGGCATCATCTCAATAGATGAAGATCTTGTAAAGCTGATTAAAGCGAAACTTGAAGACATTGAAACAGTTACACTGTAACTCGTTGAGACGAGATCAGAAGCATTCCCTAAGTTTGTTGATGAAACAGACTCGATGACGGAGGAATTTTGCCATGGTCTGTCATTAAGTCTCTCCCCGAATAGATATTGCCTTCATCTGGAATCAGAGCTAGGTATTCATCAATTGTTTTTTTCCCATCAAAAACTCTATTCAATATTTGATCAATGGCAATACCAAGGGTGGCCATTAGGTCTTGTTCTCGTTCACTATCTCTACCAAAAGACTCGTTTACGACCAAATAAAGAGAAATGATTTCCTCTAAGAGCTCATCGATTGCAAGGGAGAGTTGTTTAGGGATGTAAAATCGGGTTTCGCCCGTGGGGGCCATGATCATAACAACTGCAATGATTTCATCATGTTTTTTGAAGAATAGCCGAGATCCTTCCATGCCAACATCAATGATCTCTTTCCCTATTGACGAAATTGAAAATGTCCTCAAAGCAGAGATTAGTCCAGAAAACATTATTGGTTCTATCCCTATCTTGTTTGAGTAGACTCTTCCAATAAGAGGCAATCCGTCTTCTTTGAGTAGGAACACACCCTCAACCACTCGCTTTCTGTAGCCCGGAGCCTCATAATAGCCGTCCATTTATATTGACCCCTTAAGAACCATATCTAGGGGCTTCTGCCACTTATATAATTTTTCTGATTTTTTGGGACAAGGATATTATTTCAACATCTCCTGAAGCAAGATGAAAGATCATTGTACGTCCGTAGGTTCCTCCTACTTCTTCTGCAACAATAGGAATTCCGAGACTTCCAAGAACTGCTTTTGCGGCTTCAACGTTTCTGCTCCCAATATCTGCTTGGTTTTCATTCATGCGCTTGAAATCAAACATTTTAGCTCCGCCGGCAATTTTGGCGATTAAACGAGCTCTTCCACCGCCTATTTCTGCTAGTTTCTGCACAAGTAGCGGAATTGCTGTATCTGCAAATTTCCCTAAGTCATTCTGACCGATGTTTTCGCTTTTCTTAGGCAACATGATATGGGCTAGACCCCCGACTTTGAATGTGCTATCATACAATGCAACGCCCACACAAGATCCCAGAGCAACAGCTTGGAATGAAAGGGGAGATTTGCCAACTTTTACTTCACCAATGCCAACGGACTCGGGACTTTCGCTAATCAAATGACATCCCAGCCTTCTCCATAGAGTTGTTCCATGAGTTTGTCCAATTCTTTTTGATTGGGAAACATGAACACAACACCTTTGATGTTCATGGTTTCTGTGAAAATATCGACTTCAACGCTAATCATTTGGCGCTTGTATTCACCATCTTTGTTAATCATGTGCTGAATTATTGCATTATTCATATCTACTGCGATCGACGGAGGCATAGGATACAATCGAAGTCCAGTAAATGTGTTCATTGCAGATACACAGTGCAGAAGGATAATGTTACCAACTTCAACAAGAATTTCCCTGTCTAGCTCCGCAAGATCCGTAAGAGGAGGGATCTCTCCTGCCCTTAGAGCACTCAAGAGTGTCCTGGTACTGGCTTCATCAAGAATAAATAAGAGATCCATCTTGCCGTCGCCAAGAGTTTCACTAGCAATCCCAACAACAATTTCACCCGGATTACTGCTGATCCGCTTATACATTTCTTCCACACGAACGAGGGTTACCCTAGGCACGCTCATGTCGACCTTTCGGTTCAGAATTTGAGAGAGAGCTGTGGCTGAATGAGCTACTCCTATATTGCCAAGCTCTTGGAGTGCATCGCGCAACATCTGATTCAAACGATCGTCGCCCTCGAAATCATGCATCATTTAACCCTCAAGTATGTCTATCGTATAAAGCCAGCGGGATCTATTATTAGAACTACTTGTTCTTCACCTAGAATTGTTGCACCGCTTATTCCCGGAAGGGAGTCTCCGATAGTGCTTATTGACTTGGTGACGATGTCAGTTTGCCCAACTAGATTTCTGACACGTAGTGCAATCCTTTTTCCAGCTTTTCTCCAAATGATGATTTTTTCCCGACGCTTCCTTCTCCTGCTGGACCCTGCGCGGGAGCCAGTCTCCTCAACATTTGTTATTCCCCTTGCTTGAAGAGCTAACACAACTGGTGAAGAAGGAACTAATGAGCGAATGTCAATTAATGGAACAAGCTCGTCTTGATAACTGATGTATTCTCTCGAACCTTGCTGAACAATCAAAGCATCAGTTGAAGTTAAGAAGACTTCAACATTTGTCATTGGTAAAGCAAATTGAAAGCCTCCTTCTTCGAGAATAATCGCTTCAACGATTGCAACAGTTTGGGGAACACGAATCGTGAAGGTAGTTCCCTTTCCTTCAACGGTATCAACTTGAATGGTGCCACCAATTTCTTCGATGACTTGTTTAACAATGTCAAGTCCTACGCCTCTTCCAGCAGCTTCGGATGTTTTTTTAGCCGTGCTGAACCCTGATTCAAAAATCAGTTGAAGCAGATCTCTCCGCGACATTGGCTCTTCATCTTTGTAAAGCCCCAGGTCTTTTGCTCGTTTCTCAATTTCCTTGAAATTAATTCCAGCTCCATCGTCCGACACTGTGATTATTATTTCCCCTCGTTCTTGCGCCGCTTCAACGATGATTCGCCCCGTTTCACTCTTTCCACCCCTTCTTCTCTCAGAAGGAGACTCAATTCCATGAGAGACAGCGTTTCTTAAAATGTGCAATACCGCTTCATTAACTTGATCAATCACTGATCGGTCCAATTCGAGATGACTACCACGTATTATTAATTCCGCTTTCTTGCCTTGTTCCTTTGCTAAATCCCTTACCATTCTTGGAAGCCGGTCAAATATGTGTGTCAAAGTTACCATGCGCATCCGCATGATCACTTCTTGAATTTGAACAACCGACGTTTCGATATTACCCACTTGTTGACTTATTACTGAATTAAAATCAAATTGAAGTTCTCTGGAAATTTTTCCTGAAGCAAGGATGATTTCCCCTAATAAGTCAAGAACATAGTCAAGAAGATCCAAATTAATCCTTACAGTCTGAATAGTTTTTCTTCTCTCGCGAAATGTTAATGTGGGCGCTGCGGTTTCCTCGACTTCAGTAACTTCCTCATGCAAGGGGATTACTTCGACAGATTTGATGTCTTGAATGTCTTGAAGAGATTTTCGAATCGCAGTTTCGTCTTCGTTTGATATGACCTCTAAATCGATCTTATCGAAAACCTTCCCTTCTTCAATGTCATTCAAGGACGGCTTGCTGACAAGAATCTGAGCGATGTTTTCCAATTGTCTAATTGCAACTAATGCTCTTGCAGACTTGAGAGGAGCATCTGGGCGAAACTCGATGATGATCTGATATTTAGATCCTAGTTTTAACTCGGGTTCTAAAATGTCGGCTACTGAGGCACTGGA
>JALTMP010000163.1 GCA_027001645.1 Candidatus Heimdallarchaeota archaeon
TCCCTTTACTGACCATCGCTTAGACCCAAACCACGTTTTGATTTCAAAGTAGGCTTCCAAGATCACTAGGATTCTTAGGATTATTCTGAGTGGCATTGACTTGTTACCTAAGATTTGCGTAAACGTGAGAACTATTCGAACTCCAATATATAGGCCGAGTTTTGCTCCAATAAAGCCGAGGTCGACTCCTACTGAGATGCCCACTCCACCTTCTATGTAAAATGATGCTGTGAAAACACCGCTAGATGCAGTTACAGCACTTTCCGCAGTCTTGATGATAACAATTGATATGCCGAAAGCAATCCTTACGTAAATTCCCAGAAAATCGAGTCCACCTAGCGCGTTTAGTACTGAGCTAGCAAGTCCTCCTGTTACCAGGTCTAGCAACGTGATATATCGCACTGCCTCGATTGTGATCTTAAGCCCCCAGGCTTTGACTTGGAAGAATGATTGCGAGTCGAAGCCTGTTGAACCGAGGCTGAAAAGTACCACTGAGAAGAATGCGGCTCCCTCGAACTTAATTTGGAAACCCAGCGCCTTAAGGAGGACGTCTAGGAATTTTTGTGCGGAGCCAAAGTCCTTCACAACTAGTTGGCCAGAAAAGACGGGTTGTATTTTGACGAAACCAAGGATTTTTTGGAAGATTTCTTCTAATGATCCGTCGGTTAGCACCTTGTTTCCGTCAATGATGAGAGAGACTATGAAGTTCTTCAGTCCAGTTGAATCAAACTCAATATTTGGTGTAACGTTGAGCTGATAATTCGCATCCATTATGGCAAAGCCACCAAATCCGAGAGAAAGTTCTCCCTTCAATTCCAAGAAACTATACTGGGCTAATAATTTGTTAAGATCTTCGAAGACCTTGTCCAGTAACTCTGCGACTTTGCCAGCGATCCATGTCTTGAGCTTTCTTACAATCCAGCTAAGACCGTCTTGGAAGAACTGCTGGAGATCAGGAAAGTCCTTAAGAAAGATCTCAAGTAGAGCATAAACATTCGGATCAATTCTGTTTTTCCACTTTTGCAACGCATAATTTCCTAAGTCTCTAGCAATGTCCACCATTGATGGAAGTTCGATGTCAAATTTTCCTTCGACGAGTTGTTCGAATACAGACTGGGCGAGTTTGATGAAGTAATTAACAGGGTATCCCGAGATCCCACGTGCGGCTAACTCGGAGCGAATATTATCCATCATTATTTTTATGAAGAAAACACCCATTTGGCGGAAAACACTTCCCCAAGAGCCAGCTTCATAAGTGCCAGTAATCCAAGAAATAATAAGCTTGGGGATTTCTTTTCCAATTTCTCCTAGCGCAGCCTTCTGTGTTGAATTTAGCAACGAATCAGGTATTTTGCCGATGATTGCAAGCGTGGCATTTTCGAGATAAGAAAGAGCAATTAGCTTTGCCTTCTCAAGAGCTTGAGCCCTTGTCAAGCCAATCGTAGAAGCAGCAATATCTGCTAGTGCGGGGTTACCCTTTAGCACAGAGAGAATAGTTACAATGCCAGGAATTGCTAATTCCATAATTTTTTGAATTGTTTTCCGAGTTTCTGGTGCAAACTGGGCAAGAACAAAAGCCGTTCCTTCTTCGATCAGTTTTGGTAGAGACACTCCTGGTATGTTTCGTAATTCTGGAACGTCAGCAATTTTCTGAATGACGAAGAGCAGTGCATTTTCGAAAAAGCTGTGAGAGCGAGATGGTAAGTTAAAGATCGCGACAACGTCATGCACTAATCTTCTTGCGATATCAGCACTGGTTTGAGTGCCATTGAGAACGCCCTTAACATACTCTACAAATTTCTTGATTTCTGGCGAAATGACGTTGAGGGATAATTGGTTCGAGCTTGAAACAGAAAGACCTTGACTCAAAGTGCTAAAAAGCATGGGTCCGGGATTGATAAGCAACTTGGTTTTGAATTCATCAAATGTTCCGTCAAAGCGATTAGCGTCAACTTCTTGCAGTTTTGTGTGTGCGGCATCCGCATAAATTCCTTTAAAGAGCGCGTCTTCTGAGTATTGAAATAGTGTATAGGAATCCCATATTCCGGTATTTGGATTAGAGTTGCGGTAGGCCGCGATCCAAAGATCGTATGACGAAAGATATGAAGCGAGATTCTTAGCATAGTCTTGGTTAACATAAATTATTGGGCGAACACCTGTTTTTTGCTCAACGTATGTGAGCCAGTCTAGAGCCCATTTTGAAGTTCTTTCCCAATCGATATTCTTTGTACCAGAAAATTTTATGTTGCGTTCCAGATCCAAAAATGGGCGCATAAAATTCTTGTTATTTAAATAAGGAGTGATTGCGTCTACAAACGCTTGTGCACCTGTATAGGGGTCGTTGGGTCGAATATTTGGATAGGCAAAAGCATATGCGCCTACTATGAAGCCCTTTGCCAGTGCATTCTCGATATGGGTTTTGAAGAGCGGATCAAGATCTTTGCCATCAACTGCCTTTATAATCACGAATTTGACATTCGTTTCTGATGCCAGTTCGTCCCAATCAATGTATTCTTGATAGTGGGAAATATCGATTCCATCAACGTAGAGTTGTTCTTCCTGAATTGTTTTAGAGGCTTGCTTTACTGTTTTCCCGACATCCTCGACGATTTTTTCTAATGGTTTATCAGGAGTTACCGTTGTATCATCATTCGGGGTCGGATTTGGCTTGAGTTCCTCGTCACTCACACCTCCAAGCTTACTGGCAATCCAGTACACAAGGTTTGCCAGAGAAACAAAAGGTGCCATGATGAGATCCCAAACATCGGAACTAGTGGCTGAAAGGGATAATTGGGTGGTTGATTGCAAAAGCGGACTTGAGGGACTACTACCGAAAATGGCTTCCAAATAATCAACTAGCGGGAGTATGGATGAAATGAGTTGAGGAAGTGCCTTCGTAATAAATCCAAAAATGTCCTTTTCCTGAAAGAATTGGACCGACATTTTAACAGTTGCAAGTAGGCTTTGGAAAATTTCGATGATTTTTGAAATGTTTACTCCAAGCCAATTTGAAAGGGTATCATTCAGAAAACCTGTTGCCAGTGTTTCTATTAGCCAACCACCTATGGCCTTGAAAGCGTCATCTCCGTTTTGAATTCGTTCAATAAGATCCGCGAGTTTAGAATTGAGGATTTGCTGAGCAATTTTTGCAACGGATGAATCTGGTGGAAAGAATTGGTTTACAAGTTCGAGCAGAAAGGCAATGATTTCTTGAGGGGATCCTCGCAAAGCAGTGAAGCCCTTAACTGCTAACTCAATGTATGTGCGATATTCTTGGATTCCGGGAAATTGCTCTGTTAAGACGTCCATGGCAAGAGAAAGAATATTTGGGACAGACGGGTCCTTGATGACTCCCATCACTTTTGGAATGTACTGAATGACATCCGCGATCTTTTGAGCCATATCAGGACTAATACCTATGAATTCTCCTCCGCCGTTAAGCAGAAGCTCGAGAACCAAATCAATAACTTTACCTGCAGCACCTTCAATTCCCGATTTTTTGGGGACTTGAGCAACTGTCAAACCACTATGCGTGCTTGTTAAACCTAAACCGTCTCCAATGAAGCCCTTCTGAGCAAGTGCCTCTTTGAGAGACATCTCTTCTCCGGATTCAGAAACATACTTTACGCTCTTTGGTCGTGAGTCAAGCAATTGGTTAAAACGTGCTTGCTCGGCTTCCTTATCAACTTGGCCCATTGGATTTTGGGGCTGGTAACCTCGTTCAATGAATTCATCGAGATTCTCTGCAAAATACTTTACTGTCAATACTCGCAAGTCTTGGCCACTTTGTATGTACTTTGCAGATGGACCAAACTTCATGAGAATCTCACTGACGGTCCAAACGGCATAAATTGCCAGGAGTTTTGCATCGGTTAGTTCCGTTTCTTCATTTGGATAATAGGCGTTCTGCAATGCGGGGCCGATAGCTTCTACCATTTGTCGAGAATTGGGAATTGTGAGTACATGTTTTGCATCAGAAAGCCCTGCCAAGATTTTTCCTAGTTCGGTCCATTCAAATTGAGTTGAACCAATTCTGGGACCCGCAATCGAAGTGTCAAAAACATAAATAATAATCCAGTATTCATTTCCCATTTCTTGGATGGGTTCTAAGCTACTTACCCCGATTAATTGCACCGGGCGATAGAACGGGGTAATGAAGTTGCTAATTCCTTGAGCCAATAGTGAAACTTGCTGGTCACTTGAATCGTAGAAAATACCGATCTTCTTTTCGAAAACAGGACCCAGTGGGATCAGCTCATTGTTTTCATTCAGACCAATATTGGTATCTTCCGTTCCAGCTACTGCCCAGGCTTGTGAATAAATACCAAAAACCATGAATAATATAAGGCTAATAACGATAGCTGTTCTTTTCTTAATCAAATTGCATCCTTCCTAATTCGGTTAGTAAAGTAAAAGATGAGTTTAGAGATTGATGCCCACGCGTTTCTTGTGTGTCGGTAGCGTTTAGGCTACTCGTAAAGCGGGATTTGTTACTTTGCGGACAAAGTTTTGATATGGATGCGATTACCATGTGGGCTGAAGTCATCTAAGTAACAACAAAGTGATTTAAATTTGAAGTTCTCAATTCGCTTGAAAAACAAACGACATCAAGTTTTGCGACGAGTGATTTCGCAATTCTGAACAAAAAAAAGAAAAAAACCGGAAAATTGTAAACCAACCTAATTTCTTCATGGCAGAAATATTTCCAATTTAAATTTGCAGTCAAATTCACTTGTCAAAAACAGGTTGCTAGAAAAATTATCAAAAGAGGAACTAGAAAATAAGTAGAAAAAACATAAAACGCATATTTCGTTTCTAAGTACTAATCAAAACGTACCTGTAATCTTAATTTAGTTGTAAGCAAAAGAGCTGATCTTCTAATGTCTGCAGAATATTCAAAAAAGAAACTTTCATCCTCTGAAAAACTCTTCTTGTTTATTAGCGAGTCTGAAGTGGACTCGGAGTTACTTCAGAGCATAGAAAAATCAGACTTCTTGGCGAAATCAAAAAAGAAGATTGGCGAGTTAAATAGAGCGATAGATCTCGCAAATGAAAATGCAAAGTTGGGAGAATTTGACAAAGCCCTCGCGTATTTAATTCTAGTAAAGAAATCTTTGCAAAACGAAGATTTTCCAGATTCAAAAGAGAAGAATCAACTGATCGCTCGCTTACTTCATGCATATGGCGCGATCCAAATGCAAAAAGGAAAGCTTGACGAAGCCCATAACATCTTTATTCAAATGCTGAAAATCAAGAAAAAAGGAAAGTTTGAAACGCTTTCTTCAAGCTCAATTCTGATTAACCTTGGGATAATCTGTTGGCATAAAGGTAGGTATGAAGATGCCCTAAGATATTATCATCAAGCGTTAAAGAGCCTCAAAAGACCCGTAAATAATGAAATGGTGTCCTCTGTCTTTAACAATATAGCAATTGTATATGAGCAACAGGGTG
>JALTMP010000164.1 GCA_027001645.1 Candidatus Heimdallarchaeota archaeon
GCAAAATTCACAATCACGATTCCTTGGTCACAGTCATTCAAAGCAGGAATTAATTATCTTCAGATTCAGTGGCAATATGGATCATTTAGAAATTCACTAAACCAAGTCAATGTTACCATCGATCTTTCATTTACCGTGTGGAACCGACCAGTGATAGTAGAGCAAAACAATCCCTCCTTTAACGAAACAGTGTTGGATTACCTGCAGAATTATTCTCTACTAGTAACATTCAAGGATGGACTTAATGGCTCGATACTAACGACGGGTGCGTTTAGTAGGAATCCACAGTCAAACGATAGTGTCAGTAACATTGCAGTGTCTGTTAGCCAGCTCCCCAATGGATCTTACGTTTTCGATCTTGCTGTAAACAGTTTTGTCAATCAAACAATTATGATCATTTGGACACTCAATGTTGAAGGACATGATATTGTAGATTTCAAGCTAGTCTTGTTCACAAGTCCTCGTCCCATCGATCAAATAGTCGGGTATCCAACCTCAGATTTAATAGTTGGAGAAGAAGGCCTTTCTTCAGCATACTTTAAAGATGGCATCACGGGATTACAAGTATTCATCCCGGAGGAAAACACAACAATACACTATTATGTCTATTCGAATCAAGTGTTCTTCAATGGATCAGGTAGCTGGTACTGGGAAGTCATTACTCCTGGTGGTATTGGCTTGCTTATCTACATCATTCCAGCTGAAAACGACGCAGGAAAAATAATTACGTTACAACTGCCGGTTCAAATAGATGGATATGATCTTGTTATTGTTGAAATATCAGTTAAGGTAGCACCTCTTATTCCTACGCTAATAGATTACAATGCTCCACCATCTCTTCATTACTTTGAGGAAGGACAGATATTGTTGAATTACGCTGACGAGAATGGGACATTACTAGATTTTGATATTTCAATCGTTGCAATCAATAGTTCAGATGCGTTCACACTCGTATCAATTAGCCAATTACCCAATAATTCGCGAATTATTGGATTTCGAGTTATTGCCAAGCTTCCTAATGATCTTCTAGTTCTCAATATTACAACATCAAATCCGGGATACGAGTCCCGCTCAATTGTAGTACAGATCAACATGCAACCGGGAGAAGTTACAATTGTGTATTCTCCACCAGAACCAGTACCAGTGTATAATGAGACCGTGAGCGTTTTGATCGAAACCTTCGCCTATGGCCAGCCAGTAAATGCAGTAATCATTATTGACGGTTATAATTCATCAAATCCACCAATAGTCAGTCCTTCAAACATGTCTTCAGAGTTCACCCTGATTGTCTATTTAGACAACAACGATGCTGATTCAATTCTGGCAATTCGACTCATTGTTGATACGGATGTGCTCTACGGTGAACAAACAGTTTTCATCAGCATTCTTCCTCTGGCAAGAATCAGCATTGATGCTGAAATAAGCGGTACTATTGCCCCAGGCCAGAACTTCACCGTTCTCTTAACTGCAGTTGTTGAGAACTCTCCAAATCTATTAGCCTTGCATCAAGCTTCAAGCATAGATTTTTCGAAAATCAATGTTAGCGTGCTCGCTTCCTTCACCCTCGCAAATGGGTCCACGTTGTTGCAAAGCGAGAATCTCACTCTTTCAGCAAGTGGCACAGCTGTCGCTGGTCCATTTGTTGTTCCTCTTAACGCCGTAAATATTACGCTAAATATCACAGCAGAAGGCCTTGGTATTGCACCAGTTGAAATAACTCCCTCGGTTTCTATTTCTAACCCAGCCGGACCAACGACACCAGGCCCGGGGGTTCAGAATGGGATCCCGATCGTTTATGTTCTTGCTGGAGTAGCAGCAGTAGTGGGATTAAGCGCCTTGTTTTTGATTATTAGGGTATTTCGCAAAAAGAAAGAACTACAACGCGAAGAAGAAACAAGGGCTTTGCGTCTCATAGGCGAGGTAAGTAACACTCGTGCGCTCATAATCGTTGATCGGAGAACGGGTTATGCCATTTTCACTCACAAGTTCCAAGATGTTCCAGTTGATCCCCAATTAATCGCTGGAATCCTGCACGCGTATGGAGCATTCGATCAAGAAATCACGGGAGGAATGGCCATTGACGTGCCTCCCGGATTCTATCGAGTGGAGTTAGGAAACCATTACATTAACCGAGTAGTAGGAGATCCCTATGACATTTATTTAATCACTTCAGGTCCAACAGACTCTCTAAAAGAAGGACTCATGGAATTTGCCGAATGGTTCACAAAGAAATTCAAGACAGATGAGCCCGTAACCGATTTGGAATTCTACGATACTGAAAGCCATGAAATCGAGTATATGATAAATAAAACGTTACATGGTTGGATCACTGAAGAGATAATAACAACAAACAAGCCTCAAAGAAAACTTGGGCCTCTGGAGAAAGCAATTCTCAAATGGGTTGCAGATGAGGGCTCTGGAGAATTCACCCAAATCATTGAGGAGTTCTCTCACTCAGCAACAGTTCCTGAGATCTTCAACGCTGTGAAAAAATTGTTTGAAGAGGGCTACTTGATGGTCATGAAAAATAGAGATACCGATGATGATCCAATGGCGATCTAGTAGTACACCTAGAAGGCTTGCTTCATGTCGTTTTATGCGGTAGCCAATTCACAGATTCTCGGCATCAGAGCATGCTACTCCGGCAGCAGATTGTACATTGAAATCATGCGTAGCAAATCTTTTTCTGTAAATATTCCCACAAGTTTCTCATTAGAAGTAATTGGGACAGCTCCAATGTTTTCGCCCATCATGAGATTAACGATCTCCTTGACAGAAGCAGTCCTTTCTGCGGTAATCACGGGCGTAGTAGCAATCTCACTAACTTTGACTTCCAAGAGGGTACTATCTTTCTCTAAGAGCGAGTCTTTTCTCTGATAGAGAACCTTCAAAATATCGGAAGCAGTGAGAATCCCTTCCACGGTTTCATGATCGGAGGACACTACTAGTCTGCGGATTTTGTTATGAGCCATAGATTTGATTGCATGCTTAATCGACTTAGTGGGTTCAATAGTGATCACGTTTGATGTGAAAAATTCCTCCAAACTCGCATCTGCTAGTGATCCAGCAAAATGCTTGACAATATCACGCTCGGTAACGATACCCCCAAGTGTTCCTTGTTGATCCGTTACTAGGAGCAGAGCACCAACGTTGTTACGATCCATAAGATTAACAGCTTCTTGAACAGAAGCTCTTGCATCGATAACGATGGGTCTTGAACTCATAAATTCTTGAACTGAAATTGAGAGAACCGTCGGTAGGTTTTCCTCGGCAAGGACAGAAATAATGTCTTTTACAGTGATCATCCCTGTAATCTGCCCCATACTATCTAGGACGGGTAAGCGTCGGATGTTATTCTCAACCATTATCTCAACAGCATCTAATAGCGTCTTATCATCCTCAATGAAGATCGTTTCAAGGGTCGCAATACCGGCGATTTCCATGGTAACTCATGTACTCGTAAATTTCTAACTTTATGAAAATTCCGCATGATTATTCCGCAATAGGAGAGAATACATTAGAATTAGTCTTCAAAACTAGGGGAATAGTACTGGTGCCCCGGCCGGGATTTGAACCCGGGTTGCCGGCTTTCTTCAGAAAAATCCTCGAAAGGCCGGAGTCCTGGGCCGGACTAGACGACCGGGGCTTCAAAACTGGCCGTCATGATGTTCCAGCATAACACAAACCTTCGCATTTCATTTTATGTCTTTCTCTTGGTGCCACGTAATATCGCAAGTCAACTCTCTCGTCATCTGGATAGATACTTTGATCCAAAAAGACAAATTAACCAGTAATTCCATTAATGTCATGTGAGTGTTTCAACAGAGATCAGAGATGAAGAGCTTCGATCCATAGCAGATTTGTTTGTGAACGATCGCCGATCAAAAGCATTCGAAGCACTTCAAGAAATGTTTCTAAAATGGATGGGAGAAAAGGAACTAGAAGACATCGAACACACAATTCTTCAGTTTAGTGATTGGCTCACAAAGCAAGGCTATGAAGTAGAAGCCGCTTGGTTATTAGCTCGTCTTTTATTCCTTCACTTGTCACACGGCAATATGCAGGGAGCGAGAGCAATCGCCCCGAAACTCGAAGAATATGTGTCTCTATCTCCTTCCGCACAAATTGCGTTACAACAATACAAGACGAGAATGGAAAGGAAAGAGACCATCTTTTCACCAGTGAGCATAGAAAGAAGATCATTTCTGGGAGTAGAAATCTCAAAGAAGGAAACACCACTAGCACTCTTCGAATCTGTCGATGAGGCAAAGGAATGGGTAAGAAAAACATTTGGTGAAGGGATTTATGAAGTTGCCTTACTTGAAGAACGTTCCAATATTTCCCAACATATTACGGTTCCCATCGGAAAGATTACAGAGTACGAAATCATTGAAGAAAGATATGAAGCTACAAAAACAGAATAGGAACTTTGACTAGAAATAATTTAAAGAATCCATATATTGGGTTGACTCAAGATTGCTGGGGAATATCACGAAGGAGCGAGAGAACGCAAAAAATCTAAGGAGAAGGGAAGATCATCTGGAGAGATCCCCCCAAGTAGAATTTCTTGAACCCCCATTGTGCTTAACTTGCTGAGTTTTTGTTTGACAGCTTGTTCTTCCATGACTAGGCAGAATTCATTAGCTAACAAGTAAATCTCAGCACTTGATAGTTCTTGAATTCTTGTTGTTTTTTCCATTAGTTTCAGAAGAATATTTGATATTTCTTCAGGAAAGGCTCCCAAGGCCTTTCTTGAAACGGAGGAGATTACCATTTTGAGAAGGGAAATATTTCTCTGCTGGTATTTTTTGTTATGGGGAAAAAAGACAGGTATGAACGTGGCCACCGTCTTGAAAGGAGTTTTTTCTAAAAGAAAAGAGAGTTCGTGAATACTCCCGGTATTACCAATGTATCCATCTACAATATTATGAAGAGAAGAAAGGACGCGTGGATTTTGCGTCCCTAGAAAAATCATCGGAGAAACAGTTGGAGGGGTAATCTGGAGGCCGGGATACGAAGCATCTGCACCTTTACGAATAAAATTAATTATCGACCGTACCTTTTCAACAAAAAGAGAAATGGATCTTTCTGCCTTCAACAAATCTGAACTTCGCTTATCTCCAGCACCTAGACCAATGATTAAAGGTTCTGAGAGGAGCTCTTGTAACGTCAATATATTCCGAGCAACAACAAATGGATGGTATAGAGATGTCGCAACTACAGAAACTCCAAAGCGTTCGTTTCCTAGCCAAGAGGACAATCCAAGTAAGGTCAAGAAGGGATCGTACCCTTCAATGGTATCCCCAATCCAAAACCTATCAACGCCCTCTTGGAAAGCAGTTTTTGCGTACTCCAGATGTGTACTGAAAGGAGGGCGGGGGGCGATAGCAATGCTGAACCTCATTAAGAGGACTCTGGACTTGATGTTTA
>JALTMP010000165.1 GCA_027001645.1 Candidatus Heimdallarchaeota archaeon
GGTGATAATCAGCAAACCGCGAATTATATCAGTAAGCAAGTAGGTATTGAGACGATTTATGCAGAAACCTTACCAGGAGAAAAATCCGAAATAATTCGTAGATTACAAGAGCAAGGAGAAAAGGTCGTAATGGTCGGGGATGGAATTAATGATGCACCAGCCCTAATGCAAGCAGATATAGGGGTTAGTTTTAATCAGGGAACAGATATCGCCATAGAATCTGCAGACATCATTCTGCTACGACATGAATTATACTCACTTATTGATGCTTATGAAATAGGGCGGAAAAGTTATCATAAGACCAAGGAAAATGTTGGATTGGCTTTCGCGTTTAATGGAATAGGAGTGCCATTAGCAGCTACAGGGCTGGTTCACCCCATCTTTGCAATGATCGCAATGGCATTGAGTGTTACAGCTGTCCTGTCTAATTCATTCCTAACGGGACTTGGAAAGAACAAAAACCCATGAAGTTCACGCGTCTGTAGTTTAGGTCAAAAAGTCTAAAGATAAAGAATCTTGAAGAGATCTGAAGTTTTGTATAGGTCGGGAATGTAGAGAAATTTGTGTTTGCCCTTATAAAATTCAGCATTAGTAATCTTAAGAGATCCCGTTCTAGATTTATTTTTTCGCTATTAGCTGTAATGTTGGGAGTAATGTTGATAACGACGTTATTCATCTTAGTGGACTCCCTTAGAACCTCAGTTAATGATTCTTTAGATTTCTTGGAAGGAACTCTCATTGTTCAAGAAAAAGGGCTTCCAGATCCTTCTTTGAGTAGGATTTCAGTCAGCATAATGGATGATCTGCGCGAAGCAAATCAATCAACACTAAAAGGCATGCTCAAAGGAATCTCTGCGCGAGTGTCCATTCTCGAAAGAGATAACTCAACCTCACTTGGAGTAAAACATGTAATAGGAGTCGATCCAGCGGATGAGAGACGAACTACAAACATAATGGCAGAGGAGAATTTTCTCATAGGGAGACCGTTGGGTGAAAAAGACAAGAATAAAATCGTCATAGGAGTACTGGCTGCAACAGTTTTGAAGCTAGGCATTAATGACCAGATCGATGTCAAAAACGAGACATTTACGGTTGTTGGGATTTTCGAGACCGATTCTTTAATCGATGCAGTCATGTACATTCCTCTTCAAGACGCGATGAGGGTTCAAAATCTCACAAATACTGTTTCCACCATTTTCGTATCTCCTAAGAGCTTGGACAATCTCGATGAAGTGAAGGAATTTGTAAACACGGTGCTTTTCGAGAAATATGGAGTAGAAGCAATTGAGTTTAATGAATTAGCAGCAAGTGGATTGCAAATACTAGAATTGATGAACCAATTTGGTATAATTGTTGGATTTCTAACAATGGTGGTTGCGACTCTCAGTGTAGTAAATACGATTCTTATGGGAGTCCAAGAGCGAAGACGGGAAATAGCCGTCCTAAAAGCAACAGGATGGACAAATCGAGAGATAGCTACTGAGGTAATTATCGAAAGCATGGTCATAACTGTCGCAGGAGGAATACTTGGAATAATTTTAGGGGTCTTAATTTCTAAGCTTTCCTTAGATTATTTTGGTACGCTCCTACGATTCTCCTTTAGCTTTAGTGCAGTCCTTAATGCGAGTTTGGTAACGATATCCCTGGGGTTCTTCGCGGGACTATATCCTGCGGTGAGAGCGACGAGGATCAGCCCCGTCGTGGATCTAGCAAGGTAGGGAGATAGAATGATAGAGCAAAACAATTCCTTAATTGACGCCGAGCAAGTATCTGTTGTGTACGGCGAGGGAGAACTAAGTGTTCATGCAGTAAGAGGAGTGAGTCTTGAGATTAATAAGGGAGAGTTTGTTGCAATTGAAGGCCCTTCTGGTTCTGGGAAAACCAGTCTAATGCTTTGTATCGGGGGAATCATGCGACCAAGCTCTGGAAAAATCTGGGTTTCTGGTGTCCCTATTCACAAGTCTTCTGACAATGACTTAGCAAGGCTACGAAGAAATAAAATAGGGTTCATCTTTCAAGAATTCTATCTAGTCCCCACAATGTCTGCTTTAGAGAATGTCCTAGTCCCACTTATCCCTGTTTCTAGGAGATTTCCACACTTAAAGACAAAAGCTAAGGCATTACTTGAAGAAGTAGGCCTTGGCGAAAGACTTCACCATAAGCCAGGGCAACTAAGCGGAGGTGAAAAACAAAGAGTAGCAATCGCAAGGGCGTTGATTAATTCGCCAGAAATCATTTTGGGTGATGAGATTACCGGCAATCTCGATACAAAGACAGGCATGAGAATAATTGATTACTTGCTTGAACTGCGGCAGAAAAGGGAATTAACGGTTATTCTCATAACTCACGATCCCGAGGTAAGTGCACGATGCGATCGAGTCCTTTACATGAGAGATGGGATTCTAACAGATAAGCGGTAAGAAAATGAGCGCTATGTGCTGTTTCAGCTATTGAGAATGTTTTTAGTAATAAGGTATCGTAGAATTGTGGCTGTTTGTGACGCAAGATACTCTGTCTTCCCTAAAGACAAGAACATTGTCTGTTCTGACATTTCAGATATCTCCCGCACTAATTCTTGGGAAAGATCTTCCTGGGCACCAAACACAAAAATGGCATTAAAAGAAACCGAAGAAAGCTCAGAAAAAACGTCTTCATAATGAAGTCCATTAGAATTGAGGAATACAACCCTCTTATCCTTAAAATAGGTGAGATCAATGGATTCAATACTTGCCTCCGTAAAATGAGGGCTTTGAAATTCTTTAGCGAGCCATGCAACAATTGAGGGCTCAGTTAGAAGATCAAGATGATCGCGAGAAACTGACAGGAGAGCAGGGGTCTCTTGGATTCCCAAAAGATGAATGTTTACTCTTGAAGGACGTATAAAGATCTCACCTTGAAAGGAAGCAAGCAGAAATCGGGAAACAATATCCATTCTTCCATGACTAACTACAGACCTTGCCTTGAAAGGGACTGGTGATGCTGTTGGAGAAAAAAGACTAAATTCAAACAAAAATCTTCACCCAGCGTTCTGGGAGATAGAATGAATAGGGAGACATTTCGGGCAGACATGGGGTATGGAGGACTTAGTACTCTCCCGGGGTTTTTCGGCTCGCCTTTGAACGAACCTTTACTTGGCCCACGTGAACAGCGCAAGAAACGCAGTAGTAAACTAGAATCTTGTTTCGCGGGATAATTGCTCCTTGCGCCCGCAACTCCTTTGCCAAGGATCTATCAACGGGACTGATGTATTTTGTTCTCTTCACGGCCTTATCCGCAGGAACGGATTTACCGCAGAATCCACATTGGATGGTTTTGGAACGACCTTTTTCTCCTTTGCTTCTGCCACCAGACTTTCTCTTTTTAGGCATTTAGACCAAAGAAAGATCGCATTCTACGGTTTTTAACTTTTAGGATGGCTCAGATTCCTTATGAAAAACAAAGATTCTTTATGATTACACCGTAACATCCTCAACCTAAGGAGACATTGGCAATAATAAGGAGATTTAAGAACCATTTGTCCAAAGTTTGTTCATGGAAGTTCCGCCCGCACAAAAAATTGAATTTGCTTCAATTGACGACATGATTAGACTACTTATCTCTTCAGCACACGAGAGAGGAATTGCAAATTTATTTGCACATGTGCACGATGGTAAAACTACTTTTTTCATCACGCAAGTCCTACCAGGGTTTTATGATTATAGGGGATTGCCTCTAACAGCATTCTACACCCACGACAAAGAAATTAATGAAGCCTTTGTTGCCTATAAAGCTTCAGAAGAAGGTGAAGAATGGGAATTTACAAATAGCCTCAAAACCCCGGGTTTTCAAATTATCCCAATTATCCATGTTAAAACACCTCCCAAGTTTATGTTAGATCTCTAACACCGAGATTTACCACAAAAACCATCTAAATATTGCTTGTAATCGCTAAATAGCGCTTTTGTCTTTTTGTAAAAATACCTAGCAAGACAGTATGCGACTTTAAGTTGTATACTAACGATTACTTTAAGAGGCATATGAGATTCATTGAAAACGAAGAAAATTCCATTCATGCAATGTTAGTTGCAATGAACGAGGTGATTCAAACATGATGGCAGGACAGCCAGTAATTATTCTAAAAGAAGGTACAGAAAGGAACACCGGTCGAGATGCTCAAAAGAACAACCTCATGGCTGGAATCGCAATTGCTGAAGCAATTAAAAGCACCCTTGGACCCAAAGGCATGGACAAGATGCTCGTTGACTCCTTGGGAGATATGGTTATCACCAACGATGGTGCCACAATCCTCGATGAGTTGGACGTTGAACACCCTGCCGCAAAACTCCTCATCCAAGTAAGCAAGAGCCAAGACAAAGTTGTCGGCGATGGAACAACTACCGCTGTTGTTCTCGCGGGAGAGTTGCTAAAGAAAGGAGGAGAACTCCTTGACAAAAAGGTTCATCCCACACACATAGTTTCTGGGTACAAGAAAGCAGCAGAAGAGGCCCAAAAAATCCTTGATGAGATTGCACTCAAGACCTCAGATAAAGAACGTGAAGTTCTTACCAAAATTGCCATGACCGCGTTGAACAGCAAGAGTGTTAGCAATGCTCGTGAAATTATTGCAAATCTTGCCGTTGATGCCGCACTTGCTGTTCTCGAGGACAGAAATGGCGAGGTAACCGTCGACATTGACAATGTCAAGATCTTGCAACGACAAGGGAAATCATTGGCAGACTCAATTCTGATCAAAGGGATCGCTCTTGACAAGGAGGTCTTGCACCCCGACATGCCAAAGCGAGTTGAAAATGCCAAGATTGCATTGATTAACCGCAACATCGAGGTTGAAAAAACTGAGTTTGATGCAGAAATTAGAATTAGTGATCCGTTAAGCATTCAAGCATTTCTCGATCAAGAAGAGAAAATGATCAAGGAAATGGTTGAGAAGATCGCCGCTACTGGTGCCAACGTGCTGATCTGCCAAAAGGGTATTGACGACTTGGCTCAACACTTCCTCGCCAAGAAAGGAATCATGGCTGTTCGCCGTGTGAAAAAGAGTGACATGGAGAAACTAGCCAGAGCCACAGGAGCTCGTATTATCTCCAACTTGGAGGACTTGACCGAAAAAGATCTTGGTGAGGCAGGACTCGTCCGTGCTGAAAAAATCGGCGATGACGATTATGTCTTCGTTGAGGAATGCAAGAACCCACAGGCAGTAACCGTCATGCTTCGAGGAGCTTCCAAATACACTACTGATGAAGCCGAACGAGCTTTTGTCGATGCTCTCAGCGTTGTAAGAGACGTCCTTGAAGACAAAGCGTACTTGCCCGGCGGCGGAGCTCCAGAAGCGGAACTTTCTGTTAAGCTTGAGCAATTCGC
>JALTMP010000166.1 GCA_027001645.1 Candidatus Heimdallarchaeota archaeon
TTCTTGAAATGGCTAAGGGCAATCTCGACAGCGCTCAATTTCATTTTAACAAAGTTATAACAATCGCATCTACTGGCGAAGAGAATGATCTCGGATTTCGTTCTTTTTCCCTTCTCTTGATAATCTATCTGAAACGCTATATCGTCACAAGGATCCAATCTCTATTAACAAACGCAATTGGCACTATCGGTCCGTTACTGCGCCAACTTATTGATCAAGGAGCAAGTGAGCTTGTTGATATGCTAACACTAGCGAATCTGGTTCTTTCAAACGTTCTTGATGACTGTCCCGCTCTATCTGATGTTACTATCCGCGCATGGCTCGATGGCTTAACGTATCTAAGCAAGGACTTGATCAAAATGATAGGTCCGCAGATACACCGCCTCTTCAATGAAAAGACAACGGAATCTCTGGGTGATTTAAATCCTGTTGTCCGCGTCCATTTTATCAACGATTTTCTGATTAATCATCTGCTTCCAAAACTAACAATCCCCGCTAATAACCAAGAATCACCCGTTTCACCTCCTTCGTTGATCATCCTGATGACAGTAACGGGGGTAACGATTCACCATTTAGATTGGAAATTCAAAGCACCCTCTGATCCGGCTCTAATTGGGGGCTTTATTTCAGCGATTTCCGAGTTTAGTAAGGAAGTCGTTTCTGATTCTCAAGGCTCTCTTCGCTCTATCCAGCACGAGGAATACATTATTCTTCTCGAAAAAGATCCCAACTCTCCCCTAATCGCAGCTGCCGTTGCTGCCAAAGAAAGTTTCTTGATTCGGGAGCGACTTAGGCTACTGTTAAGTAGGGTCCGTAACTTGACGAACTGGGACTCTCAAATCTTCGATTTTAGTCCTGAGCAGATCAAGTTTATTGAGCGGGCGATGAAAGAAACCTTTGCTGATTTCACCTAATATTGCCGATTGAAGGGGGGGAGAATTTTTCAATCACGCTTATTTATTCACAACCGTAAAATGTTTCCCCTATTCAAGAGAAGAAAAATATCTGGCAAATACATTCATTTTCGAAACCAGGAACAATCTGGAGTGGAAGAAACCTTCGAAATAACCCAGCAGAAAAACGGGGCACTAGTAAGAGCAGAACTTCGAAGAACCGACGAGAAGCCCATTGGTGCGGAGCTTATTTTTCTTTATTCTTGGCAAGGCACTCCTATAGGCGGAGAAATTTTGTCAAAACGAGGCAATGAATTGACTGGATCCATGTTTCTCTGCGGATTGAATAAGATAGAATACTGGTTAGGTAAGAGATCTGATCCTCACCTGTTCCCTGTCGATGCCCCCTATGTTCTAACATCTACATTTCTTTCAATAAGGAATCACTTTGTTCTTTCCATGGAAGCGAAATCTATATCAAAAATGATACGACCCACGATCTGGCTGTCAACCGGATCAGCTGGCATTCCTGCAGGTATTCCAGTTCGTCTAGATGGAAGTTTGGAGCAAACAGATGAGACTCGATCGGGGCAAGTTACCAAAACTAAGGAGCAAAAATACGTGATCAAGGTATTTACTCAAGCTCCTTTTCCTGCGCGCTACCACGAGTTTTGGTTTTCAAAAGATTTAGGGATTATTTCTGAGTGGACGTTTGAAGACCAGACGGGGAGGGTCACCTATGAATTGGACAATTTAAGGATTTCAGAGGCTAAGTTCGATGTTTTTTCCTAAAAAGAAGGACAACTAGGAGCATTAGTGGCATTCCGTAAAACCAAACTTCTGGTTTCCCCTCATTGATTAGCTTGGAAGTCTGGGCGATTTCAGAGATTTGAGAAGACGAATTTGAAATCTGACTGGATGCGAGTTCCCAAACCTCAATGTCTAGGAATTCCGCGAGTATCCATGCTAGTACTGTATTTGCAACAATTGCTATTGATGGGGCTGAAGTGTGCTCTAAGTTATCGGTAATTTTGTGCCATTCTGAATAATCAAAATCAATTAGATCGACACTTCTTATTCCTCTGTTTAAGAATGGGACGTGGTCATCTATTAGACGATAGCCGGGCTTATCTGTGAAATATTCCGAATAGCCGATGTTCTCCGCAATGGACCAGATCTGATCTTTATAGGCCGAGTCACTATTGATCTCTTTTTTTAATTCTAGGTCTTTGTCACCAACCATGTCGAGCAAAATCATTGCTACCGATCGCTCAACATCGCTGATAGTCAGATTGTTTGCATAATACGTTGATCCTACAATCCACTCCCATCCATCAATTCCCCCTTGGTCTTCAGCATCAAAAAAGACAAATCTGATTTCAAATTTTTCTAGCAATTCCACAAAGTAAGGATTTTCGGTCATAATATTCATCATGGCAAGCAATCCTGCAACACCCGAAGCTCCGTCATTCGCACCCGGGACCGGTCCTGGAACAACATCATTGGTTGCGATTTTTCTGGTATCGTAATGGGCTCCAAGGATAAGCATTTTAGAGCTACTTGTATTTCCAATGCTGATCTCTATATTTGTAATTGGAGTTTCCTTGTAGGTAAAGTTCTGAAAAGTTATGTCCCCCAGTGCAATTTCCTTAATGTATTCTCTGAGTTGCTCACTTGCATTAGATCCCGGTATTCGATAGCCAAATTCCAATTGTTGCTCCAAATATTGCTGGATTTCGGTCTCATTCACTCGCCATCCATTGGGAAGTGCGATGCTTTTCTTGTTTTCAATGAATATGATCGAATCTCGTAGTGGATAGAACCCTAACAAGAATAGTGACGCCGCGAAGAGAACTATTAAGACTCCAGTCAATGCTCTTTTTTGCTTATCTTCTTTCATTTATTTCAACTCGCTTAGAGCTTTTTCTTTGTCAATACATTGAATAACCAGGGGACAATGATACCAGCAAGAGCAATGCTTCCCAAGAGAATGGCAAAAACATAAAGAAGAATGGATATAAAGGCTGGAAACACGTTGATTAAAGTAATGATTGCTGCGAACAAGCTAGCTATGGGTCCTTTTGGATGTCCAATAAATAGGGCGACGCCCGCCCAGAGAGAGTAAGCCCCTATAGCTAAGATGATGAACGCTACTATCACGTTATAAGCCAGAAAGAACCCAAAAGAAGAAATCATCAGTATGCCATATACTCCCATTGCTAACCCGCTTAAGCGTTCTTGAGGTGAAACCATGATTCTCCGTGTAACTTCCTCCTTACTTCTTAGATCGTAGCGCTCCACAATGTCTGCGACTTCTTCCTTCTCTCGAAACAAGAATCTACCACACGAGGGGCATT
This sequence comes from Candidatus Heimdallarchaeota archaeon, assembly GCA_027001645.1. Classification (GTDB taxonomy): domain Archaea; phylum Asgardarchaeota; class Heimdallarchaeia; order Heimdallarchaeales; family JAJRWK01; genus JAJRWK01. The sequence continues at coordinate 3,251 of JALTMP010000166.1, forward strand.
TTTTAGCATTAGGGTCAACAATTGCTCGACATCTCGGGCACTTAGGAATTTCTTCAACCATTCAAAGTCGTATATACCTAGGATGATAATTTGCCTTGTGTTCTGGTTTTCTTAATTCTGTTTTTCCCTAGGTTAACCTTTATTATCGTATTTTGAAGTGGCAAGTGAAGGTGCTTGCGAGTGAATAACATAAAGCTGACGCCAATGTTGAAGCAATATCTGTCAGTAAGGAATCGCTTGGATGATGACACACTTCTATTCTTTCGAATGGGGGACTTTTACGAACTTTTCTTCAAGGATGCCGAGATCGCTTCAAAAGAATTGGGAATAGCGCTTACAAGCAGAAGAACAGGAGGATCATCCTACCCATTAGCAGGCGTTCCAATACGTGCCGCAGACACCTATATCGCTCGCCTCGTCAAGAAAGGATACAAAGTTGCAATTGTTGAACAAACTGAAGACCCTAGCCTTGCAAAAGGAGTCGTAAAACGCGATTTGGTTCGCATCATAACTCGAGGAACCATTGTTGAAGAAGGCGTTTTGGAAGAAGATCGAAATAATTACCTAGTTGCAGTCTTTGTAAAATCCGTGCGTGGCAAGAAAACAGAAGCCGCTCTAGTAGCCACTGACGTTAGTACTGGAGAGATTTGGTACGCAAGCTTTACTGGTAACCAAGCCTTAGATTCCTTACAAGGAGAACTTGCTCGATTGGCCCCTTCCGAGTTACTCCTCCCTCGCTCCTATGAGCAGGATCCAGCGTCGTTTCTCGGCTTTTCATTAGAACCCGGTATTAATATTACATTTGTTGAAGACTATTGGTTCGAGGCGTCTCTAGCAGTTCCCAAGATACAGGACACATGGAATATTTCTGGAGTAGAAGGCTTTGGGCTGAAACCAGAATCTCTCGTCACCGGGGTTTTAGGGGCGGTTCTTCGGTATCTCGAGGAGAATCTCTTAACAACGATTTCAAATCTGCGGTTTCCCCGCCTCATTAACCCGTCTGAATATTTGATTCTAGATAAAACAGCAATTCGGTCTCTCGAGATCACAAGAAATATTTTTGATGAATCCTCCGAGGCAACTTTGCTTTCTATTTTCGACCAGACTATCACTCCCATGGGATCTAGAAAACTAGTTCATTCGCTTCTTAAGCCTCTCCGCAGTGAGAAAAAAATCACCCAGCGCTTAAATGCAGTGGAGGCTTTGATTCAGAATCCTGTAGAACATCATAATCTAAGAGCTGCACTGGAACCTATTGCTGATCTGGAACGGCTAAGTTCTCGCATTGTTCTTGGTACCGCAAAACCTCCTGACTTGGTTGCAATCAAAACATCGCTTTCTTCTTTTCCTCTGATCAAGGATGTTTTGGCACGATTTGGCAATCCATTGCTTTCTTCGCTTGGCAAAAAGATGGACGTCTGTGAAGATATAGTAACGCTCTTGGATCGTTCGCTCTTAGACGAACCCTCGCGTTTGCTAAATGAAGGGGGCATAATTCGTCCTGGCTATAGTGAAGAGCTTGATAAGTATCGCTCCATTCAGAAAAAAGGGACTGATCTTCTGCAAGAATATCAAGAAAAGGAGCGCTTAAGAACCGGGATTCCCAGCCTGAAAGTTGGTTATAACAAGGTTTTCGGTCATTATATTGAGGTTACGAAGCCTCACTTATCAAAAGTCCCCCCAGAATACGTGCGAAAACAATCTCTCACTAATGCAGAGCGTTTCATTACAGAAGAGCTGAGAAACCTTGAAGAATCATTACTCACTGCAGAGGAAAAAGCAAGGCAGTTAGAAGAAAAACTCTTCTTAGAAATAAGGGAGAAAGTTAAAGCCCAGATCAAAAGAGTCCAAGATGGGGCTGAAATCATTGCCCTAATAGATGTTTTGTCCTGTTTTGCTAAGGTGAGTGAGGAAAACAACTATGTGAAGCCAGTTGTGGATAATTCCGATGAGATTGTCATAGAAGAAGGAAGACACCCTGTTTTAGAAAAAATTTTAGCACCTGATCCCTTTGTTCCCAATACTGTTCGCATAAATCGGGATGATTCCCGGCTCTTGGTCATTACTGGGCCCAATCTGAGCGGAAAGAGTACATACCTCCGACAAACAGCTCTCATTATTATCATGGCTCATGCTGGTTGTTTTGTTCCGGCTAAGTCAGCAAGAATCGGTGTCGTTGATCGCATCTTCACGCGCATTGGAGCGTTTGACAATATTGCGAGAGGGCAATCTACCTTCATGCTGGAAATGCAAGAGTGTGCAAATATACTTCACAATGCAACTGGGCGGTCCTTTGTTGTGCTCGACGAGATTGGAAGAGGAACCAGCACTTTCGATGGGTTAAGCATTGCATGGGCGATCGCTGAAGCCCTCCATGACATGAACGATCCTCCAAGAACCATGCTTGCTACACATTATCATCAATTGGCGCAGCTTGAAAAAATTAAGGCTGGGGTGAAGAACTACCACTCCAAAATCGAAATCCATGGCGATCAGATTCGATTTATTCGAAAAATCATGCCCGGAAGCACCGATCGTTCATTTGGCATTCAAGTTGCAGCGCTTGCCGGGATTCCTCGTTACGTTACGGAACGTGCGAAGAAAATCATGGAGGTTATTGTCTCTGGCTCTGCCGATCCTGCAACTATTCCTACCCAAGTTCTCGAACGGACCTCACAGGAAGGCCAGCCACTGCAGGCCACTCTACTTGACTTCTTAGGAGACAACACCATTCAACAACCTCCGAAATCACCTTCATCTGCAACAGTGTCGGTTACTAAGAAGGAACTCGAAGTCTTAGCCACGCTGAGAACAGTTAATGTTAACAATCTTACTCCTCTTCAGGCATTAAATGTTCTTGCAGAGTTACAATCTTTCTTGAAATCGTGAAATGGTGAAGAACTTGAGAAGGAAAAAAATCGTGCGCCTTGATCGTGAAACAATAAAGCGAATTGCTGCTGGAGAGGTTGTCTCTCGGCCTGCCAGCGTGGTTAAAGAGCTCATTGAAAACAGCTTGGATGCAAGAGCAGAGAGAATATCGGTGAACATTCTCAATGGTGGGAAAGATCTCATCGAAGTAGTCGACGATGGCATTGGTATTCCTTCTCACGAAGTTGAACTAGCACTGGAGCTTCATACGACAAGCAAGATTTACGAGCCCGATGACTTGCGGAGCATTGCAACTTATGGATTTCGAGGAGAAGCTCTCGCTAGTATTGCCGCTGTGAGTATATTAGAAATCTCAACAAGAAGTTCGGAGGAAGCCAGAGGAACCTATTTGCTGACTGAGGGTGGAAAAATCATCGAAAGGAAAACAATCGACCGAACACCTGGAACTACGATTCGAGTAAGAAACTTGTTTTTTAATACACCCGCACGTCGAAAATTTCTCAAATCAGACGTGATAGAAAAAAAACACGTTATCAGCGTTGTTACTAAGATCGCTCTTGCTAATGCCGAGAAACATTTCACTCTCTTGGCTAATGGAAAGCCTATTATTAGGGCACCAGCAAGAAACACCATTCGAGAAAGAATTTTTGATCTATTTGGACCAAAAATTGCGAATAACTTCTTGGAGTTGAATGCCCACCCAATATTTTCTGGATTTATTACTCAGCCTCACTACTACTCTCGAGATCGTTCTCTTCAATTTGCTTTTGTCAATGGTCGTCCAGTTAATTCCACACTTCTAGGAACGGCGGTAAAAACAGGATACGGCACTCTTTTGATGACTAGACAACATCCTGGATTCATCATTTACGTTAACATTGACCCGGAAACAGTTGATGTCAACATACATCCCGCTAAATTAGAGATTCGTTTCCAAGATGAAGAGATGCTCGCCTCAGAATTGAGGAAGCTTGTTAAGCTAACTATTTCGGAGAAAGCAGAAATGGACCAAGTTAGATCTGAAATAATACCAAAACCACAGGTATCGAATACCTCACATGAGGAGCCTGATGTCCAAGCAAGGGCCACTGATCCTATGGTTTTTGAAAGAACAGCGGTACAATCTCGGCTAACTGACGTTTCCCCTCAACTTCCTATTCCATCTTTCCACTCATCGATAGGTGAAATGCGATTACTGGGTCAGGTTTTTAAGAAATACTTTTTGGCTGAAACTGAGGGCGAGCTCGTTCTTATAGATATGCATGCAGTGCATGAGAGAGTAAATTATGAAAAAAATCTCCAAGCCCTTGCTAAAGACCACGAACGGCAATCATTATTATCGCCACTTAGAGTTGAATTGCCTCCTTCCATAATTGCAAGGATTGAAGAAAACACAGAATTCCTTGAATCCATGGGCTTCCGTTTTGGCTCTCGAGGGTCTTCTTTCATCGAGCTGACATCAGTCCCACACATAATGTCTGGGGTTTCCAACACAGAAAAACTAGTATCCATTCTTCTTGATATGCTGAAAAACGCTGAAGATCTACTTGGAGCCGAAGAACACTCTTCCCTTTCGGCTAAAGACTTGATGTATCATGCCTTGGCAGCTCAAATTGCTTGTCATGGAAGTCTTCGAGCCGGTGATGAACCTAATCTGGCATATTTTGCTGGTATTTTACGGAATTTATCCAAGTGCAAAAACCAACTTTCTTGTCCTCATGGAAGGCCCGTACTTATTCGCTTTCCAGAGTCATGGCTTGACAAGCAATTCAAGCGAATTGTAACTTGAATACTCGACCACTCTAAAAAACACTATAACTGTTTTTTCGAGTATTCAATGGCTCTATTGATGATATACCTAAACGCGTCCTCTACATGCTCACCGGTCAAAGCAGATGTTTCAACGTAATGTAGAGGATTGTCAAGTAATTCGGGTCTAGAACTGACTTCACTCAAGAATCGATCCAAATAGTCCTGATCGATCACCCTTTGTTCAACTAAGTCATTTTTGTTTCCAACCAGAACCATGGGGATTCTTCTGCCCGGATTCGCTTCATGTAATTCTTGTATCCATTTAGGAATTCGCAACAAACTGTTTTCGTCGGTTAGATCGAAAACCAGGAGTGCTCCGCCAGCGCCTATAAAAAACCTCTTTCGCAAAATCTCAAATGATGCTTGACCGGCAAGGTCCCATATCTGGGCTTCAACAACTTTGTCCGGATATTCTATTGTTTTTACAGCAAAGTCTGCCCCTAGGGTCGGCAAATGAGATGCTGCAAAGCCCTTGCCCATCCATCTTCGGCGAAGACTTGTTTTTCCAACACCAGACTCTCCGCAAAGGCTAATCTTAATGACAATCTTTGTTTGTTGCGCGCTCATTCTAGTGGTCACCGTAGCAACTCTGAAGAATACATTCATGAACCCCTAATTGAATATTACGGGTGCGTGTTGATAAAAACTCAATTCTTCGAAAACAAAAATTCGTTGGAGATTAATATTGTGCAAATCCTTTATTCCTTGAATTCCCAAGGATCGTCTGCCGGGCTCAGATCATACTCCTCATTGCTCAGAATGGAAGCAAATCGTTTTTCAATTAGTTGGAGAAAGTCAAAGGATTTGATCACTGTCATATTAGGGATGCTTAGGGTGTAAACCAATGGCTCTTCTCTGATGTAATCTCTCTTCAGGAAGATTTTCAGCACATTGCCCCACGTTCTGTTGAAGTCAAGGTAGTCACGAAATGCTGTTACAATAATTCCTTCTAGGTCCTTGCTCACGTAGATGAATGGAGTTAGTTCTTTCTTTACTAGTTCTGTTGCTTCAACTCTGTCTTCCACAGTGCTTCCTGGATTGAATTTTTTGTGAATGAACACTAGAAGGTTATAGCCTAACGATTTGAGGTTGGGAATGATCTTTGGATAAAGCAACTCTTCTTCTAGGAACTTCTTCTTGGCAGAAGCCACTGTGTTTCTAGAAACATTCATTTTCTTAGCAATGTAGGTGTCCGGCCTTCCTGGGAATCGGACTAGCCCTAACATTACTTTTGCCTCAGCAACTGAAAATGGTTTTTCTTGTTTCGGCTCTCGCGGAAGAGCTAATTTTTTCTCGTATTCGGGGGTTATTCCTAACGTTCTTTCAAGCATTGGCTTGAAATCCATGAACGCATGAAATGTGGAAATCTCGAATGGAAACGGAACAATATGCATTCCGTTTTCTGCTAGGAAATTGTTTAGAGAGTAAAGCTGCATGAACTTACTGTGGTTTTTATCATATTCTGTGTAATTTTCACTAATGGCAAGGTTAATCGCTCGATTGCTTTCTGAAGCAATATAAAACTCTTCAGCGAACTCTTGTAGCATTGACTTGGCAACACGCATTCTCTCCTCAATGGTGGTCAGTCTATTTAGCTGGCCGTATTTTGTGATGAATAGTTCAAATCCAAGGCGAGGAAAAGAGGGAACATTAAGCGCTTGAAAAACTCGCCTCTTTTGCAGTCTCAATTTGATGCTTGAAAACGTGCTCTTTTTCATTCCAATTCGTTCATGAATTTCCTGATCTTTATCGCCAGGAAACTTTAGGAGAGAATAGAGAACCTTTGTCTCGTTTTTAGAGAGGTCCCCGACTCGTACAAACGACCGATCCATAGGCAATTGAAGCGTTTCCATCAATCTGTTAAATACTTGGCCGTATTATAATCATTTCTATGAAGGAAATGGGTAAAGTTAAAATTCTTGATCTAGGTTTAGATTCTTTTTTCTAGTGCTTATCAGAAGCTCGTTACCATTTCTATAGTTGGTATTAATTCATAACCTCGTTCGCTTCCACTACCTCGGTAGATTTTTCGTCAGCAATTGCTTCAAGTCCATCATATAGGGTTGTGAAGCGTTGGATAACTGTAATCATCACGAGGACTAATAGAAGCACGAGCATAAAGACGAACCCTGCCTCGTGATCAGGCCATAGGTAGCCGACAATGCTCATTGCCATTATGAAGAGCATGCGGTCTCCTCTTTCCATTAGACCTATGCCTCGCATTTCAAGTCCTAGGCTTTCTGCTCTCGCGCGTAAGTAGGAGATTAAGAAGCTCAATGACATTGCTAAGATACCTATTAATTGATACAATGGTTTCGACAGGCTGATTATGATTCCTGCGAAAATGACCGCTTCGCCGAGCCGATCAAACACGCTATCCAGAAAGGCGCCTCTTTTTGATGATTTTTTGGTTAGTCTAGCGACCGTTCCATCTAAGCCGTCCATTGTACCCGCGAGGATGACAAATAATCCACCCCAGCCATAGTGATCTGTTGCATAGAATAAACCTGCTATTAATGAAAACACAAAGCCGAGAATTGTGATGTGATTCGGACCAATACCCAGTTTGACCAAAAGTCTTGCTGGGGGCTTAGCAATGCGATTCAATTGGGGGCGGAGTTTTTCGAACATAAAACAATCCTCTTTTTCCTCATATAGATGTGCCCTTTAAGGTTTAAGTCTTTTTAGTCTTAGCTCTTTTGATCCTTAATTCGTCCTTCTTATTAGCCAGTACCTAAGAATTCTACCAGAAAAAATGAAACAATAACGGGAGTGCTTCTCGGCTTAAATTACTCCGATGTAGACCAATCCTGACTGGAAGATAATCCAGAAGATTAATTTTTGAAGAAGTATTGTGGTAAACGCGGAAAGAGCAAAACTGACCGCATAAGTGAGTCGATCCATTTTGACTAGGCGTGAAAGACCAACGCCAAGATAGAATAAGAATCCAAAGAGAAAGATGTTGAGAGGTAAGGTCGTAATGAGAAGGAATTTTAGAGTGGTTCTTTCGAAATTAAGCAAGCCTATATCGTTTGGATGGAAGCCCAGAAGCTCTTGGAACGGCAAGCTTGCCCAGAAAATGTAAGGTAGCAGAAAATACGAGGATAATGTTGCAACTAGGACTGCATCCCGATAGAATCGCTTGTCAAACTGATAGGTTCTTCTGATTGCGCCAACAGTGATAGTCATGAATAGCGGTTGTAGAAAAATCCAGGACCCGAATGTGAAGACTGTGATTAGGAGTAACAGCATCCAGTTGATCCATGGAGCATTGATTGCATTCAGTTGTCGGAGCAATCCATTGGAAATCTGTAGGGCTTGAAGTTCCCAGATCATAACCCTTCCAAAATAACTAATTGATAAGACAAGGACAAATAGATTAACTAAGGGCAATAGGAACCACTTGGGAAGAAAGCTTGAATACCCTGAGCGGGTTGGTCTCTGAAAGAATTCGAGCGCAAACCTATATGTGGCTCTTAATCCCGGTGCCCGGTCGTATAGAAATTTGCCTAACAAAAGCGGAACTGAAAGAAACAGAGAGTAGTAAATTGTTGCGTACACCATGTTGAGGGCTCCATTTAGAAAATCTTGATTTGATGGAATAAGCGATGGGAAGAAGATTCCTCCCATGGTGAACCCGTCTTCAAAAGCATACCCTACTTTGATGAAAAGCGCTGTCAGCCATGCCACGATTAGAGCAATGCTACTCGTTGCCAGAAAATCCCACTTCTTATTCGCTACTTCTTGAGTTGTTGTATACCATAACCGGCGTTGAACAATTTCATCGATAATTGGCTCAAAATCACTTAGAATCATGCCGTCGATCTTGAGTTCTCCATATTTCTGGAAAAAGCTGTCAGCAATTTCGTCGAGTAAGTCGTTCGCATCAGTGTCGTCCATTAATTCATCTACTGTGAGGACAAATAGCAAGTCGCTCTCTCTTTCTCGGAATAAGATTTTCTTATCTTCTAAGGCCATTTCTGTGATTTTCTCTCTTTGCGTTTCTGAAGTCATGGAGTAAACTGCAGAAATCAATCCTCCAGTAAGTGCGACATCTACTCCGCTTTCTTCACCAAATTCCTTAGAAAAGAAAATCTGGCCATATGTTGTTAGGACGATAAAGTGCGAAATCATGGTAGGACCCTCAAGCTATGATTCTTCAAGGCATCATGTGATGATCCGCTTGACCCTTCTTGAATCATCTATACTCTTCTTCGATGTAATTTTCTACTTAACTTTTGTGCGTCAATTGGCTTAGTAATAAAAAACAAAGGCCGATCACAACTAATAATAGCCCATCTTCCAAGAATCAGTCGCCCGGTTCGAGGACCTCCAGAGCTCATGCGATGAAGCGAGGGGCAAAACCGGGCTTCTTTGCTATTCCCTTTAGGCATGCCGCCTTGCTAGCGTCTGGGGGATTAAAGAAGCAGTCTCTATGAATTTAAAAACGAAGTAAGACCCTCATTGGCTGTGATGCCTCTAGATATTACCTTTACTTCTAATTTGAATAGTCAAGATTTGCTGGAAAATATTATTGCACTCGAGACCTTAGATTCAATTGCATACAATCTACGAATTGAAATTGACAGCATTCTGAATACTTTACCTACAGGGCTTGGTTTGTTGTCGTCTTCTGAGATCTTGGAAAACATTGATGACGAGTTGCTATTGGTGAAACTCAAGCAACTTTTAACCTCAGAACGTATTATTCATAAGGTTATGTGGCTTCTTCATTTTTCCACCATGCTTAAGCGGGCTCTTGTGCTTACCAGCAATAGTCACGCTGATTTCTTGTGGGAAGTTCTAAGCCTTCTTGCCGATCTCGAAGCACTTGATACTCCTCCATGCGGGCCAAGGCTTTTTCTTGGTGAGGACGTTTCTGAGGGATTGCATAAACTCTTGATTCCGATTCAAGATGCATTCCATGCTATGCCGTTGAATCAGTACACCGAGATCCATCAACTTCTGCACAAACGAGTAAATGCACTGAGATCAATTACAGAGGGTTTTCTCATTAGCCTCATTTCAGGTGATAGAAAAACGATGGCTAAAGATGAATTCCGAGAGCTCTTTTGGATCAGTGCTCTGACAGCAACTTTGCAACCTTTTGTTTCTAATAGATCCCTATTGATTGAAAGCATTGATTTCCTTTTGAATCGGGCATTAGAATTAGAGTTATGGAATCTGGGGGATCTTCTCTCTCAGTCACTACGACGTGTTGAGAAGGGAGTTTAAAAGTTGCATCAATAAGCAGTGGTTCTTCATCTGGAGACAAGCTGGTTCGGCCAAATCTAGCTCAAGCATTCTCATAGTCATTGTTTCGGGATAATGGGCGCCGTGGACACGCATTGAACTTGCATTCAAGTCTCGACATTCGATCCAAGAAATGTATGAATATGTTCACAAAACATCATTTCCGTTAGCCAAAGTATTTAGATGCAAACCTTAGTACTATTGTTTGTGGTTACCGCTGAGCAATTAGCTGTCAAGTATTGGAATAAAGGTTTGAATTGTGCTCAAGCCGTTGCTTGCAGTGTTCTTGAATTGCAGGGATTTAAGGAAGCATGTGTTTTCAAAGACGCATTTAAAGACTTTGGGAGAGGGTTTGGAGAGGGTTCCATGTGTGGTGCTGTTATTGGCGGAATTGCAGTCTTGGACACTGTGTTATCAAAGAGAAACAGTCCTGATAGTGAGAGAGAACGAATCGTGGAGCGATTCAAAGAAAGTTTCAAAGATGAGTTCCATGCAACAAATTGCGATGAGCTCTTACAAGAATTCAAAACCAAAGACCGAAATATCGATTTTAACAACCCGTTGCGAGAAAAAAAATGTATAAAAATAGTCGTTACAGCAACAAAACGCGTTCAGCGTTTGTTAGAATCATCAGACGATGTTTCAACAGCTATTCTCAAGCGAATCCGGTGACAGCTAATTCTTGCGCTTGCTTGACGAAGCTTTCTTCGTCCTCTGGATCGCAAACGCCTAGTGGCCCCAGTGAAAAGATTGTCTCACTTTCAGGAAGCCAGCCACAGTCAATAATTCTTGCTATTCGAGGCCATTGGGCTCTATACTTGTCACGAACAGATTTTCCCGGTCGCTTCAAATAGAGACGAATGTCGCTTGCATGCCCTAATGTAAAACCTCCTGCTGGAATGCTATTCATTCCTTCATTAATCACTTTGTAGGGATCAATTTTTGCTGTCACATGATTTGTGTACATGACTAGCTGTTGTTCTGCTCGTAACTGGACCTTAACCTTGTGAAGGACATTATTCATTCGTCTTTGTCTTTCAGGAAGCCGATGGAGGTCAGTGTATTCTTTTCTGAAGACATCGATCAATGAATCAATAACAATCATTTTCACGTTTTCTTCCATCATTTCTGAAGTAACCGCTCGAATGACATCCTCTAAGTCAGAAACGCTGAATACTTCAGCGTGAAAAATTCGCTCGTATATCAGCTCCTCATCCACATTGAACCGCTTCCCAATTTCTACTAACCTTTGTACTCGGAATGCTCCTTCGGTATCTATCCATAATACACTACCTCCAAGGCCACCTTGTTCAACGGGTAATGGTGCAATGCTTGCTGCAGTTAAAGCTAGTTGGGTTTTTCCCATTTGAGGTTCCCCAACTAACTCGACTAAAGTCCCCACACTCCATCCACCACCCAACAACTTATCCAATCTCTTGCTCCCCGTTGTGATATACGTTCTGTTTTTTTCTGCTTGAGCCAAGTCTCTTGCCTTTTTGAAAAGCTTTCCACCTCGGATCTGTTTCCTTGCTGCTCTGGTGATAATATATGCTGTCTGGGCCGTGATTCCATCAACTGCTGCTGCTAACTCTTCGGGAGTGTATGTTACCAAATTTCGCCAATTCAATATGCTTGCTCTTTCTAAGGCTCTTTTCGTGAGTTTTACCTTGCTGGGTGTTAGTCCCGCCAATTTGAGAAATTCTTCAAGCTCCATGCGAACCGTCTAACTAGGACAAGTATTCCTTAAAAATTAAGATCTTCATTAGAGGGTATTCCTATCTTTTCCGAAAGACTTGGAGATCTATAAATTAGAGCAAAGACTAACATTACCAAGAAAGGAATCGAAAAGGAAACAAGAAACGTCTTTTCAGGGCCAAGACTTGGGTAAACATAGCCCCCAATGATTGGTCCAACGAATCCCGCAGAAGAAGCGAACCCTGAATAAACCCCCAGCCAAGTTGTTCGCTTGGCCTTGGGCACAACCTTGGTAACCTCTGATGATACTGCGGGGCTCGTAAGAGCATTTCCCGCGCCTGCCATTGCGCCCATAAGTAAAATCTCAAAGAGTTCTCTAGCCACAATTAGATAGAGATACGAAAAGGAGTAAATCAACAATCCTACAATAATGGTTGTCTTCGTCCCAATTCGCGTGGTTAGATATCCTCCAAATGGTTGCCCAATGGTTAGCACTGCTGCATATGAACTCACGAAGAGCCCGAATTGGGTCGGTGTGAACTTTAGCACGTCATATATGTAAAAGGAAAATCCTGGTTCAATAAGTGCCCAAGCTAAGAACGTACTAAAGCTAACAATCGTCATGATCCAAAAATGGAATGCTAGGAGCACTTCTGAATCTTTATTTTTGCTATTTGCTTGGTTCAATTCTTTATTGCGTTCGATTTGTTTTTGTTCCATTATTGCAACTTTTCTACTTCCTGGAAGAACGATTGCTGCGATTAATGCTGAAGCGATCCCCATTCCCGCCGAGATATAAAATGGTGCCTTCAAGCCCCAAAAGTCAAGAAACACTCCTCCCAAGACCGGACCGGCAATAAACCCAGCTTGTGCCGCCCCATTAACAATTCCAATGAAGAATGGTCTATCTTCTGGATCCGTGATACCTGCGATAATTGATAACGCAGCAGGACCAATTCCTGCTACAGAAAGACCTTCAAACGCTCTGGCAATATATAAGACTACTAGCGAATCGGCTTCAGCATACAAAAGATTAGAGAGAGCAAAGACAATCATGCTAAGAACGATGAGTTTTACTCGGCCGATCTTATCTCCCATCCAACCCATCATGGGAGAAAAGACAAACGCGGTGAACGAAAAAATCGCAGCTAAATAACCCAACTGTGTTGGGCCACCCCCGAAAAGCTCAAGGTATTTGGGAAAGATCGGAAACACAATACCAGCACCCGTATTAGCCAGAAAACTAATCAAACCTACTGTAGCGGTTACGCCGATAACTAGTGGTGATCTCCTCTTCAACTGGGTATCACTGGCAATCATTCAACCCGCATCCATCTTTTTGCAATATAAGCAACTCGCTTCAAAAAAATCTTTAAGAGAAATCTTCAATGCGTTTTAGGATTGTTGGATTGTTAAATAGCAGATCAGAGCTCCAGACTTTCCTTCACCATTCCGGAAAACCAGTTGGTCATCATCTCTGCCAATATAAGATCAAATGCTTCAGTATTAAAAATAATCAATAAAAGGAAAAAAGGCGAGGGAGAAGGAAAAGACGCCTATTCAATTTGAATCTCTGTTTCTTCCTCTTCAGGGGGACTGACTGGAGTAACCTCTATTTCAAGTAGCCCATTCTTGAAGTGAGCCTTTATGCTGTTGGGATCGATTTCCTCGTCGAAATCAATCCGCTTCTTGTATTTTCGATCCTCCGTTTCGGCAGTTAGGGTAACATGGTTGCTTCCCGCTTTTAATTTAATGTCTTTCTTCTGAACACCGGGCAACTCTGCAATGATCAAGTACTTTTTCTTGTCTTTGTCATAGCTTGTCTCAGTATATGGGATTCTCCAGCCTTCTTCCAATAGCTCGCCTGTCGTGGGGTTGACGTTACCAAAGTATCTAATAACCGGCTTATCCATCGATGAGTCCCAATACATTGTATAACCAAATGTTTTGGCTCCTTCGGATGGTGCGGTAAATGCTCTTCTCATCAATTCTTCAATTTCTCTTTCCATATCTCTAAACATTCTGTCGAAGTCTCTGAATATGCTCATCCAGTCCACCTCCTTCGGTATTATACCTATGGTATAATACTCGTTTTCTGCTTTAAAACCTTTCGTTTGATGACACAACCTAGCTTATGCCATTTTTTGAATGCTTAACTTAATGAAACCGTTCATTACCGAGAAGGCATGAGTCAACAGTCAAAGTTTATTGGTGTTCTAATATTCTCTAGCAAGCGGGTCACAAGTTTATAGAGAGTAGATTCCAATTCTCTAATATGGAAGATCAAACCAAATGCGTATTTTGTAAAATAATTACAGGAAAGCTCTTTGCGGCCAAACTTTATGAAGATGAGGAAGTCATGGCGTTTGTTGACATCATGCCGGTCAACCCGGGGCACTCACTAGTGATTCCAAAAACCCATTCTACACTAGTTGCAGATCTCCCAGAAAGCACTTTCTTGAAACTATTCAAGATTGGGAGGGATATTCAGGAGAAAATTGGCAAGGCCTTTCCTGAAACAACAGCATTCAATTTTTTTATTGCTGACGGGAAGGATGCTGGACAAGAAGTCCCTCATGTGCATTTACACATATTGCCTCGTAAGCCAAATGATGGTTTTGGCATAAAATTTGGTCAAAATTACGGAAGAATGCTGAGTGAAGAAGAACGAAGGGAAATAGCTATGAAAATTCTATCCTTATGAGAATTCTATTCTAGCAAGATTTCGGTTATCCGATTTTTTGTTGGCTCGCTCATTTATTTGCAAAAAATTGATGTATCCTTAGTTGATATATCCATAAGAGTTATATTTTGTTCGAGAATACCAGCATAACTACAGTTAGTGTAGCTCATAACAAAAAACGGAGGCACAACAATGAAACAGAATTTAGTAAAAATTGGGATATTAAGCGTCTTCCTTATTGCTATGCTGTCTCTGTCCGGTGTTTACGGCCACGGGGCCGAACCAGCAGATACGGCCTACGAGGGAGGAACTGCCTTGATCCCATTTGTTGAGAATGCACCAAGCATTGATGGAGTCCTAGATCAATCGGTGTATTCAAGTGATGGTCTCCTCTCATTACCCCAGATAGAGACCACGATTAATCTGGCGCATAACGGATCATACTTGTTCGTTCTCCTCACATTTGAAGGAACGGGATTTGGAGGAATCGGGTTCAAGACAACCGGTGGACACGATGAGGCAGGCACAAGTGAGGAAGAGCCCCTAACTTACGTAATCGGGGGGGTTCTCAGCAATGGTACGGTAAAGGCAGATTATTACTCCGCAACAGATGAATTTCGTTTTCCAGCCTTGCTTGACTCAGAGTTGAACTTGCAAGTAGCAGGAACAGAAGCAAATGATGTAACAACTTTGGAATTTGCAATTCAGTTTACGACTGGAAACGCTGGACATGGCGACGAAGAAGGGACAGAATTATTCGATTTAGGAAGTTTGTTCTTCCTCACAGTGGTGCTATTTGAAAATGATACTGCGTTTGCACCACCCGCCTCTTTAATTGGCTCCATTCCCGCTCTTGGCCTAAGACAAGGTGAAAATGTTGACGAAATCAAAGAGATCTTAGCGAATGAAGCCAATTGGATTGATTACATACTTTTCCCCCTGATCCTTCTTGTCGCAGCAAGTGCTACGGTTTGGGTTTACTGGCCAAAACAACCGATAAATTCTAAGTAAAGGAGGAACAAAAATGACAGATTCTAAC
>JALTMP010000167.1 GCA_027001645.1 Candidatus Heimdallarchaeota archaeon
ATATTCACAACTCTCGTAGTTAGTGTTGTTTTCCTCGTAAAGAAAGAACTGTATATTATCACGTTCGATTCTGAGCTAGCAAAAGCAATGGGTATTCCAGTTAGATTCATGGATTACCTATTCTTAGTGTTAGTAGCACTTGCAATTGATGTTTCGCTGAATGCAATCGGAGCGTTGCTTGTCTTTGCATTTCTAGTAACTCCGGCTGCTGCCGCATATCAATGGACTTACAGCGTTGATAGAATGATTCTCTTGTCCATTGTCTTTGGAATCTTTTCTTCATTTTTTGGCCTACTTTTGTCCTTCATTTACGACTTGCCCTCAGGAGCAACAATGGTAATGCTTGTCACTTTCATTTTTGCGGTCTCTTTCGTATTCTCACCCAAGAGAAAAGCGGGAACAATTGAGTGCCCAGTTTGCAAGGACAGCATGGACATTCAGCCACACATGCTTGGCGAGTGCCAAGAAATAAGCACGGAGCCTCACATTCATGCAGATGATAAGATTCTTCTCGTGGAGAAAAGCAAATCGGAGGAACAGTAAATGACAAACCATCATCTTACAAACGAAGAACACATTCACTATGAGCATCAAGCCATAGATCTTTCTTCCCCAGTTATCGAACTAAGAAATGTTTCAGTAGCCTATCAGACAACCCTTGCCTTGAATAATGCTAGTTTAAAAGTATACAAGGGAGAAATAATCGGTATCTGCGGTCCAAATGGGGCAGGAAAGACAACTCTCTTGAAAGCAATCTTGGGGCTTGTAAAGCCATACCGCGGCAAAATACTAATCTATGGTGAAGAACTTCAGTACGGAAGAAACCTTTTCAAGTCCCAACACTATCGGATTGGCTATGTTCCCCAGCTTCAGGCTATAGACAGAAATTTTCCGGCTTTGGTTGAAGACGTGGTCATGATGGGAAGATATCCACGCATAGGCTTCTTCAAGAGACCAACTAAAGAAGATTGGACCAAAGTTCATCATGCTCTCAAGTTAGTGGGAATGTTTGAAATGAGAAAACGTCCGATTGGGCACTTGAGCTCGGGACAGCAACAAAAGGTCTTTATCGCAAGAGCACTTGCTTTGGAACCAGAGATCCTCTTGCTTGACGAGCCAACTTCTGCACTAGACTTCAAAATGACAACATCAATCATGGAGATTCTGGAAAGGCTCAATCATGAAAATGATATAACAATCATCAGCATCCATCATGATCTTTCCCTCTTAAAGAAGCACTCATCAAGAATTGTTTGTGTCAATAAAGAAATCATCTGGACAGGACCCCCGAATGACCCAGGGCTCGGCAAAATCATTGAGAAAATCTATCCAATGGTCCGAGTATGAATTAAAAGGGATGGAAATCGACAGAAAGTTAAAGGGCATCAACGCAGAGATCTGCAACTTCCACGTGCTCCATTTTCAAAACCGCGTCCCCGGGAATTCTTAATAATGACTGGATGCTTCCACCACCTCCCACGATCGTTTCCATCGATAGGACGCTCCGATCGACAAATACTTTACAATTCAAAGCAACGGGAGGAACACCACCTGCAGGATAACCAATGAGAGTTTTCACTTCCTCTGGTTTTAGGATTTTTATCTTCTTCTTACCTACTTCGAGCAACTTGGCTACTTTTCCACGATCCAGCATCTTATTTCCCGGGATAATACAGACAAAAGCTTCTTTGGGGGTCTTCAAGGCTAGCGACTTGACAAAAGCTTGAGGCGGCAAGCCAGTTTGCTTGGAAGCTTGCTCAACGCTTCTAACTTCTTCTTCAAAGTCATAAAAGGAGTAGGGGACGTCGTTTTCTCTTAACCAAGTTTCTAGGTTCTCTCTGCTAGACACGCATGTGCTAACGAAAAACAAGTATATTTGCTTCATCCCTCAAATCAAACTATTGGAAGCATGTCAAGAGAATTCTGGAGATACCTATTAGAACAAGTGAAAAAGAGGGTTTTCATCATTGAGGTGAAAAGTTAGCATATAGATAATTAGATGCCAAAAGTGAAGGACGCAAAAGAAGCCCAGAGGCATTGACCGAATTCCCCATGAGTTGTTTTTGAGAGAAGCCTCAAAAGTTGCAAACCCCAACTACGAGGTAGCGGCTTTGACTAATTTATGTGGGAATCAAAAAATGGCACGTAATGAATAAAAAAAGCCATTATCTTCCGGCACATTAGAGTAGCCATTGCAAGTATAACCCATAACACTCACTTCTTTCCACTAACCTCATCATTCAGAAATTTGGCAAAATGGGATTCCGACAATAGCAAGCTTATATTGTTCGCTTCAAACGACAACATGTCCGATGAAGATTCGAACCATTTACGCAGCCACGGGTACTCCCATTGTTAAAACTAGAGATGGAATCAAAATCGTAATGGCGCAACGAGTTCAGTCTTCCTCCTTCTTCCCGGGTTTCCATGTTTTTCCTGGTGGAGCGGTAGATCCAAAGGATATAGAAATGGCTCGGCTCATGGGAGGAACAAATGATCTTGTAGAGGGGGAAATCCCCGAAAAAGCGTATAGAATTGCGGTGATTAGAGAATATTTTGAAGAAATGGGAGTACTTCTAACCGACAAGGGAGCACTAAGAACACAATCACTCCAGTTACTGCGTCAAAAATTGCTTCGTGACGAAATTGATTTTCCAGCCGTTCTTGACAAAACAGGAGTCGAATTTTGGCAACTTCCAATTGACAAGATGATATACGCAGGCACTCAGACGACGCCCCCGTATTCACCGCGAATCTACGTGGCAAGGTACTATTTTTTCCCGTGGAAAAATCAGCACGAACTCTTTCCCCACTCAAGAGAATATCTGGGCGCACGATGGATTTCTCCACAAAACATTCTTCAAGAATTTAATCAATTGAAGGCCAGAATCCCTCCTCCAGTGCTTCATGTTCTGAGAACACTTGCAACCACCCAGTACGCTTCAGCAGCACAAATCCTTGCAGAAAAAGGAGATATGCCCCATGGAATTGTTTTTCCTATAGAGTTTGCTCCCAACTACGAAGTTATCCCATTTATTTCTAGCACTATCCCTCCTGCTATAGCCACAAACCTCGTGTGCATTGGAGCAGAGGAATACTATGTCATTGATCCGGGGGCTGGAAATCCTAAGTCACAACAACACTTAGTTAATGTCTTACTGCACAAGAAATCGCGTGGGAAGAGACTAGCTGGTATTATTCTCACACATCATCACAAGGATCACTTCGAAGCCGTGCCAGCAATCTTGGAACACTTTGAAGTCCCAGTCTTAGCACACAAACATACGATTCAAAGAATATCTCAACAAATAGATCTGCCCCTTGAAGATATTCCGGAAAAAATCCCCCTACCAAGTGGAAATGATAACCCAGAAAGTGAATTAGTAATAATACATACACCCGGGCATACAAGAGGGAGTATTACAATCTATCACCCTTACACTGGAATTGCTGCAGTGGGCGATTTAATGGCAGGAATAGGGACAGTCGTAATTAACCCTCCAGAAGGTGATCTTCTTCAGTACTTAGAATCCCTCAAATTGTTGCTTGAGCTTAAGCTCAGAATGATCATTCCTGGACACGGACCTCCGCTTTTCTCCCCTCACAAAGCATTGCAAGACTACATCACTCACAGAATGGAACGGCACAAAGCAATAGAACAAGCATTAGAACGAGGGGCTGGACAAATCATGGATATTGTAAAACACGTGTACAAAGACGATATCCCCCCAAAACTATACCCCCTCGCGGCACGGTCAGTACTTGCTCATCTGTACGCACTTGTTGAGGAACGCAAGCTTTCCCAAGAGCAACTGGAGCAACTCATAGTTGGTTATGATCTAAAGAAATTTCCCCCTCTCGAAAGTCTCAAATGAGAAACAAGCGGCTACATCTTTGCCATTTTTGCCATGTGCTCTTCGTAATTCTTTGTGATCCACTTATGATAATACTTACTGAAGTGATCTTTGATCGCACTTCCCGAAATCGCGGCAAGAGCATCATCCATGCTCTCAATAATTCTTTTCGGAAGCGAAGGATTAACTTCGATATTTCCATTCGAATCTATGAAGACAAGCGTCTTAACATGATGAAAGCCCCCAGGAGGCAACCAAACAACAATATCATCATCGTGGACAACTCTGAAACTGTTCCTCACGCTCCGATTAAACTTCCACTTAAACCAACGATTTCCAACCTTCGGGCTCCCAAAGGTATAAACACAAACATGAGGTCTAAACCTCTCACGAATATCAATAGCGGCAAGGGTTGCAAGCGCTCCACCAAGAGAGTGTCCCGTGAGATAAACCTCATAGGGCCGAGATAACAACAAAGTGCTGATAAGATCAAGCAACTGGTTTTTTACACTCTCGTAGCTGTTAACAAATCCAAAATGAGCCTTGGGCTTGAAAAGCCATCTCCTAGTTGGAGGAAACGGAGTCTTCACGATAAGAATGTCGGTAAAAAAGTCGATAATGCTTTCAGTCCCACGAAACGCCACGTAAATCTTCGAAGAGTCCGTGGCAACAAAACCCTGGGTGTCCGTTTCATCATCATTCAGAAATGCTTGAAATTCAAAGCCCTTGCTCGCCAATTCTTCCCGAATTTCGGGCTCATCTTTATACGCTAAGCGAGAAAAATCAATCATAGTCTTTGCAACAACTATGTCAAAACGATGCCTTGGTTTTCTCCAAAACATTAGGTGCATGGGAATACTATGTACTTCTTACTTACTATTTTTTCGCTTTCAATAACCAATCAGATTTTCAGATTTAATTTCTAGCTCCGATCTGTTGAATTGAAATTACTGAATAAGGGCGCACCAAGCAATAGTTGAATATGTTTATGGAAGTCAGAATTTCTGAGCCATGACTACGATCGTTATTTCATGCCATCTCGAAAACAGCAAACTAGAGCAATCCGATTCGAAAGGAAGTATATAGGCTTAGAGGGTGATGGTGTGAAAACATTCTAGATATTAAAGCGAAGCAGGGCTAACGAAGGTATTTTGCTAGCTCTTCTTCTGGAATGAGAGGAATGTGTTGGTGTTTGCAGGTTTTCAGATCGCATTTCTTGATCTCTTTCTTGCCCCAATGGAAACCCCACGATTTCAGAACAGAGAGAACAACCAACAATTTTCTTCCACTTGGAGTGAGGGAATATTTTACTCTAACAGGACGTTCAGTAGTAATTACGCGTCTGTTGAGGACGCCATAGTCTTCTAGATGCGCCAGGGTGGATGACAATACGCTTGGAGAAATCTTATCCCCTGTTCTACCCTGTATTTTTCGCTGGAGCTCCGAGAATGATAATTCTTCATATTCTGTTAATTCA
>JALTMP010000168.1 GCA_027001645.1 Candidatus Heimdallarchaeota archaeon
TGGACAAGAAACTCCAAGACATCATGAAGAACATCTTTGAAGAATCCGCAAAAGCCGCAGAAGAATATGGTCATCCAGGCAATTACTTAATGGGTGCCAACATTGCTGGATTCCTCAAAGTCGCACGTGCGATGATCGACCAAGGCGTGCAATAAGAATAGACTGATCAAACAGAGAATTTTCTTCTTCTCCCCCAATTCTTTCAATTACGCTTCAAAATGGTGTTATGCCACTTCTCCCTAGCAGGGACACTTAGCTATTTTTGCTAATATTGTATGGTCATCACCTAGTTTGCAGATAGAGTGAAAATGATCACATAGGTCATCAAACAGAATGTATGAGATTTTTTCTTGGCTGGTTTTCATTGAAGGTCTCTTGAGTTGAGCAATGACTTCTTTTTCTCTTTTTTTTGGCACGACTAAGTAGAGTTTTGCCGGATCAGATTGTGGCCAACTAGCTGCTAAATCTAATAGTCTGAGCATTCCTGAGTAAATCGTAGTGCTTTTCTCAACCTCAAACGCACAAACAATGTCATTTGTCCCCTCTCTAAACCAGAGAACATCAATTAGTGAAATTGTTTTTCCCACTTCTGGATCAATCTCGAGCTTTGGAAATCTAGGCAATGAAAGAAAGGAAAAACTTTCACCATTGTAGCTTCTTGTTTTATCATTTTTCGCTACAATAACATCGTAGCCAAGAGATCTTCCCATCTTCAACAAGTAATACTGAATCTTCGTGTGTGTATTCTCTTCTTCTAGTTCTTCTTGAACTTGTTTGTGCCGTTTTTGCAGGATAGAATCTCTTTTCTTGGCGTATTTTTCTTCAGCTAATGATGCATTTTCGTCAATGATGATTTTGGCAACCCCTATGTCAAAAAGGAGCCCCGAAATGTCCCCCAAGTCTTTGGAGAATAGATTCTTGTTCTGGGCGATGACATCAATAAGTACACTTCTCATTTTAAGATAATCTTTCCAGCTCCCTAGCTTGATTTTCTCTCCGAACAAGAGATTGAATCCTCTTACAATGGCCGTATTGAAAGGTGGAATGATTGTTGGATGAAGGAAGTAAAGAATATTGGCTACTGCTGGCCCAAGACCTTTTATTTTCCTCGAGTCCAGTCGAATAATTTCTTTAATAAGCTGTTTCTCGTTCTTTGCGTTCAAGCAATTCTCAAGAAATTGTCCGAAATACTTCTTGTTTTCCTGGGATTCATAAATGTCTGGAATGCGCAATTTAGGTTTCCAGTAGAAGGGGTGAGCTGCTCCCTCAAAAACTTGTTTTTGTTCTGCAATTGCAGAAATGACAAATTCTAACGAAGAACCCTTAAAATCATTAGGAAAGATGTCTTGTTTAATATCCTCAACTACTTGAAGGACTCCCCTGCGGATCGATCTAAATGCCTTTAGCCTTGCTTCATTATTTATGAACCACGTATTATATACGCTCTCAGCATCCTCTCTATAAATTGATACTATTTCTTCCAGTTTCTGCTCCAACATCTTCATGAGCCCCATTTTCTGTTTCAAATTCTTAATCAAAGAAGGTTAAATCGCCCAACTTATTGGGGGTTAACTATTAACATGATACGCAGTTAAAAAATACTTACGGAAAATAAATGCCACATATTCTTCAGAAAAATTGTGAAATGATTGCGAGTATTTTCTAATGTTTTTAGCCCCTTGAGCAGTTCAAGATTTTTTTCTTAAGATAAAGATTGATACTCCTTATAGTAAATTCCTATGAGAACGCATCATTCAATCAATAACGATTAGGACTAATAAGCTTAGAAAAAATAGAATTCTTTTTCAATCACTTTCTCGAAAAAGAATTAATGTTTCGCGTTAGCCCAGCATTTCTGAACACATTTTCACACGGGCATTCCAAAAACCTGCTAGTATTATTTCATGCATTTCCTCTGAACCTCACAATGTACCACGATCTTCTTCCTTTATTAAGTGAGAACTGGAGAGTCATTCTCTTTGATTTTCCCGGTTTTGGAAAATCTGCGCCTTTTTCAGGAAGATCAATTGCCTTGATGGAAGATTATGCCATTCTTGCATACCAAATCATCATAGATGAAGCATATGACAATTTGGTAATTGGAGGAACATCGATGGGAGGATACGTTGCACTTGCTTTTGAACGTTTATTCCCGAGAATGGCTAATGGTATTGTTCTTTCAAACACTAGGTCTTCTTCCGACACTGACGGTGGCAAAAAAAGGGAAGAAATCGCAAAACGAGTCGAAAAGCATGGTCATGAATTCCTTATTCATGATCTTATGTCCCTTTTACTTTCCCCCAGCACCTTGAAGGAAAGACCAGAAATCAGTGCTAAAGTTGACGAAATGATCAGAGACGCTTCCTCTATGGGAGTAATCCAAGCATCCCTTGGAATGGGCCGCAGGCTTGATCACACTCCTATGCTCGAAGAAATTAATGTCCCTGTTCTCATAACTGTAGGTGCTGATGATCGACTGACTCCATTAAAGGATCACCAAATTATGGAAAACAGACTAAGTGATGCAGAGCTATTCATCATCCCCGATTCAGGACATTTGAGCGTCATTGAGAATCCCTATTATTACGCAAGAATTCTAAATAATTACTTGGATTCAACGATCTTGTAAATATACAATATACTCTCAACAAATGCCGTGTTGTTGTTTGTCTAGAGAATTTCTTTTAATCACTTCTTTAGGTCTCTGGTTAGTGTCTACCATGAGTTCTCAAAAAAGGGACATCACATTATTAGTACTGGCAGGAATACTGTGGGGGACTTCCTTTCCGGCGATTACTTATGGTCTCCAGTACACAACTCCGGTTTTATTTCTCCTTTTACGATTTTTCTTTGCCTCGATAACTGCCGGTATTCTTTTCCCTCGTTCTGTGAAACGGGTGCTTACAAGCAAAGATATGGCGATAGTAGGATTACTTAATGCCATTGCGTATCTTTTGCAATTTGTTGGGCAGCAATGGGTTCCTGCGGGACAGTCTGCTTTGCTCGTAAATAGTTATTCCATTCTCGTACCGTTTTTTGCATACTTCATGATTCGGGAACGCTTAACAATCGAAAAGATCTTGGCAGCAACTATTGGCCTCATAGGAGTTGGCTTCATCACAAACCAAGATTCAGGAGGGGTTAGCGCGACAAGAGTCCAATATGTAATGGGTGTTCTAACAATCTTTCTCGCTGGCACCATCTGGGCATTATACGTAGTATTTACGAAGAAAATGCAAATCATGCATCCACGGGAGAATTCTCATTCTTCTCATGCTTCCGAGATTTCACAAGACATTTTTGTTGCCAGCATGTTCTACACCGTTTTTTTGGCAATGGGTGTTCTTTTCTTTTCAAACGAGCCATTAATATTTCCACTCCAAGCTATTGTCGCAGCAATATATCTCGCCATTTTTTGTAGCACTATTCCGTTATTGCTTTACTTGGGATCATTGGAGAACATTGACGCGGGCATCTCAGCAATCATTCTGTTGCTTGAAGTCCTTGTAGCTTTCATAATCTCTGCCCTCTATTTTGGGGAACAAGTGATTCTTCGTCAAGCATTTGGAGCTACTCTCATCTTGATGGGGATCTTCTTAGCTATTAAAGAGACAAATCATCTCCAAGAATAAGCTCATGATCATGCTTAATCAATTAGCTTTCTATTTGTAGTATAAGTTTATAACTGGTTTCTATCATCAAATACATTGAGGCGCCATGGAAACACCTTCCTCAGACTCTCAAAACCAGTCGGGAAAATTAGGATATATTCCAATAGACACTTTTCTAGAAGCTCCTTCACCCTCTCCGAATAAGGAAAAACAAAAAGCGCGTCCACGTAAGAAAGACCAAAAAAAGACATTACTACCCGATGATGATTTGGCTACGCGACTCGCTGAGTTAGAAAAAAAGAATTCTCAATTAGAATCCGAATTATTAAGCCTCAAACTAACTTCTCACGAACTAGTTCGAGTCCTCGACGTTATTAAGAAAACCCTTCAAGAAAAGCTGGGGGAAAACCTTGGCGAATTCACGCAATATGAAGGCATTCAAGGGCCTTAGAATATCCTATTCATGTTTGAACGATTTTTCTTAGGATTCTGAGATCGTCAACATGAGATTTTCCGCCTTTCCTTATCGGTGTTTCTAAAATCAAAGGAACTCGCCTCGCTAGGTCTGTTTCATTTAAGAACCACTTGAACGATTCAATCCCAATCGTTCCATCGCCTATGTTCTCATGTCTATCAAGGCCGGAACCCGGAGGGGCTTTTGCGTCATTCAAATGAACTACTTGAATTCTTGAAAGATCTATAGCATCATGAAAAGTGTCTAATGCTTCTGCAAATTTTTCTGGTGTTGACAAATCAGCACCTCCCGCGTGAGCATGACACGTGTCAAAACAGAACCCAAAATTCCGAGAATTTCCCCCAAGTTCTTCCGCCATCGCCAGTATCTTTTGGAGATCCTCAGGCGTTGTTCCAATACTGTTCCTCTCTCCAGCAGAATTCTCAGCAAGAAGCATAACGTTGGACGGAATAACTTCAAAGGCTCTTTCGAGTGCGATCTTGAAATTTTTCCAGCCTTTTTCTGCTTGACCCTTATGATGTCCAATGTGCATGACAACAAAAGGGACCCCCAGCTTGCTACATCTATCAAGTTCTTCTAGCAAAGCCTCCAATGATTTTTGAAACTGCTCTAGATCAGGACTACATGGATTGGGCAAATATGGCATGTGGCTTACTATTTTCTCAATGCCAGATTCTTTCTTTGCATGATGAAACTTCGCAATAATATCATCATCTAAGGGCTTAAACTTCCAGCCTCGTGGATTCCGCGTGAAAACCTGAAAAGTGTTTATGTCTAGTTTTCTTGCTTCGTTGAAGGCCTTGTGTAACCCTCCTGCTATAGAAACATGGGCACCAAGATAATGCATGAGAAGAATTAATCAAGCAAGTATTGAAAAAGCTTTCATTAATTCATTCTTGTTTTCATTTTCTATTATCAGTAGACCTAACTCCTCATTGATTCTCGCTCCCTTTGAGCACGATGTCTTTCTCCAAGAATCGCAAGAAAATCCAGAATCAGTGTTTTTGGAGGAAGATAGATTGTTGCACCTCCTTTGATTCAGGAAACAAGATTAATGGGAAAAATCCTCATTACATGAATTTAACTGAAGCTCATTCCCGCCTTTTAGTGTAATTACTTTTGCTGAGAGACCAATCACCACGACTGCAGTGCTTGCTTTTGCGCAAACTTTCTACGAAATCCTCATCAAGTGAGTTTTCTTTTGCTAGCTCTCGAGAAAAATAATAGTTTTAAGGAGACCGCA
>JALTMP010000169.1 GCA_027001645.1 Candidatus Heimdallarchaeota archaeon
TTGAATGAAGAAGAGCTTAAGAATAAACTGGAAGAACTTCTTGGTGTCGAGACAATAATTAGACCCGAACCTCTAAGAGATACATTCGCGGAATTTGCAAAATTCGTGTTCATGGATTCGCTTGAAGCTGTCGAATTTGTGATTTAGAAACAGTTACCATCCAGACCTCATTTGGCAACATTTCTCTCTTCTCTCATAAAAGTCTAAGAAACGCTTTGAAAGGTGAGTTTACGAGATTAATTATTAACCTCAGCTCTTTTTAAGTATACAGCCATTCCATCAGGAATGTCAGTGGCAACTAGTGAATTACCGTATCTATCACCTGCAATTTCTCCTCCCTTGCAAGTAACGTGAACCGCCATTGCTGCGGCGTAGAGCCGATTTTCAATCATTGAAGACGCGTAGCCGACTACCCCTGCCAGAACATCGCCAGAACCGCCAACACTCATGCCGGGATGCCCGGCTGGGTTTACCAGTACTCTTGTTCCATCACTGATCAAATCATATCTTCCTTTGAGAAGAATAGTTATTCCCAGCTTTTTCGCTTTTTTGTAAATATATTCGGCCCTTTTTAGATAGGTCTTAGGGATCTTGTCATCATTCATTAACCATGCAAGTTCTCGTTTGTGCGGGGTTAAAATAGCATTTGAATCCTCGAGAATATGCAAGTAACCTTGGAATGCTCGTATTCCATCAGCATCAAGTACTAGCTTAATTTTTCCTTTCACTTCTTTGACAAATTCTCTCGCAAAAGCCCACGCTTCTGGTTGATTACTGATTCCCATTCCCACTACAACAGTATCATGTCTATCTAAAGCTAGTCTTGCTATTGATCTTGCATTAGAGGGGTGGTGATATTGTCCTGGCACTCGTGTTACAATAAAGTTCGGAGAGATTCCTGCCACAACTTGGCTAATCGCATCAGGAACGACAATCCTAACGGTATCCGCTCCCGCTCTTAAGCTACCCATGGCACTAAGCACAGGCGCACCCATATATTCAATACTCCCACCAATTATCATTACTCTGCCATTCTTGCCTTTATGAGTCTCCGCGGGTCTTTTTGGCCAGAATTCTGCTAAATGCCCAATTCCTATGTAATGCTCTGCTTCCTTAGATATGCCGATGTCGGCTACGACAACTTTCTTTTTCTTCACTAACCCCTTCATTCCCAATTTGGGTTTGTGAAAGGTCACTGTGAATTTTGGGTCAAATTTGGGACCCAACCATTCTCCCGTATCAGAATCCAACCCGCTAGGAATATCAACGCTAACAATTGTTTCATAGCCAGAAAAGGTTTTCAATACTTCTTTGATTGGGCTTCTAACTTCTCCATGGATTCCTGTTCCAAGCAATGCATCCAGAATAACGGTTTTCTCATCGACCAGCTCGTCTACGATTTTCTTCTCCTTTTTGCCAAACTTTGAAAATCTCGTCGGTTCTTTTTCTGAGAATTTCAAAAGAGTAGCCAAAGCCTCCTTTGCCTCGGTACTGCTAGGCTTTTCTTTGGTTCCTACAAGAAAAACATGTGTTGGAATTCCTTCCGCCAGAAGCTTGCTCGCCGCAATAAAGCCATCTCCACCATTATTGCCAAACCCACTAAAGACGATTGCATTGCTGATATTCTTTATTTTTTTGAGGACTATTCTTGCGGTGGCCTCTCCGGCTCGATGCATAAGAATCATCGGATCAGTACCTGAGGCATACATGTTTTTTTCTGCTGCTCGCATTTCTTTTGTGAGCAGAAATTTGGGATCTGCAATTTCCCAAACTGGTATTACATCATGAAGCATAACCATTCCCCTTTACTAAAAGTCAGACACGCATATGTTCAAGGAAGTCGAAAAAAACATTTGCTTACTGCATATTGCGTTTTTCACTGGATTCATCACGAAGATTCGTCTTTCCCCAATCAAAGATTCCAAGGCTCTTTTTTGAATAGCAACTTCTAAGCATACATCCTAGGGCCTGAGTCGAAATCTGGTTCTCGGAAATAGAGTCGTGTCTCTGATGTGCTCAACTTGAAGCACCCACTGAACGAATCGCTCAAATCCTAAACCGAATCCGCTGTGAGGTACTGATCCATATTTACGCAAGTCAGTGTACCAGTAATATGGATCCGGATTCAAGCCCATTGCTTTTAGTCTTGTAAGCAGGCTGTTGAGATCTGTTTCTCTCTCGCCGGAACCAATAAGTTCACCGACAACGGGCACGAGCAAGTCGGCACTAAGCGTGACGGAAGGATCTTTTTCGGATATTTTATGATAAAAAGGCTTCATGTTGACTGGAAACTCTGTCAGATAAATTGGATTGCCATATTTGGCAACTAGATCTCTTTCCGGGGCATCAGAAATGTCTTCTCCGTCTTCAATTTCCCATCCTAGCTCTCTTACAATTTCTAAGGCCTTTTTATATGGGACTTTTTCGAATGGGGTTTTGGGTTTGAAGGGTTTGATGTCTAAATCACTGAAAACGTCTTCACTATCTTCTTCGGATCGTTTGATAACATAAATCAGCATTTCCTGCATAAAATCAGTGAGATCATCAAAATCCACCCAAGAGAGTTCTGCTTCTACGTGTGTGTACTCTGATAAATGCCGCTTTGTTCTACTCTTCTCTGCTCTATATGAAGGTAGTATCGTGAAGACATTTCCAAGGCTAAAGATTGCTGCTTCCAGATAGAGCTGTGATGATTGTGAAAGATAGGCCTTTTTCTCAAAATACTTGATTTCAAAGAGGTCGCTTCCTCCTTCTGGTAAGGTTTCTACGATAAGAGGAGGCGTTACTTCGAAGAGATCGTTTTCGTAGAAATACTCTCTGAAATACCTTAGAGCGTCACTTCTGTATTTTAGTATCGCTCTTGTTCGTCTTCCTCGAATAACGAAATGTCGTTTATCTAGCATTATGTCTGGACCAGAATCAGGAGTCACCTCTTGATCAATCTGAGGATGAGAAGGGTTCCAGACTCTAACTGTGCTGGCAAGGACTTCGAATCCACCTTCAGCTCGAGCATCTTTTTTAACAGTTCCGGAAATTATGACACTTGCTTCTCTATAGATCTCTTTGGCCGTTTTGAAATTATCTTCTCCCACAATGTTTTTCTTGATCGTGATCTGGCAAAACCCGTATCCATCCCTTAGAAAATAAAACATAATCTTACCATGATCTCGAATCTGGTACACCCAGCCTTTCAAAGTAACTTCCTTGCCCTCATACTTCGCAAGGTCACGAGTTTTCACAAATGTCATCACACTTGTTGAGCATGAATGGTATTGTAACCTTTTCCCTTTAACCACTGCTTTCGAGGATCATTTTTCAGCTATCCTCGAAGGTATGTTTCATAAGGGTGATAACGAACCCTGCAAAGACGCAATTGAAATCGCATGTTTACGAATCTCAAAACTGAAAACCGAGCGATTATCTTTTATTACAATTCAATAGTACTATGACAGAGATCACCGGAGTGAATGAAGGAATGAGTCAAAGACCCGTTGAATACACCATGTTGATTAAGAAACTGAAAAAGCAAGCAAGCACTGAATTATCCAATATTGTTGAAGGAATGATCCTTTACGGAAGCATGGTTGAGGGGACAATTGTCGGGGGAGAATCCGACTGTGATATTGTATTTGCTCTGAAGCCCGCGTCTACCCCCGAAGAAACGCTCTCTATGATTCGACAAGTTCAAAACACGCTCAAGCCATACCAAATGGATCCTATTTTTTCAACTTTGTTAGATGTTCTAATTGTTCCCAGCGCAGCCCTCCCTCAAGAAGGTTCATTTGGCGGTCTTGGCGCTATTCGTGCGAGTTTACTTGCCAGGGGAGAAACCCTGATGGGAACAAATCCCTTTGAGGGCCTAGAGGTTTCCAACGACGCGATTCAACAGAACGCCAGAGAAATGGCTCTTGAATATTTCCAGAATCTTGTGAACACAGTATTTGATCCTTCTCTTGCCGATATGTCTGAGGAGGATGTTGCTTTTGAGCAGACTTTCATTGCGATTGATTCTATTCTTGGATGTGCTCAGGCATTTCTCTTCTATAAAGGCGAAACTGGTTTCTCGCGAAATGACGCGCCTTACTTGATTGAGTCGAAATATGCTGATATTCTTGATTATACTGTCGTTAGAGAAGCCCAAGCGTTACGATTAGGTTCCTCTGGAGATCGGAAAAATCTTCCCTTGGCTGGAATCGAGTTCTGCTCTCAAGTGATTGCAGCAATTGGTGGAACACCTTTGAAATTAAGCGCGCCTAAATTCGATAAGCCAAGAGAATTTGAAGAGAGTCCCGGAATTAGTGAAGGATTTGTGGAAATGGAAGCAATGGAAGCTCCAAAAAAAACAAGCGAGGCTAAGCCCAGAAAGAAAAGAAAAGTAGCTCTGAGTCGGGTCAAGGGAATCGGGAAGAAGACAAGAGATCAGCTCCAAGCAGTTGGAATATCTAGCGCCCAAGACCTTGCTGAAAAAGACCCAAAAGAGCTAGCTGCGCTCGCTAACATTTCAGAAACAAAGGCCAAAAAGCTCATCGATGCCGCAAGAGAAGCCATCGGAGAATAAGGATGTCTGGGTGAAACGCGTGTCAATCCGGCTAATAAAGACCTTAACTGAGCTTATTCCTCCACATCAAGGTATTACGGCCATGCTTCAAGGCCTCAAGTCTGAACCTAGAAACAAGCTCATTCGAGAATACGTGATTGGAAAACTGGAGAAGGAAGAAACAGTAGCTGTTGTTTCGCTAACCCAATCCGCTGAAGATGTTATTGAAGAATTGACCCTAGAAGGGGAAAGCCAAGGAATGCTAGTCAATACGGCGCTCATGAATGAATATTTCTTTGTCATTGATGCCTTTTCTTTTAGAACTAATGTCTCTGGAGTGGAAGCTATTCCTGGAACCGTTTTGCTTGAAAATGCCGAAGATCTGACTTCAATGTCTATTGCAATTGATGAATTATCTTCACAACGAGACGAAGGATTTCACTTAATTATTTGGCCATTTTCTCTCCTTGCCCTTTACAATGGGATAACAACATCTCTGAATTTCATCCAAACCGTATCGGCGAGAATTAGACAGAGGAAACAAACAGCACTGCTCATAATTGATGAAGGAGTTCTGACAGAGCGAGAACTGTCTATTCTTCAATCTGTGGTGGACACATTCATCGAGACCCGGCATTCGCAAGAATCAAATTCGCACGAAATCAGAGCTCCGTTTGTAAAATCAACGAATCCCATCCTCAATTGGATACCCTTCGCAACCATAGAATGATCGGATAGAGAGCAATGGCGTTACCGCTGGTTCCTTAAATGAAGCATTTCAGATAAGCGTGGAGAAGGAATATGGTAAATTGGGTGCAATGGCTTGAGCTAATCACTAGCTACGGAATTCTCCTTTTTCTCCTTGTAGGATATATTGTGACTTATTTTAGAGGCTCCAAAGAACTCCCAAAAGCTCGTGCTAAAATAATTGATGGAGTCAAGCCTCATCTAAAAGGTAGAGTAAAGAAATTCTCAATAATTGAGCATACTGCAGAAAACCTCGAATTGAAGTGCGAACCCAAGCTCACAGGAGTGAGAGCGCTTTCTGTGTTTATCACACTCAAGAGCAGGACTGCTTTTCACTCTGTGCTGATTGGAAAACTAATGCATGACACGGACAAAATAATCCTAGCTCTTAAATTCGGGAGAAACAACCAATTAGTCGAGCCCGATCACAAGCTCTACTTGGTACCTTACCGGAATAAGTTCATCATTCGAAGAAGGTTTGATGAATTCGTTAAGATTGATGATTTTCAAACAAAATCAAAATGGATAAATGAACACTATATGGTCAAAACGACAAACTTTGCCCAAACACGGGGGCTTCTTAACCAAAAGCAGTTGCATGCTCTACTGAAGAAAACGGAAAAACATCTCTCCTACATTCTGTTAAGTCCTCCAGAATCACCCACTGAACCCCACTTGCAAATGGAGTTCGATTATTCCGACGATCAAGAGATGCTAAAAGCCTGCTTCGACTTATTCTTTATGATCACGGAGTACTACGAAACCCTAAAGTTCTATCGCCCGGGAACAAGAAAACCAAAGAAGAAGAAATCCTCTTGATTCTACAAAAAGAATAATCGAGCCCGTAAAAATATAAGTAAGATTACAAAACAGAACCATAGCCTTCTTCAGCAATTATTAAAACCGCTATCTAGGAGATTAGAAAAATGCTTCGCGCGTTCGTGATTTTCAATCAAATCGGTTTTCCAATGTTCACGTATGTCAAAAAAAACGGTGATATTCACCCCTCAGCATTACTTGACAAGGCAGATGACATGGCATCAAAAGTATCGCTGTCTAAGGAAGAATTCCTTTCTGAAGATGAAGAATTTTCATATTACGTTGCCTTATTGCCGAGAAAGGCCAAGGTCGTAGCGATACTTGATCACAATACTCAGTCAGTTACGCCGGAAATGCTGAAAGAAGTTGCCATTAGAATAAGTGAGGGCGATCAAAACGCAATTAAGGATCTAATAGGCCCAAGCGGGAGATTCTAGGCACACGCTTTCCAGCCACTGCTATTAAGACTCGATTACTGCTTCTTTTTCTGTTCCATTAGTTCCCAAGAACTTCTCAAAATCAAAAATCCATTCTCTCTTTTCAAAATCGAATCGATTAATAGGATAGGAATAAGATAAGTATCCTGGAAGGACTGACCTTGAATTGAAGAATCCACTCGGATCAAGTCCTTCGCGCTCGATCTCTGACCTTAACAAAGCGAGGTCCTTACTTTTTACTCTTGCAAACAAGAGAAGCAAGTCCTCATACCCCCGTAACCTGGCTACGTTTGCTTTGGGTAGCCTCTTTGCTAAGTTATGAATTGCTTCATGATTTTTCTCTGAATACTCAAACAAGAAATGAA
This sequence comes from Candidatus Heimdallarchaeota archaeon, assembly GCA_027001645.1. GTDB lineage: Archaea > Asgardarchaeota > Heimdallarchaeia > Heimdallarchaeales > JAJRWK01 > JAJRWK01. The sequence goes on from JALTMP010000169.1 coordinate 6,906, forward strand.
ATCCCTCATAATTGAAAGCCGGGCCTATCGTTACCCATCCACTGAGCAAGTATTTTTCTACGTAGTCTTTCAATTCCTTTGCTCTGCGATAAGTTTGCTTTGCCAATTGCTCAATTCGTCTTAGAGGAATATTCCCGTGTAATTGCAACATCTGTGCGATTTCAAGTTCTTCTCTTCCAAATGGGAATTCTAGCGGAACTTCAATCGGCACCTTCTGGATAATCCCTTCTCCCTCTGGTTCTGGAATCCATGAAAGAGATTTGCGATCTATCGCATAAGGATTCCCATATCGTTCCCATAGGATGCCATTGTGGCCGATATCATAATCAAGAACATCCTTCACGTTGGCATTGAGCGAAATCCTGTTGAGATACCTCATCAATATTTGCGAGCTTTCCTTTCCTTTCGGAATAGCAATGAGCAAGAAGAGACCTGGCTGAGGATCGGTAATGCGCCAGGTTGCGTATATCCAATCTGGCTCTGGAAGCAAGATATCGGTAGTCATTTTTCGTAGTTGTATTTCCACTATTTTTAGATTCAGCCCAACATTGGCAAAAAGCGGAGTATACGCATAATTCAGCATTCCACCTCTTACCAGTCTTCGGATGACTCGGCTGATGAGTTGTTTGCTACGATTGGTTGTTTCTACTATGCTCGCTGATCCAAGATCGCTTGCAAGAATTGATTGAGAAAAAATTAGATGTTCTAGTGGGGTGAGCTTACCCATCAATTCCTGTTTTAATTCATTTGGAGCAACCAATTTCTTTTGTCTCTTTGACGAAGACCAATCCTTGTAGCCTTTTCTCATGGTCCTAGCTTTAAGTCCAGTTGATGAGCCATATGCAGAGAGAACCATTTGTTTCATTGTTTGCTTGTGATTGCTTGGAGCTAAGGTGAATAGTCTTTCAAACGTGGTTGGATCTTGTGATAATCGATTTGAATCTAGTTTTTGGGTTAATTGGAAATTTTCGATTCCAATCTCTTTGACTTCGTCCGATTTTTCCACGAGTATTATTTTCTTTAGAATGAATTAAACCTTTCGAATTTTTTTTACTCGTAACAAACAACTGAATAGTTGAAATTTATCAAATTCTATCACACGTTAGCTTTCAAACATTCCAAAACAAGAAAACAGTCGTTAGTTCTTTTCCTACAGAGATTGGTTTTTGCGCCTTATTAATACGCAGAAGCTGGAATGCTACCACATTGGCACTAAACTAAGATGAGAATAAATTATGACTAAAGAAAAACAGATTCGAACATGTAACGTGTTTGACTAATGCTTTTCACGAAACATCGACACTACCATGTTAGCCAAGATGTCTAGTGGAACAGCATGTTGTTTTGAGAAAGGGATGCTAAATTTAGAGTTATGGTATTTGATGAAGATTATGGCTTGGCTATTGGTTGCTGGGAAGCCATCTCCGTGAACACCAAATCCAAGCCATTTGATCATGGGAGTTCTAAGACCCCTTCCAAACTAGCAACAGCTTGCCGGTCAGACCCCTGCATTGCTGTAATACCTTTTGCTGTTTTCCAATCCTGCTAATATTTGCTGCATTATCTCGTGCAAGATCGGAATGTTTTGATTGAGATAATCTTGGAGGCGAGAGAAGTCTGTCAACATATGATCTAGTTGATCTGCAATATCACGTTTCAGTTTGTCTTCCTCTTCTTTTGATTTTTGCAATTTTTCTACAAGCATTCGTAAGTGGTGTAGGTCTTTAATTAGTTGGTTTAATTGTCTTGCCTCGTAATGAAGGATGTCGAACAGTTGCTCTGTTCCATTAGGAGGCAAGGCCAGTCCAGAAATAGAGTTGATCGAGTCATTTAGGTTTTGCTCAATTTTTTCTGCTTCATACAGGGTTTCATCTAATTCGTCAAAGGCATGCATCACTTCTGTATAGATCTGGGGATTGTCTTTGCCGTTAAGGAGCATTTTCACCGTTCTGGTCAAATCACCTTTCAATTTCAAGGCAAGTGCTGAAATGATGTCATCGAAGTTGTCTTGCACTTGCTTCAAGTCATCTGTTGCAGTCATGAAATCATGCATCAGAGATTCGGTTTTCCGAAACTCGCTTGTCACCTCAATCACCTTAAAACCGCCTACCACTTCGCTTTTGCCTCTTCCCCTTTAGGAAGAGACAATTGCGATATTAATAAAGTCCCAGTGAGTCAGCCCGTGCGGATAAGAAATTCTTTTCGCGTGTTTTTTTGTTTCAAATCGTGGCCGAAGCTCTAGGGACTTGTAAAACATGGTAGGTCTATAAAATAATATGATTCCAAACTTATTAAACCTTCTGTGTTTTCATTTCTGGGTTTCCCAAGCGTCAAATTGCTAGTTTTGGACACGTAATTTTCGAGTTTTTTCCAAGCGTCAAATTCCTTTTTCTAGGCGTTCCCAGAGATATTTTGGCAGTCCATGCTCTTCCACGTCATTTTTCACAGCATCGATGTCATATGCCACCCTGTATGTTTCTGCTGATCCCTTTCCTAGATCTAGAACTGCGAAACTTGCTTTTGGGTTCTTATCTCGTGGCTGTCCTACGCTTCCAGGGTTGAGATATGCTTTCCCATTTTCTTTGTGAATGAACGGAACATGTGTGTGTCCTGCCACTAAGTAGTGTGCGTCTGCATCTTCGATGGCGTCTCTAACGAGTTCTTTTGTTCGATCCTCGTTATATCCCATGAGGTATTCAAAGGGTTTGATCGGATGTCCATGAACAAGATATATTGTTTTTTCTTTCCACCTTAACAAGAACCGTATTGGCAACTGAGCAAGCCATTCGATGTTTTCTCTTGTGATCTTGTCTTTTTGAAAGCGAAGTGCTTGACGAGCAAATCTGTTGAAGCGGGGCTGAGTGATTCCACAGAATTCCACAATTCCAAAATCGTGGTTTCCCAAGCAATGATATCGAATTTTCTTTTTGACCAGATCTATTGTTTCATTGATTCTTGTGTAGTATCCTGCAGTATCTCCTGCACAGATGATTTCATCAACTCCCATTTCATCAATTTTCTCAAGAACAGTTCGTAATGCATGAATATTGGCATGGATATCGGAGACAACAGCGATCTTTGGTCCAGCTAACTCTGCTTCTTTAATATCAATAGCTTTTATCTGTTGATCAAGAAGAGAATTCATTTTCATTTGAGCATGGCGTGGCGAATTAAAATTTCTTGTTGTTCTAAATCAAATTGTCGGAATAATGATTCTTTTTTTGTAATGGAGTAGAGAATATTGCTTAAGACTTACGGAAAAGTGAGAGAGATGAGTAGTAAAGTAGTAATCCGAACGGAGAAAGGAGACATAACTATCGAATTGTTTGATAACGAAGCTCCCAATACCGTAAAGAATTTCTTAGAGCTTGCAAAGAATGGATTTTATAATGGGGTTATGTTCCACCGAGTTATTCCGGATTTCGTTATCCAAGGCGGTGACCCCACAGGAACTGGTGGGGGAGGACCGGGATATTGCATTCCTGATGAATTAGAAGGCAACCCCCACAAGCACGAAATTGGTGCACTTAGCATGGCTCACGCTGGACCAAATACTGGGGGCTCGCAATTCTTTATTGTTCGGCAACCCCAGCCCCATTTGGACGGAAGACACACCGTTTTTGGAAAGGTCATTGATGGTCTGTCAGTCATTTATGACATTGAACAGGGAGATAAAATGCTAAAGGTTGAGGTTCTTGAAGAAAGTGAAAAAATGAAGGGATGGCCGCTGAAAAAGATCTCGTGTCCCTATTGAAACTAAGAAACAAAAGGACTTAGGAAAAGGAAACCTTGTTGCTCTTGTTTTGAGAGTAACGCTCATAGGCCATACATTTTTGCTACAATTTTATTGGTCAACTTGGTAGGCAGTATTCTCAACAAACGGGCCAACGTGCCGTACTTCCAGTCAACGACGTATCTTGGCTTGGGATTCCTTGACTTTATGATTTTTTCGACTCTTTTAGCAATTTTTATGGGGTTGAACCCATTTTCTTCGTCTCTTCTCATTATTTCTACAGCCTTTTGGGCTCGGGGGTCCAAGTAATATCCTTGAGTAAAATGACGTCCTTCATGGAACCTAGTTTTCACATCGCCCGGCTCGATTAGCGAGACTTGAATTCCAGAATCTTTTAACTCCATTCCTAGACCATCACTATAGATTGCAAGTGCTGCTTTTGAAGCACTATATGGTACTTGAAATGGTAATGCAACTCTTCCTCCAAAGGAGCCAATATTGATTATTTTTGCAAGATCTTGGGTTCTGAGAATCGGGAGAAGACTAACAATCAATTGGTGGGTTCCAAAGAAATTGACCTCGAATTGTTTTCTTAGATCCTCTGTGGCCATGCTTTCCAAGGGTCCAACGACGGCATTTCCTGCATTGTTTATTAAGACATTAATTTCATGGTATGTTTCTCCTACCTCGCTTGCAAAATTCGAAATGGAATTCTCGTCTGCGAGATCCAAGGCGTGGAGGGGAAACTTAATGCCAGGATTCTCTTTTATCGCTTTGTCCGGACTTCTGCTTGTGCCTATGACGAAATAGTTTTTTGCTTCTAAGTATTTGGCAATCGAAAAACCAATTCCTTTTGAAGCACCAGTAACCAAGACTCTGACATCTTTAGGATCATACCGCGGCATAAGAATAACTAGAAGATTTTCTATTAATTAGTTGTTGCCACAAGGAAGCTCGAAAAATCAAGAAATTAGTTTTTCGGCATTTCTTCTGAACATGTTATGCTTTGCTTCTTCAGTGAATAAATCCGATTGAGCATACCACAGCGCATTAACAATCGGAGGCTTGGTTCCGAACCCGGGAAAATCACTTCCATATATCAAGCGATCCTGGAATTTTTGGAAGCCCGGCACGAATTCCTTGAATTTCTTTGGAGGAATACTACTCACATCTAAGTATGTATTTGGGAATCTCCTCAAGACAAAGGCTGCTTCTTTTCCCCACAAGGGTCTGCCTGCGTGAGCAATTATAATTTTGAGGGAAGGAAAATCTAAGGCAATGTCTTCGACTGATAGGGGATTGCCAAAGCGATTCCTCGCTCCGGGGATTACACTAGTTCCAGTGTGTACCATCAGTGGCATTCCCCATCGCTCTAGCCTCTCGTAAGTTATTTGTAATGCTTCTCCCCCGTGTGTCCCAAGGAAATGGGCAGCAGGATCTAGCCAAATGTGGGGCCCATGAAATTTTACTCCCTTAATACCCAAATCTCGCATTCTTTCAAGATCGGTTTCTGGATCTTTGCTGTTGACAAAGTCAATTGACCCGAATGGGATCAGTCGATCTGGATCAGTCGAAGCATAATTTGCCGTCCATTCATTGATCTCAAACCCTACTTTGTGGATGCTTGAAACATAGTTGATGAGCCACGCTCTTTTCACTTGATTTTGATCAAGAAACTCAAGGAAGACATTAGGATCTTCTCCTTTTTCGAAGTCAATCAGTCCTTTTGTCTCTTGTCTAATCGCGTCAAGAAAGAACTTAGGCAGCATTTTCGCTGGCATAACATGAATATGGCTGTCAATGAATGGGAAAAAGGGATAATTGATCGTCTTCACAAGGCATCTACCTACATTTTTTGGCAATGCCTCTGTTTAATAAAAAGATATAGTGGAGTTGAAAAGTAGAGTGTACTAAAAAATTACGACGTTATCGAGCTATTTCACAAGTCCTTTGTCGTAAAGAACCCGTAACTCTTCGAGAGAGAGTTTTTCTCCAGCTTGATATTTTTCAAGCAATTTCTTGGCGATTTCTTGTTCATGAGTTTCCCGTTTCTTTCTAGCTTCGGTTTCTCGTTTTCTCTTGTCAGCAAGAGTTTCTTCGCCAAGTTTCTTACTGAATAAATCCGCTTCCTTGGAAACAGCACCAATTTCCTGCCTAAGCGCCTTGATTTTCTCATTAAGTTCCAGGATTTTTTGGTGGATTGAATCTGCTTCTTGCCTCAATTGTTTGGCTTCTACTACGGCTTTAATAAATTCTTCATGATGCTCCTGAGACTGTTGGGCAAGAGTTTTGACCGCCGCGTCATGCGCTCTGATTTCAATTCGCAAGTCTTTCAGTTTATTTCTGATCTGACGAACTTCGGTCTGTTTTTCCTTCAAAAATTCCAATTTCTCTAGATCTTCACTCAGCTTTTCGATTTGTTCAATAAGTCGTTTCTCTTCTTCTTTCGTAAGATTCGGGGTGGTCTCAATTTTTTCTTCCAGTTCCCTAATCCGCCGAGTGACTCCTTTGGGAATACGGCCTCCGCCTTTAGAATGCATTTCCTCTTCAAGCTTTTGCAGTTTGTCATAAAGCTCGTCTGCCTGTTTCCTGAGAATGTCTCTCATTTGTTTATTGAACGCGACATCCTCATTGATTTTGTCGCGTTTTTCCCGCTGCTCACGAGCTTTGGCGAACAATTCGCGAACCTTTTTGTTCTTCTCGTCTCTCTCCTTTCGAAGATGCTGAAGACTAGCTTCAAGGTTCCTTACCTCATTGATCAAATGTCGCCGTTTTTCCCGTAATTCAGATAATTTTGCTCTAGCGTCCTTAATCTCCGTGACGGCCAAACGCATCACCAAGTTCCAAAATTCACTGCCCTTGAACCATTCCGTCAAGGGTCTGCATGCCTATCTTATCAAGAGTATTTTAAGACTTTTCGGTTAAATAGCTTTTTCTCAGATTTCAAAATGATTCGTTGGCGGTAACTCCTCATTTGAAACCTTGAACTAGAACATGGCTACAGAGATTTTCTTCCCTGACCAAGTCAGTTTCTTCTTACAATAGGGGCAGGTGCCTTTAATCTCTAGCCACTGCCTTATGTGGTTGTCATGAACCAGCGAGTTGCAGCATGGTAATTCTTTCCATTTCTCTAGTCCAAATACTGGCAGAAGACAAACTCTGCATATTCCAATGGCTTTCTTCTCTATCTTCCGGAGACGAAGTCGTTTTCTAACGTTAGCGACGACATCGAGGGTTATTCTTTTCCTTGTAGATGATTTTTTGGTAGCGCCTAGAGGGAGGTATGGAACAACTTTTGCAACCACCCCATCAAATTCAGAGATATAAACGCCAGATCCTTTTGAAATCCTCTTCTTGCGAGTTTGGGATCGGTCAATCTCTGCAATCATGTTTACAACTTTTCCATCTCTGCGAGTTACTCTTATCTCTCCAGGAGTATCGAGCGTGATGTCTTTCTTGACTACTCCTCCAAGTCCGATGTAGTCTGAAATCGAGATTACACCAATTGGAGTTACAACAAGCCACCATATGATCAATAGTCCTACTACTGTCAGTATTCCCCAAAAGAATGAAGGGATGATCTCTACGTTCAAAAGCATGAGTCCTCCAGAGACAAAAAACATGATCGCAACGAATGCAAGGAAGGGCTCATCATCTATTCCAATGTCATCTCCATAAATTAAGTAGAATGCGATGAATAAGAACGAAATCGCTAGAAGACCAATTGCCAAGAGCATGCTCATACACATCATCCCTTTCGAACATCTATTACAATTTTACTCCACAAACGTTGCAGTAAAAGCCAGTTCCTTCCTGTAAAGATCCACATCTCCAGCAAAACCTTGCAGAGTCTTGTTCCTTCATCTTCTCCTGAGCTGCTAGAACTGATTGCAAGACATCAATTGAAGCATTGAGCATGTCAAGAATCGGATCAGTGAGCCGAGAAGGCTTCGACTCTTTAATAAGTGAAACAACTCTAATAAAAGGCTCCGTGCTTGTGGGAGGAGTGTATAGAGTGATTTCTCCCAGTACCTCACTAGAATCAATAATGTCTTTTATTCTCTCAACTAAGAGAGGCTGACTTTCGAGCAAGGTTCTTATTTTCGGGTCAGCTAAGATCTCGAAATTCTTAATGTCTACTTGAAACTGAAAGTTTTCGCTAATTGGAGTTTCTGCGATCACATCAATTTGAATTTTGATGTATTTGTTTTTGAGTTTTGAAACATTGATTGCGATTCTCGATGGTTTAAAAATCACGGGATTTAAGCGAGCAAAAATCGTGATACTTGAATCATCCTCGCTTTGAACATGAATCTCACCAATCGCAAACTGCGACAGATGAGCTCTGAGCGTACTAGCGAGGATTTTCATATTTAATCTAGACCTTTTATCATTATTAAACGTTGAACAATGGCTAATTGAAAGAGACTATTAGGGGAAAAAAATACGCTCAATTGGACATTTTTTGTGATTTCAATACCGCTACGTTCCTCTTCTGCGCCCCCTTCTACTTGGCTTTAAGAGCATCGTAGCAACAAAGCCAGCATCAGCATCGTCACGAATCGGATCGACTTCGATGAATCCCCTCCTATAGCTTGGAGTGCTTAAGATTTGATTAATTTTTGCTGAATCCGCTAAAGTTGCAGTCGGAATTTCAGGCAAGATATCTATTTCAGAGGGATAATTTTCGACTAATTTGAGGTATTTTTTGTCGGAGGACAGTTCAAAAATTCCTTGCTTGAGTGCGAGGCTGATTACTTCTTGATTTTCTGTTGGATCGATTGAATGGGTTACATAAATAATGGGGGAACTTGTTTCTCCAAGCAACGCGATGCTACGAATTCCTTGGAACTGAGATCGATGCATGGAAATAATCGTTTTCTCTTCGATTTCGCTGAAAAAGCTGGGTCGTTGGCCACTCTTCGAACATGCTGGCTCATAATAGATTACGTTGAATTTTTCTCCTTTGCGACCTCTTCTCTTAGCCATTCGTTCCAATTCTTCTCGAATGATTTGGATGTCTTCTCCCACTCCTAATCTCTCAAAGGTATTCTGAATAGACGCAATGTGTCCCTCGTTTCTGGCGAGAATGGTGATTTTTGCTTTCCCCTTAAATGCATGATGGAGATGAGCGGCAATTTCACCATTATCCTGGGAAACGACTAGAATGCGGGGGCTATCCCCAGATGCATGAATTAATACGTTTCGGAACCCAAGAATTCGAGGTAGAGTGAATACAGAAAAATCTCCTCTTCGATATGATTTCAAGCCAGAGAAATCAGGAACATCATACAACGGATAGGTTACTTTAATCGCCACTCTACCCGGAGATCTTTTCGCTTCTTCTTCGGACATGTTTGCGACTCCAGAGGCGACTATTGTTTTATATTTATCAATAATGACTACTTCGTCTCCGGGACTCATGTCTGATGCTTCCACAATGTCTGTTGAGACAATATCTTTGCCCATTGCTGCATCGATGGCGGCGTTTCTTCTAACAGTTACCGTCTTAATTCCATTCTTTTGAACATAGTCTTCTGAGAGCTTCTCAGCACCAGGTAATTCCTCGTTAATTACTGGTCCCTCATTTGTAATCTTGATTCTCGGGGGAATTTGAACCTCAACCACATCTTTAAATTCATTACTAACACTTGCCTTAATCTCCTTGCTTTGTAATTCCTTGGCCAGATCTTTTGGAGAGCAATTAGCAGTGTTAACCAAAAGCCTAAGTTTAGTGGGAGCTGTTCTCAAAGCCAAAATACTCAAAATACCATTTCTCGCTCCCCGCAAAAAGCAAATCCTGTGGGCAACTGGTTCACTGAACCGGGTTAGTCGTCCGATGTCTGCAACCATGTTTCGAATCAACCTTGTCATACCTACCAAGTTGCTAATTGATTATACAGAATTAATCTCTTTTCCTTGAATCGCTGATCATTTAGAATTTCAAAAGGAGAAAAGATCTCACAATTGAGAATTAAGAAAACATCTCCTGAACTAGTTTGTAGTAGCTTCAAAAAGGATTAGCAAAAGTTCAGTGGTGTTGAAAAGATTAATAGACTGTGACATTGAATTACTCGATAGTAAGCTTGCATACGTCTGGGTGGCGCATGTAGTTCATATAAAGCTCAAGCATGAATGTACTAGTAGAGGGCTACTTATGAAGTGGGATTACACAGAAACACTGAGCAAAAAAGACTTGATCGACATCTTAAGGGGCATGGCAGATTCTCTTGAAAACAAAGGAGAGCTTGAAGCATGGATTGGAAACACCAAAATAGTTGTTGATGTTGCTCCTCAATTCATTTTGGAAACTATTTTTGACGAAGATCGACAGAAAGGAGAAACCCACTTTCATTTTCATCTTTCGTGGATTCACGAGCCAGAAGAGAAAGTCTCAGTTGCTCCAACTGCTCCTTCAGAAGAGACGATTTCCTCCCAATTCGAAGAAATAACTCCTGGGGAAGAAGAACCTTCTATTGCTCATGAGGAGTTCCTAATAGATACAACGTCAGTTGCACCAGCAGCTCAGAGCTCTCCCCCATCACCTAGCGAGGCTATGAGCGCAAGTTCTATCAGTCCACCTGCGCCTGAACCCCCATCTCAAGTTCAAGGCCAGGCTATAGATGATATCCCACTCCCGCCATCTGTAGAGGAAACTCAGAAGGATTGGAGAGAAGATTTTGATAAAGAAATGGCAGAATATGGCATCCCCATTGAAAGCAAAGCTACTAGTGAAGCGGTCGAACAAACGAAAACAACTATCGTTGCAGAATCTACTCCATCTGTCCCCATGGGAACAAGCGTCTCAAGTAGCTTGCCACCCGCCCCAGTCCAAGCGCTGGAAATGTACTCTGTTTATGAATCTGCCTTCGGGTGGACTATCCAGAATGAATGGTCAGAAATCAATCCTAGTTCGCCAGGACAATCTTATGCTCCCACAGAAGCTGTACCAGAGAAAACTCATGATGTTGTTGCTGAGAAGGGATATCAAAAATCAAAGAAAGAACGAAGAGATCTCGAAACAAAGCCACCGGAAGAATTGGAAAAAGAGCTCTTCGGGGATTTAGATGACGATGATGACCATCTTGTACGCCCTTCTGATTTCTTGAAAAAAGGACGCAAGAAACAATAAGTATCTAAATCGCCTCCTTTTTCTCAATCATTGAAGATGTTTTTCACTCCTCTTCCCATATCGCCACCAAAAATCGATAGACTAGCTCTGGAGCAGAAACTCGAACTTATCAGACACTTGCTCCAAGGCAAGAGAGTTATTGTTTCATTTTCGGGGGGGGTCGATTCCTCAGCTATGGGATATCTTGCGAATAAATATTCAAAGGAATGTCTCCTCGTCTTAGTAGACTCTCCGACGCTCGCTACCGGTGAGAGAGAATTAGCAACTAAAATCGCTGATCAAATTGGTGCAGAACTATTGGTCACTTATTATGATGAGTTAACCAATCCTAACTTTTCAGCTAATCCGCAAAACCGATGCTTTTACTGTAAACAAGACCTTTCATCAATTTTGATCAAAATCAAACAGGAGAAGAACTTTGACATGATTGTTGATGGATCAAATTTCTCTGATTTGTCCGATGATCGCCCGGGGATGGAAGCGATGCACTCTGCTGGCATCATAAGTCCTTTTGTTGAAGCAAAAATCACCAAAGAGGAGATCCGGTTTATTGCTTATGAAGCAAAGCTCTTGAACTGGAACAAGCCCTCTATGCCTTGTCTCTCTTCAAGAATCATTACCGGAAATAAGATTACTTATGAAAAACTTCGACGAGTTGACAGGGCAGAGCGATTTCTTAGAGAAACCTTCAGAATACCGATAGTCCGCGTCAGAGATCGCTTCGGGATCGCCTATATACAAGT
>JALTMP010000170.1 GCA_027001645.1 Candidatus Heimdallarchaeota archaeon
TCTCTAATGAGAACCAATATTACTAAACAGAATTACCTTTTATATCTAGTTGTTACTACTGGAACTATTGAAAAATTTGCGCCAACTATTGTGAAAAAAATCGAAACAATAGTTGTTGTTTCAGATCAAAATAAAATATAGATCTGATACCTTGTCAATTGTTTCTAATTGTGGGGGGAATCTGTACAATTGTGGGCCTTCTTCCCAACAAATGAAATTGTTCTAATGCTAATTTTTGCGAAATACTTTAATTAAGAGTCTAAATAAACGCTATAACTATGTCCGCCCATCATTTCGATGACATGAATAAACTGCCAGAGTGGCAATATCGAGCATTCAAGAACTTTGTAAGGATGCTTTCGTACTTGTTCTACAACGTATATGCAAAAGGGAGAAAGAATCTAGCGTCATTACCAGAATATGGCCCCTATTTGATGGTTGCGAACCATCACTCAGTTATTGATGCACTATTCATGGGTTTACAAACAAAAGGAAAGGTCAGATTCGTAGGAAGACACAAAACTCTATGGAAGAACAAATTCTTTGCTAAAATCAATACCTTATTTGGCACCATTCCGGTTCCAGAAACACGAGGAACGAAGTCGAGAGTTGTTGAAACCGCAGTAATGGCCTTGAAAAAAGGCTTCATAATTGGAATATTTCCTGAAGGCGCAATTCTTCGGCATAGAAAGAGTTTTGAAGGCAGAACAGGGGCTGCAAGGATGATTCTTGAAGCGGAAGTTCCTCTCGTTCCTGTCGGAATTATTGGAACGGATGGAGTTTGGCCATATGGTGCGATTATGCCTAAGATTGGAAGACATGTTGAACTCCATATCGGCAAGCCAATGTACTTCGATGAGTTTTTCGGCCAGCAGAATAATCGAAAGATCACTCGTTTAGTCACCGATATTTTCATGTGGGAAGTTCGAAAACTAAGTCGATGGTACGGAGTTCCCATTCCCGTAGCGGTTGAACTCTTCAAGAGATATAAGCGACTTAGTGAACAAGGGTTTATCAAGGAAAAAATTCGAGTAGAATCAATTATTCCTCGGCGTCGACGTTTGGCGATAGCCGAGATATTTAACTACTGACTCAAACGGGTTGCAAATGACTAGGGCGGACATAGCTACAAAGCAATATCGAATCAATGAAGAAATCACTCAAATTCACTTGAAGACTATTCAGGCAAGAGCATCAATCAGAAGTATTGCCGTTATCTCAGCAAAAGATGAGTCAAAACGGCCTCAACTGGTCTTTTTCCCCGGTATTGGAGGATGGGCCGAGCAATTTCTTCCAACCATGAAATTGCTAGCTGAACAGGGTTATTCCTCAATTGCTGCAGATCTTCCGGGATTTGGAAAGAGCACTTTTTCGGCCGTCGAACTCACCGGAGACTTAATCACTGCAATTATGGCGAAGTGGATTGTTGTTAATGAGTTAGACCAAATCAACTTGGTGGGGAACTCGCTTGGCGGTGGCACAGCAATCGGAGTATGGTCTTTTCTCAAGAAGAAAATTCGTAGCTTGATTCTTGCTGCTCCAGCCGGGTTTGAAAGAAATGTTTGGATTGGATATAGAATTGCTGCACTCCCGATAATTAGAGAATTGCTAATACTGCTTGGTTATAATCCAATTTGGGGTTATCATTTGGGCCGATCCCGAAAAAGCTGGGATTCTGTTGTCTATGATGTGGCTTCTATTCCTGACATTTTCCTTATTGAAAAAGGGTTACTCCAGTCAGATCTTAAGAATGGGAAAGGATACATGGGTGTTTTGAAAAGATCTATTACTATTACCGGCATTAAGTCTACAATCACTGAAACGATTCAAAGGATTGCTCGAAAAATTGGCGAGTCAGACACGCCAGTCCAAGTTATCTGGGGATTAGAAGATACCATCCTTCCTATTGATTCGATACTGCATGTCAGAAGATTAATTCCGCACGCAAGAATCAGAATACTGGACAAATGTGGGCACCTGCCTTTCATTGAGAAACCTAAAGAGTTCACAAGGGAAGTCGCACTCTTTCTAAAAGATCTTGAATAGTTCAATGACACGAATTACAACCTCACGTATTCCAAATATTAACTTTCGGACCCAATCGCTTTCCTCCACAGTATTGAATAATTAATTCAGCAGCACGTTCAATTCCCGCCAAAACTTCTTCTTCCTTCATTCCCCAAACCCCTGTCCCGATCAACAATATGTCCGTTGTAGCTGGAGTGATCTTTGAGTGATCAGCATCCCGGTAAGGAAGGATATTAATTGGCTGTTCAGCATCTGAAAGAATAAGCATGTCACTGGACAAGAGTTTCGGCTCGCTCATACCAATTCCCAAGAATTTTTCATTATCGTGAGCGTTTCGAACCATCAAGGGAGGAACCAAGGAATTCACATCATAAGCACCGATAGATATTCTGCTTTCTATGGAAGCAACGTTATACGCATTGACAATTTGGCTAATATTTGGCAAAGGTTTTTCCCTCAGTACTCTGCGTATTAGGGCCTCTGCAGAGGGACGGATCTTTGTTGGATCGATTTTGCAAACCTTCCAATAAAAATCACGATATGCCCTTAATATGGGGTCATTCTTTACTTCTTTCAAGGATATTCCCTCCACTGCGTTCCTCGCAAGAGAGTAAAGATTCTCATCGAATTCTTTCGAGACCGAATTTCTTGCTCCTTGGATAATCAAAGACACAATAATGAGAGGATTTTCAAATCTCGATTGCAATGGCTCTTGAATATTGAAACCAATTGTGAGCATTTCTTGATCCACCATAGTTCCCAAGTAGAAGGTATGCGATAATATGTTGAAAACTTGTCGAATTGTTGAGACCATTGCCAAGAAGCTTATCCCAAAAAAGTACTTTGTGGGAGAAAAGACAAAAACCAAAAAAACAATCAAATAACTGTGAGAAGTCTTGTTGGATTCTTGCTGTCAGTAGGAATAGATGAAGCAGTTCCATCTCATCATCGAATTCGAGCGATGGAACTTCTGCAATCAATAGGTTCCCGTGAGTTAGAGAAAAAAAGTTCCCAAATCATTTCCTCGTTGGTTCAAATCGTTGAAGGAAGTAGATCGTCAGCTGTGAGGAGCCAGGCTGTTAGAGTACTGGCTTCCCTATTCACTTTTCAAAACGCATCGCCCTCATTAGAATCAAGCATAAAACAATTGAAACGGATCGTAATGAAAGAAAAAGAAGCAGAAGTAAAAGCGGAGTTACTGTTGGCTCTAGCAAAATTCCGTAGATTGCTTCCCAATGATGAATTGGAGGAAGTCGCATCAATCGCTGTGAAAGGAGCTCTTGATACCTCACAACCAGAATATTACCGAATTGCTTGCATTAAGGCCTTCTCGCAACTTAGCGACTTGCTGCAGCAAGAAACCGTTGAAAACTTTATTCCTCTCATTTTTGGCTTGTTTAAGGTTCCCCGTTCTTCTGATCTGATGAGATATGTAATCCTATCTCTAGGAGAGCTACAAAAACATGTGTCTGTTAAAACAAAGCTGAAAATGCTCCATGTTCTAGTCAGCTACTTGAATCAAGAAGACCTTCTAGCTACTTCAAGAGAGGCATCATTAATCCTACGTCAAATATGGGCTTCGATTCCCCCAGAAGAGAGAACACAGTTCTTACCAACACTAATGACTCTGGTTAATAAAATGAATGATGTGCATATTCTTGCAAATCTGGTATCACTTTTCGCTCATAAAATCGATGATATTGGTGAGGAAGCCTCATTGATCATGTCTCAGTTAATGATTCAATACATACTTGATGTAGAGCAAGACTCAAAAGTAAAGTATGAAGCGTCGAGAGCATTACCACACCTTATTCATCATCTGTCTCCTGTAACAATTGAAGGCATTATTCCAGATTTATTGGCTCTGATTTCTGAAAATATTTCTCCCCAGATTTCCATGCAAATCATGAATGCACTCAAAGAAATCGCAATTAAAGCAACGCCCGACTTCAGAAAGGGAATAATTCAAAAGATGATTGAACGATACCCCACAATTCCCTCAAGAAGCGAAAAAGAGATCGTTTTGAAATCATTAATCGAAATTGCAACTCACTTTTCTGAGGAAAACCACAACGAAGTGTATGAATTCATGAGATCTATTTATGAATCTAAAGGAGAAAATGAATGGCTCCGCGTGATTGCCGGGTCTGCGTTAATGCTTGGAAAACAACCAATTGACATAGATGAAAAGAATCATCTACTAGACCTATTGCTACAATATCTTAGCGCTGATGAAAATGTCATCACACGAGCCAGTGCAGCCCGACTACTTTCACTCTTAATTCCAATTTGGACGGATGAAGAGCAACAGATCATTCGGGCTAACCTTTCCCTTCGATTATCCCTTGAAGATTCAGAAATCGTCAGATCTGAGATCTTCAACACACTTGAGCTAATTGGAACAGCCTAATCAAAGAATGAGCACAAAATGAAAGAATCGATCCGCTTAGGAAAATCACTTGAAATAATGCCCATCGCTTCAGAATCCTTCGGAGTTCGGAGTAGTGCCTTTTTCATTAACTCCCAAGGCATCTCAATCTTAGTAGACCCCAGCGTTAGCCTAGCACCAAGAAGAAAGGGGTGCCCTCCCCACCCGATAGAGCTCTTAACTGCGGCTCTTACAAGGAAAGTCTTACTCCATCTTTCAAAAAAAGCCAACGTAGTTATCGTCAGTCATTATCATGGGGATCATTATACTATTCCATGGAAACGCTTCTACGAATATTCAGACTATTCTATCTTTGAACAAACCTATTTCGAACCGTCAGAAAGCATTCAAACAATCTCTTGGGAAGTCCAGTCGCCTGGAAAGGAAAAAAAGTATTTCCATAATACTTCCAGATTAATTATTGCAAAATCTATTAACCGCGTATCTTGGAACCAGAAAAAACGAGCAAAGGCTTTTTGGGAATATTCTCTTCCTAAAAACGTCGTTCGTAGCGAAGGAGACGGCAATACATTCTATCAAGAAGATTACGGGCTAAAAATAGAGAGCATAGGCGGTATTCCCCATGGCTGTGATTCAAAAAGAGGAAATATTGCTATGACGCGTATAATTGATGAGAAAACAGGAAACAACATTATTCTCAGCTCAGATGTTGAAGGGCCTTGTGATCCATTTGTGGTTGAGAAAATACAAGAGGCCTATCCAGAAATAGTCTTCTTAGATGGCCCTGCTTTTTATCACCCCAAATTCGAACACCACTTGGAAGATCAAATAATTCAAAACGTT
>JALTMP010000171.1 GCA_027001645.1 Candidatus Heimdallarchaeota archaeon
CAAATGAGGTCTGGATGGTAACTGTTTCTAAATCACAAATTCGACAGATTCAAGCGAATCCATGAACACGAATTTTGCAAATTCCGCGAATGTATCTCTTAGAGGTTCGGGTCTAATTATTGTCTCGACACCAAGAAGTTCTTCCAGTTTATTCTTAAGCTCTTCTTCATTCAAGCCGCCGTATGTTCTGAAGTAAAGCAATGCTTTGGAACCAATTGAAGCGACGTAATACATTGCTGGAGGTCTAATGAAATGAAGTATCGTCCTGCAAACGTACAACAATAGTTCTATAAGGTTGATAAAAATGAGACTGAAAATCATGAAAATGAAGTCTACTAGAAACGAATCTGAGCTCGAGCTTCCTCCAGAACTGTGAACCTTAGCTTCAACGGGTTTGTATTTCTTCCAAAATTTTTCATGAACTTTATAAATCGTTATTTTATCTGCATTTTCAATGCTATATCGCTCATCAGAATTTTCGATCACTGCTTTTTCCTCAGGGATGTACTCGATTTTGGTTTTCTCCATTCCATTAACTGCAAGCCACCTAAAGAAATTGTAGATGATAAGGACAATCGCACTGAATTTGAGAAAAGTATTTCCTGAAATCCAGAAAAGTGCACTAAGAACAATCATTCCTAGAAACGTAAATGTATCAAGCCGTGTGTCTTTTCCTTCTTTTTTTGCTATTAGTCTCTTAGTTCCGTCCTTTTCAGAAACAATAAATTTCATGCATAAACTCCGGAAAGGCCTATATTTAAAAATTAAAAAATAGTATTCAATTATTGATCATTCCCTCCTTAGACATTCACTAGCACCCCGTTCTTTTGGCCATATTGAGAAAACATGAACATTGGATGTTACGATTCCTTAAGAGTTCAGAACAAGAGTGAGCAGAAAATAGGGAGACAGAAAAAGGGGAGGACGTGGCCGTTTTGCCTTTCGAGCTGATTTCTTTCACTACACTAGAGGCTTGTGATGAATGCTTCTAATGATGTATCAATTGTATGTTTAACCAAGGGATATGTCCGTCGAGCGGGGAGATTCAGAATTCCAACGGGAAAGTTGCTTCTTCGGAATTTTCTCCCTTCAATTGCAAAGTACTGGATCATGGTTTTGCGGAGCATGCGTCCAACAACTTCGTTGATTTCTCCAGAGCTTATTGGTTTGCCATTGAAATACACTTTGTCAACATATGGCACGAATTTATTCTTTGAAAAGTCTTGTCCGTCCTTTAGTCTCAACAGCTCGAGAAGAACTGCTGAGCTGATTTGACCACTTCTTGAGTCGAGATAGTTGATAATTCGTCGTTTCTTGCGAAAGCGAGAACCTTCTCTAACGATGCGATCAACGGAGAGGAAAGAATCTTTGGAGTAGGCAATATATAAGGCTCCCATGATTGGTTGGGATATATCTCGGTGTGTTGACATCTGAAGGATTTCCCCAACCGGAATCATTCTTCCATCGATCGTGCTATAATATTGATCTTTCATTCGTGATGTCCTTTGAATCGAGGCTTGAACATCAGCGATAAGAGTTGCGATGGGGTTGGGGTTGTTTATATCAAACCTCATAGCGAGCACCTTTTTGGGAGACTTTGGCATTCGAACTTTGAATACCGAGATCGTATCGAAATTGACGATTTAAGAGTATAATGGTTCGGGCGTATTTTTTTAAGAGGAGAGCTTTTATTCCCCTAATTGACGTCTCCCTTGCCATAAATGATAGTTCGGACATTAATATATTTTCGCTTCACTCTTAATCCGAACTTCGAACCAAACCCTGAGAATTTGATGCGTTCATGACATGAGACCAATTTCTAATAGTGAAAGTGTTTTATTGTTGAAAAGAATTCTAAGTGTTCTTTGGCTTTCAAAAAAAACCAAGTTCTAGCAACGAAATAGGAATAAGGATAACATTTGAATATGGAATCGTTCCATGTTCTTTGAGAAACATGGGAATTAGTGATGTGCTTATTTTTCAAGTAAGCGGGCTACCAATTGTTGCTAGATGCTATGGAGGAAACTATTGTAAGCTACACCCTGACCACTCGCTTCTTACAGGATTCCTATCAGCAATAAACTCATTCAGCAAAGAAATAGGCCAAGAAGAACTGCAAGCGGTCTTATTCAAATTGATTTCTCTCGTCTTCTCAGAAGGAGATGGAATCATGGTCGTGATTGGCGTCGACAAGGAGGATCAAATCGATTCGGTGCATTATTTCAGCTATGCCGAAGAACTCAGAAAAGAATTCATAAGTAAGTTTCCCAAAGCCACTCAAGAGCTTGTCTTCATGACTGACAAAGAAATAGATGAGATGAGTGCTTGGCTAGATAGCTATTTGAAGATGAAACCGATGGGTAATCTACTTCCGATGATAGAAACTAGAAGAAAATCATTCCTTTCAAAAGTCAAAGGATTACTTGGATTCAAGTGACGCAATTGCAGAACTATGAAAGATATTGTCAAATTCACAGGATTATTTAATCCTAAATGTTTCCTAACTACGGTAATTATTTGCAAGAAAAAAATTAGGATTAAAAGAAATCATCCAATGATTTTTGACTTTTCCCGCTAAATATTATTTGCTTGGGACCGATTACTCTTTCCCCCATTTTTTGAACAAAGTTAGAAACAAAAAGCAAGTCATCGATTGCGTTACCTGAGTAGTGATTGTTAATTACAAGATAGACAAGAATGTGTTTTCTTAGGAGTTCAGAAATCTGATACGCCCATCGTCTTAATTCTTTGATTCGATTTATTCTTACTTTTCCCAAATCTTCATCAGCGATTAGCCTTCTGTCTCCTAGTAGTCGAATATATGTGGGGTTATCTGGCTCCTCCAGGTTATATGAAAAACGATCACTTTGAACAAGGGTTACTCGCTCGTCTCTCAAATGATGGATGACATAATCTCGTTCTTCAAGCCAAAGAAGATTTCGAAGCTCGATCGCGATAATCCCAGAATAAAGTGCTTTGATGCTATCAACCAGCTCATCAAGGTATTCTTTTGTCTTATTCGAAGGAATAAACGACTGGGGAAACTGAACAACAATAACCCTTAACTTTTCGCTTAGGGAGTTTATTCGTGCGAAAAAGGCTTTCAAGAGTTTGTTATCTACGTCCTGATAGAAGGTGTTGTGTGTAAATGCTTGTAAAAGCTTGGCGCTAAAAATGAAATTGGGAGGCGTTTTTCGAAACCAGGATTCCACAGTCGACTGTGAGGGAATGGAGTAAAAAGTAGAATTTATCTCAACGAACGAGAAGTTCTGACTATAATATTCCAGCATATCCTTGGTTTTTCTTGGGTAAAATGAGCCTTTCCAATAATCGTAAGACCAACCAGCAGCGCCAATAATCAGCATTGAAGTCACTAAATTAGTTTGTTAAACCATTATTTCAATATACGCACAATTTAATGATCAATATTAGCCCAACATGATTTATCCACGCACGTTGAAAAAAGCAAAAAGAGTGTCCATGACTTTAGTCTTATAATCTCACAATTTAAGTGAATCTTGTGTATCTCATCCGATTTGGCGAAATAGCGCTTAAGAGTAACCCAGTACGTAAAAGAGCTTTGAAGCAACTAGTGTCGAATATTCAAAGAGCCTTAGCCAAAAGCGATGTCAGCGCAAAAGTATGGGCCACCTGGGATAGAGTTTACGTAGATGGTGAAAATCTCGAAAACATCCTATCCAAAATCTTTGGCATTGTTTCCTTTTCCAGAATCGTTCAGTTCAACTTCAAGAACAAAAAAGAATTACTTGACTGGGGAGAAAATCTATTCAAAGAAAAGGTCAGAGGAAAACGTTACGGTGTTAGAGTTCGAAGATCAGGTCAACACAGTTTTTCCAGCAAAGAATTAGAAAAAGAGCTTGGTTCAAGGTTATGGAAATATGGAAATGGAGTGGATTTAACTAATCCTGAAATATGGATTCGATTAGAGGTCAAGGGAAATACTGCGAGCGCTATTTATGAAACATATCCTGGGCCCGGGGGAATACCCACGGGAACAAATGGGCGAGCCATTGCTCTGTTTTCTGGAGGAATTGATTCTCCGGTTGCAGCTTGGCTGGCAATGAAACGAGGGGTGAGAGTAGATTTTGCTTATATTGACTTAGGAGACGTTCAACTGGTTTATGATGTCTTTGATTCATTTGCAAAAGATTGGTGCACATATACTCCTAAGTTCTTCCTAATCCGTGTAGACAAGATTTTGAACCGTCTCATCCGCTTAGAATCAAAATACAGACAAGTTTTGTTGAAAATTATCATGTATAGGGCTGTTGAAAAACTAAACTATCCCGCCCTAATTACAGGAGAAGCTCTCGGTCAAGCGTCTAGTCAAACGCTCCAAAATCTAAGCGTTATCAATTCCTTTGCTGAAACCTTAGTCATTCGACCACTAATTGGATTAGATAAACAGGAGACCATTGAAATTGCTAAGAAAATTGGAACTTATGAGCTCTCCATCCGTGTTCCAGAGTTGTGTAACCTAGCAACGGGTAGAGTTGTTACCGCAACCAAGAAACACATCATTCAAGAACAACTTTCCTTACTTGGGAAAATGGAGTTTGAAATTAGTCGAATTAAGTCGAAATCAGATCTAAGAATCACTTCTGCTGTTGAACAAGGCGAGAAAATGTTCGACAAAATCATTCATGTAAATGAGGAGAATTTCGATGACTGGTTTGCCAGATTGTATGAGATGGATAATTCAAAATCCTACCTTTTCATTTGTAAGACGGGTTTGATGGCTAGAATTCTCGCAACAGAACTTGAGAAAAGAGGGATTCGTGCAAAGGGGATAGCAGAACACCAACTGGAATCTCTTACTTCAAAAAATCCCTAGGTTGTTTCAATCTTGATTTCCGCCCAATAGAGTTTATAACTGTCTAAGACTGCCACACATTCGTACGGGGTTCAGTTGTCATTTCGAAAAGTGTACTATTGATTCCTGAGCATAAGTGAGGAAGAAAAAATGAGTGAAAAAGCACAACGAATGTTTAATTTAGCAGCATATTCAGCATTCCTGGGTGCGAATGCCTATGTGGCCTATCAATTGACTAGGATTGATACCTTGTTTAGAGCATTTTCACTTCTCATAGGCATTTCTGTGCTTTTATCGCTCTCAGGAATCATTCTCAAGATTAAGAGTAAAGAAATCAATCCGGGAAGAGTAAAAATAGGGGTCACAGCAGTAGTCTACTCATTCAGAACCGCAATTAAGAGCAGAAAGAAAGGATTCCTTACC
>JALTMP010000172.1:0-2279 GCA_027001645.1 Candidatus Heimdallarchaeota archaeon
GCCATATTGAACTTTTCCAGACCGACGAAGTGCTGATATCGGGCTTTTTCACTGCTTTGTCAAGTGTTGGGGAAGAATTAGAACACGGTTCTTCTAGGCTCAAAACAGTCCGGTTAGGGGATAAAACTGTTCTAATAGAAGAAGGAGTATTTACCCGACTTGTTGCTCTTGCTGATAAAGAACAACCCTCAATTCGCAATAATATCGCTAAGCTTCATCGTGCTTTTGAAGTAAAACACGGAGAAGAAGCTATTCAGTTATTTGGAGATATTCCTGAAGAGGCTCAAGAACTTGTGGATCAAGTTGGCAATTTGTCAATTACATTTTACGTTCCTGCGCAAGTTCGCTGGCTGGGTGTTTTGACGATGGTGATCACGCCTTTAATGCTTGTTTTGATAGGACTTCTTTGATTTTGGCTACGAGAAAAGCATTCCCGCTCTGAAGAAGCAATACATTCCTATCATTTGAACAATATGAAATAGGTCGTTGTGGTTAAAGTTTTTTGATATCCCTATCTTCTTAGCTTGAATCGTGGTGCTAATGACTGAAACAATAACTGCGGTGAGATTCCACACTGCTGACGTTTTCTCAATGGAGGGATTATTTCCAAAAAGGGTCATTATTTCGACGATGAGGACGAAGATGATTGAAGGCGTGTATCCAATGATTGCATAGAAAAACTCGTCCTTGAAGGAGATTAGAATCAGGTATCCCACCAGTAACACACTCGTGGCGGCGATGATCGCGGTTTGAAGGATACCAGTCATTCGAGCTATTGTTAGGCCAATTACCATTGTCGCACTTGTTACCCCAATCGTTGCAAGGGTTGTTCTCCAAATTATCGCGTGCGTTACTTTTGATAATGCTGGCTTGAATCCGTGTGCTGTGCCTCCTAAAAATGATGCAATCGCAAGAGAAATGAACCCTATCCCCCAAAAAACAGTTGCTGGGGTTTGCTGTTGTAATAGTCGGATTCCCCAGTATGCAGTCAGCATCCCTAGAATGTAGTCAGTTATCGCTGTTGTTGGCTCTGTTATCTTTACCATTTTCATGCGCCCCTCTTTTTTCCTTACTGATAATATCTTGACAACTTCCTTTAGAATGGCTTTGTGTTTATTTTTTCTGCGCTTTCCCATAGAGTGTTGTACATCCATGTCATGCTTTTGTAAAGGTGTTCACTACTAGTTCGCATCACTTGCACCTCCGTGGGATCATTTCCAAAGAAGAAAAGAAATAGGATCTTGTCTAGGATGACGAATGAAGTATAGAGTTGAGTGTTATACCTAACGTCGATTGGTATTTGTTGCTCATTACTCGAAAATCTCGTTAACGCAGCAAGTATCCGGTTTGCAAGTTCTCTGCTAGAAGTAAGATATCTCACTGTTTTCTGAGGGTGGTGGGTTCTCAGAAGTATTTCTCCGCTTTTTCTCCAATTGATAGAGGGTGTCTCTGAGCCAGCTGCTATAAGCACGAGTTTTCGCGTGTTTTTTAGATCGTCCAGGAATATCGGCTCGATGTCTTCAAACGTGATTATTTCTACACCTAACGAGATTTCTTGTCTCAATTGTTTATTCCATGTTTCTTGCATGAAGTTAGAAAACTCATGAATTGCTTGAATCTTTTTTCTGCATTCTCTTTCGAGATTTTCAGCAATTTTTTGAAAAGCTTCGTTGGGTGGGATGATTTTGTAGGTTGCTGATCCGATTTTTTTTTCCAATAGTCCTTTTGATGAGAGCTTGGCTAACATCTCGTAGATTCTGGAGCGGGGGAGCTTTGTGATTTTTGAGAGGCTAGAAACATCTGCCTTTGGATGCTCTAGGAGTGCCGCGTATGTTTTTGCTTCGTTTTTGGTGAGGCCAAGGATTTTCTGCAAATAGTGTATTGTCTTTTCAGTATTCAACTTACTTGAATTTCTCTTTTTCCCTTCTAATTTCTTTTGTATAGGGTTTCAAGATTCGCACATGATCTTGTTATACAACCTTATACGGAATCCCTTGAAACAATGCCCTAAAATGTTTTGAGCTTTTTTCGCGTGATGGCTGGCTTAGACTTTATCTCTGGACTCAATGGTTTTCCACTTGAAGCAGTTTTTCCCTTAACAACGACAATTGTTTCTTTGCTTTTCTCGTTAAGCGTTTTGGAACAATATCTTCGAAAGAAGAAGACGCATCAGCTGGTTTGGTCGATTGCGATGTTCTTGTTCTTCATCACTGCTGGAGCTGAAGCATTTAGCCTTCTTTATGGTGAATGGATACCTGTTGTTTACCGGGTCTATTATG
>JALTMP010000172.1:2289-5207 GCA_027001645.1 Candidatus Heimdallarchaeota archaeon
GCTCACAAGGCATTAGTTCTTTTTTCATTAATTTGGATCTTATTCAGCTGGCTATTTTTTGCATTTGGACATCTTGTTTTTCTCTTTATTCTTATTCCTTCTCTTATCATGTTTGCAACGGGTTTATTTTATCCCCTGTTCCGCAAAAGTGGGCGTTTTTCACAATGGTGGGATAAATGGATGACAGGGCAGAACTTTGCACACTTATTCGTGATTTTTTCTCTGTACATCTTTGGGTTCATGGTGTATTATGTCGTTGTATCTCCTCTGAATTATGAGTTGCTGAAGACCGGTGTTGAGGTTTCAGGACGACCTTGGCAGATTGAAGGCGATTCTCCTCGGGCTCTGGTTCGTCTTTTTTCTCCTCTCTTAACCGTTTCTGGAGGGATTGCCCTTATTGGTGGAGGTATCTATTCCTATGTTAAGTGGCAATTATCCATACGCGCGAAGAAAGGACACTTTGAACCAAGAACTGGTATTTACAATCTCTACATCGCAGTTGGTGCTTACGTTTTGGCACAAGGGGCGTTTTTCTCCGGTTTGGGAAACTCCATTTTTCATAGCGTTATTGGTGGAATTGGAACGTTATACATTAGCGAGGTCATTTCTGTTCTGCTCATGTATTTTGGATTTCTTGAATCTGATCGCATTACAAAGGAAAAACTAGTTAATGCCCTAACCATGCGTTGGCTTTGGAAACGAGAGGCTGCTATTGCATAAGTTGTATCGACTCTAGCAATAATTTATGATCTTACGTTTCCCTTTCCCGTAGTTTTTCTTCCTTTTTTCTCTCACTTTCTATGAAGCTAACTATTTGATCAAGTAGCTCATCGAAGTCTACTTTATCAATGAAGACTTGGTGGGTGGAGTTAGGAGCTATCCACATTTTCTTTATCGGAGAACTAATTGTCTTGTAGATTCGTTGAGCATTTTCCATCGGAACGACTTTATCGTTCTTTGCTGCAATGACTAAGGCAGGAGAACTGACTGTGTGCATGAATTTTCTTGTAACTTCCATGAGATTGAAGAGTTCAATTACCATGTTTAATGGGACGATCTGATATGATTTCACATTGGCTTCTCTGATTTTTTTGAGCGAACTTGGGGTTCTGGGCCATTTTGCTACAAAATTAGAAACAGTAGGTAAGAGTGCATAAAATGGTGGGTGAAGCTCTATTGGTGCACAGATGGTAACAACTGCACTTACGGGGTTGAACGCGCTTGCGAGCAGTGATAATGTCGCTCCCATCGAGTGCCCTATTAAGATGATTTCTTCAGTTTCCTTGTTTAATTCCCGGATTGCATTTTTTATGGCTATATACCAATCCTCAAATCTTACAAGGGAGAAGTGATCGGGCGAAGTTCCATGCCCTGGTAAGCGTAGTGCCATTACCGTGTATCCTTTTTCGTGAAGTTTGCGTGCAAATTCTGCGATTTCGCTAGGATTTGATCCAAAGCCATGAGTAATGATGATTCCGGTTTTTCCCCCTCTGAGGGTGAACGAATCTGTTTCAGGGGATGGGGTTGTTTCAAATTGAGGGATAATGGTGCTGAGAAAAGATGTTATTCCGCCGATTATGGTTTGGTCGTTGATTATGCTCGTTATTTGTTGTTCTGGCTTAAAGGGAAACAGTAATGTTCTTAACCACTGAACTGTTGCGATGTAGGGTTCTGCAAATGCAGATAGAAAGAGCTTGATGACCTGCTTTCTGCTGATTGAATCTTGGTAGGATTTCATTTCGTTTGCCCTCATTTTTTTTCTTCCTCTAAATGAGCTAGTGGTTCGATTTGTTCAAATCGTCTTAATGGTGTCGGTTCTTTTTTGCCAAGCTTTGAAACTATCGGAATAAGGGTGCCGAAGATAATGAGTGCGGAAGACGGTATAAGAGCAAAATCTAGACCTAAGGGTCCCTCGTTTGGTTCGTTTACCCAGTCAAGGATTAAAAGGTATAGTGCAATTACTAGCATGACTGAAGGGAGGAAGAGCCAGGCGGTGTGGGGATGTCTTGTCATTGCTTCTCGGACAAAAAATAGGAGCCATATAAGTAAGACGCTCCATACTGACCAAGTGTTCAGTGTGTATGGCTTGCCATTTGCTTGTTTGGTTGCGTAGTCAACGATGAATAGAAAAGCCGATATGAGGAGAAGATTTGTGGGTGTTACCCACCACTTATAGGGGGTGCTGTGCTCCATATTGTTGGATTTATTTTTTGCAATAAAAATATTCCAACATTTGATCCTTTCTCCGGTCCTGCTTTTCTTCCTTGTTTTTGATTTTGCAAAAGAGAGTGAACTACCCCTTGCTTACGCAAGGGGCTTCCTGCTTCAAAGAGAGGGCTTGCCCCGACACCACGTCCACGTAGGACACGGTTCGGAGGAGGGGTCCTCTCTCCACAGGCACTTCGGGTCGTCCCGACCCTGCTTTCAGTATGTTCAGAGAAGCATTATAATCCCTGTCTGCTGTCCAACCACAAAGAGGACAGTTGAATACCCTGTTGCTCAATTTCATGCCCACTTTTGCCCCACAAATTGCACAGTTCTTGCTCGTGTCTCTTGGGTTCACTTTCACTACTGCCCTACCAGTGCCTTCCACCTTGTAGGACAGCATCCTCACGAACTCTCCCCAAGAAGCGTCAAGAATGTGTCTGTGCAGTTTTTTCGCGTTTCCTTTTCTCACCAGTCCTCTTATGTTCAAGTCTTCCACGAATATCTTATCATAGGTATGCGCATAGAACCTTGAAAGTTTGTGTAGAAAATCTCTGCGCTGGTTGCTCATCTTCTCGTATGACTTTGCCAACCTTATCTTTGCTTTTTGGTAATTCCTTGAACCCTTTTCTTTCCTTGATAACTTCTTATGCAGTTTTGCTATTCTCTTTATTGTCTTGTCTATAAATCTCGGATATTCTATTGCTCTGCCT
>JALTMP010000173.1 GCA_027001645.1 Candidatus Heimdallarchaeota archaeon
CCGTGCTTGAGTCAATTCTTGTAGCACTTCCAACGTCATTGTCTGGCTCATAAAGATCTAGCTGATACGTGTAGGCTGTAATGTTCACTCCAAAGGAAATAGGAATCCTATCCCATGAATAAAATATGATTCGATATATTTCGTCTTGAAGGACAGGAACCATTACTTGCGGGTAGCTCCTGTCAACACCATAAAGTAGCATGGTCGTTTCTGTTTCAACGCTTATTTCGAGGCTAGAGTAGTCATTATCATAAAATTCTAGGTAAAACATAATCTCTTGGATATTGGAAAAATTGGCTAGAAATGCCACAAACGGTTCTCCATAATAATCAATGGTTGAATTTACATAGTACTGGGTGTTATTCTCGTCAAACTGAATTACTTGAGGAAATGACCAGTAAACTCGCAAGTAGTAGTAACCATAACTGAATGTGTCTGAAGCACGTACCTGAATATAGTACGTCCCTGCTTCAAGGAAACTTGCTCGATTTGGATCCACATACCGTTCATAAAGAGAACCGTTTTCTTCTTGCAAAACTTCATACCAAAGCCATCCTTCGTAATAATCAAACTCTATCCTAACAAAGGAATCATTTTCTAAAGTCAGCTTGAAGTAATCTACGTCTTCATTGTCATGTATCGTGTGTACCTGCCATTCACCATTGAGCAATAGAGTAGCGTTTTCTATGTCATTGTCATATTCATACTGGTCCGGGCCTTTCGGCGTTATGCGTAGGCTGACTTTGTACTCATCAATCACGTATCTCCCCGCATAACTGGTCACGCTAAAATAGTAAACCCCTGGTTCAAGTACCGTATGAACTTCAGCAAATAAGTTATGGAAATTATCATTCGCGACTTCCAAAGAAAGATTTTCATTATACAGGTTAATATATGTGTCCGCTAATTGAGGGCCATAGGTTACTATATCTACGTAGGAGGCACTTTCAACAGTAAACATGAACCAGTCTGTGTCATCTCTCGGGTTGATCGCTCGAGTCACGGTATCTCCAGAAAAAATCACGACCGCTTGGGTAGGCGTGTTATCCGGCTCGAAGGGATCTGACCCTGGGGAATTGGGTAGACCCCATCTCCTCCAGGCTGAAAACGTGATGTTATAACTTGGGATCTCAGATGAGTTTGCAAACCCCTCGATCGCTACGTAATACCTAGACGGTCGCAAGAACATCTCCATCTTCGAGTACAAGTATTCTCCTCCGTCATCGTTGAATCCTAAGAGAGTCCCCTCGGAATCGAAAAGTTTTATCGCGGTATCATAGCCCCTGTCACCACTTGTTTCAAGTGCTATTCGCATGGTAATATTGATCTCAAAGAAAACCCAGTCTATGTCCCCAATAGGATAAATTGAATGTGTCTGGGTCGTATTAACGAGGATCTCTTTTGCAAACGTTATGTTGTTATCCGGCTCAAAAGTATCTGCACTGGCTTGAAAGAATGAGAGGTCAGAATGTTGCTGTTCACCTGTTTCTGAACTGAACTGCCCGCTGTTTTCCCCCCAAACATCTGACGTCCCAACCGTTGGAAATCTGGCTCCATTCCAGGAATCTGAGGAACTGGTCACTGCAGTTTTTACTCCCGGATTTACGAATGAAAAGATCAGGATAGAAAAAATAACCAAATATAGCAGCTCATTCGGACTTCGTGAGCCAGTCCTTAACATTCTTTTCACGCTCCAACCATGAATCAAAGAATCTTCCATTTAGTAAGAATTAAACCTTTGCAAACCTATTACCAAAGCAAGGAATAAAGAACGCCTAATACGGCTTATTTACTCAAAAAAATACTTATGAAACGAAACTCGTATCCGTTTATCCCCCTGACCACGCGTTTTTTCAAAACCTCACGCACTTGGAACAATTCCGCACACAAAACCCAACTGCTCAGAGCCCCTATTCTAAAATAATTTGATCTCTGGATACACGGAAAATATCCTGGGCATCTTGTCTATCTTGGTTATCTCCACGCAACCGTTGCTGGTTTTAAAGCGCTTTCTGCTACATCATGCATGTTGGCTAATCTCATATGTCTTCTGATGCGCTTCAATTGCTTCTTCCATATAGCCAAGATTCTGATAGACAGAACTCAGCATATTAAGACAAGCTTTTGCTCGCTCCGTGTCTCCCATTTCTGCGTATCGTTGTGCAGCTTCTTTCCAGCACTTGATTCCGTCATCATACTGTTCATTGCTAATGAACTCCAATCCCATATTATACAGCTCTAAGGGACTCATTTGGTGGGAAATCGTTGGTTCCTTCATAGTCATTCCTTCTGTGCGACTCCTTTTAATTGGGTCTTGAGAATCCTTCATTGACCGAGAATTTATTGTTTATTCAATGAGGAGAAAATAATAAATGATCATAGAATTTTATTCTGAAACAAATATGTTTGAACCGCCTAGACTGAAAAAAACACGCGTTTCGAGTGTTGAGTGTGAAAACACATCAAAAATATGAAGAACAAAGGCTCCTCCTTCAAAAACAACCATTACATGGCTTGAATGCAAGAAAAAACGCTCGTTTTGTACTGCTAAGTCATCCCAACCTCTTTTTTCCCCTATTCTAAAAATTCCTATCCATGTGGTAACAGCTCCGCGATCGGTTCTAGAATCCTAAGTCATACCTCCGTTTCCATCCCTTCCCCTTTTCCTTATGCGAATAACCTTGATTCCATTCATCTTGTTTTCTCGAGAATGAAGAAATTGGAGATTTATTCTCTTTTTGAAAGAGAAGGAATATATCCGTTAATGCAGAAAGTATGTTTGCAATCCCTCTTATGCGCGTGAAGATGGTGTTTTGATGCTAGTGATACCGTTGGTCCCTTCGCTACTATTCTTGGCAGAATTCTTCGCCTACGCGCTAGCAATGTTCATCACGATAAAACAGTTCCAGTACACTCGCTATCGACCTTATCTCTTCATCACCCTCGGGTTATGTTCAATATTGCTCGCTGCCTCGCTACGTTTCTCATCCAGTTTCCTGCACTCCGGAAAACACACGCTCATTATTTTTCGAATATCGAACTTGTTCGTATTTTTGGCCATCACGCTCTGGGTACTTGGTTTTACACTTTTCCGCAACGAAAATGTTCCTCACTACCTGATTCTCATAGTTTTCTTCACAGGATTCTCCTCCGGCTTCTTTGCTTCTTCCCCTAGTGTGTCTATTTCTTATGATTTGGCTACTCAAAATTGGAACGCCGTTTACCCTCCGTGGTTTGGCATTTTTGTAATCCCTCTTTCCGTGATTGGGTTCTACGAATTAATGATGCCAATCTGGCAAAAATCCCATTATGTGCAACTAAACAAGGAAAAAAGGCTTCTGCAAGTGATGTTCATCGGAATGAGCTTAACCATTATTTGGGGCGTAACTTCCATTTTTACCCGTGTGACTAGTATTCGCGTTTATCGCCCCTTTCTCTTGCCCCTAAGCTGGGCCATTTGGGCGGTTGCTGCCTCCCGTAGCCCTCTTCTTCTCGGGATTAGTCGCTCCCGACCAACACACATTATTGTTGCAACAACTGCTGGAAAAACGCTGTTTGCTTACCACATGGAAAAAGCAAAGCCTCTCCTCTATGTTGATGACCTTATTTCAAGCCTCCTTCAAGCAATTTCAATTGCAGCTCAAGAAGTCTTTGGACCCGGGGGTGGGTTGCAGGAATATCACATGCAAGATCAGATCGTGTTGCAACGAGTGATTCCGAAAACCGAGCTAGTCGTTTTCATCATTACGAATGCGGTTGATCCCGCTCTACTCTCTGCCTTTAATCTTTTTATCACAAAACTGAGAAGTAGAGAATGGTACAACTACAACGAAATGGTTGACCTAACAGAAGAAATCAACGAAACTTTTCGCTCCATTACGTTTCTCAACATACCTTGATAATGCTTCGTGCCTTCCAGGAAAAATACCGCCTCGCTATGGTGAAGCGCAAAAGATGTTAAGTCACTCTCGCTAATTAGCATTGAAAATGAAACAAACTGATAACTCAAAACCATCTCTTTCGGACTGGGGTTTTGAAACCCTTGTGGTTCGTTCAGCTCAGTTCCCCGATCCCTCCACCGGGGCGATAACGACCCCTATTTTTCAAACAGCAACTTACGTGCTTGAAGAAATCGGCAAAGATAAAGGGTTTCAATATACCCGAACCAATAATCCAACAAGAACCGTTTTGGAACAGCTCTTAGCATCACTTGAGGGTTCAAAATACGGGCTTGTCTTCTCAACTGGCATGGCTGCAACGGATGCTGTTTTTCATGCCTTGTTAAAGCAAGGGGACCATGTCGTCGTCTGCGACGACGCCTACGGTGGGATTTACCGTCTCTTTTCACAAAATCTAACCAAATATGGTGTTGAATTCACCTACGTCGACACTAGGAATCCAGACAACGTCAAGAATGCAATTCAGTCCAACACAAGACTGATTTGGCTAGAAAGCCCCACCAACCCCTTGTTGAAAGTCTCAGACATCAAAGCAATCGCTGAAATTGTTCAAGAAGAAAACCAGAGACGATCTCATACCATCCCTGAACCCAACGCAATCAAGAACTTGGAAGAGCTTGAGGAACTTGAAGCAAAAGAAACAAGAATACTAACCGTTGTTGATAGCACTTTCATGACACCCGTGTTCTTCCGCCCCCTAGAACTTGGAGTCGATATAGTCTTGCACTCTTTGACCAAATACCTAAGCGGTCATAATCAACTCGTTGGCGGAGCCCTGATCATTCGGGATGACCCCTCCCGATGGTATTACAAACCCCGACCGAAGAAAGATGAGCTTGGACGCCTAATTAAAACCCCAGAAGGGAGCTTAGAAACAGAAATCGTAAACACTGTCTACGAAGACTTGAAATTCATCCAAAACGCGGTTGGTGCAGCAATGAGCCCATTTGATGCATGGCTCACTATTCTTGGAATTAAAACCCTGAGTCTGCGCATGAAAAAACACGAAGAAAACGCTAAAGAAATCGTTGCCTTTCTCGAAACCCTTCAAGAAAAAGGAATTGTGAAAAAAATCTACTACCCTGGTCTTCCATCACACGAGAATCACCACATCGCAAAACAGCAAATGAGCGGATTTGGCGGCATGATCTCTTTTGAACTGAACGCAGACTACAAAACCACAGTTCGATTCATGAACTCTGTTCGATTATGGTCTCTGGCAGAATCACTTGGAGCCGTTGAATCCATGATTACTCACCCCGCAAGCATGACTCATGTCGCTGTTCCGCGCGAAATACGCCTTGAACGAGGAATAACCGATGGCCTAATTCGCCTTTCCGTAGGAATTGAAAACCCCAAAGACTTAATTGAGGACCTAAGACAAGCAATGCAGCAAGCAGGCCTAAACGTTTCCTAGCAAACCCACAAGCAATCCTTACTCATTCACTTTCACTGCTTTATTTTGATTTATTCCTCTAATTCGAAGCTAAGAAGGTCATCTGGAGCGATTTCTCTCCGACATAAGGGACAACGTTTTTGGCTAGCATAAATAAAATATTGATACAGATGACCGGTGTGATAATTGCTCCCACAATGAGGACACCGAACCCCTTTACGAACCCCTTGCTTGCATATTTGGCACAAGATCTGACCTTCTTGGCCTCCTTGGAAAAGGACGCTAACATAATGCTGAACGAAGGTTCCAAAGGGAGGGGGTACTTTCTCAGTCTCTGGTGCCCCAATTTCATACTCTGCTTCTGCTTCTTTCACTAATAGATCAAGCACACCGTTTGGAATCTCCATGAACGAAGCCACGTAACGGAAGACGCGCCTATAGATGAACATTAGCAACCAAAGGACAAGCCCCATCCCAAGGAGATTCAGTCCCATTTCAAGAGCGGGGAAACCATCATAACGTCGATTTTGAAAAGCAAGTTCTCCAACCACTGCCAATGCATCGCCAGCTGAAGGTACAAACATCCGAGTGAGATCTACTAGCATAAGAATTGGAATTAGTGAAAAGAATAACATGACTGGAAAGACATTCAATAAGAACTCTGTGAGAAGAAATCCCCAACGAGGATTGATCATTGAAGCAATAATGAGCACACTCCCTCCCAGCAAGAATCCTCCTTGGTAATATATGCTTGGGAGGTCATCCACCATGAGCTCACCTTCCCACGTCATCTCAAAACAGTCAACATTTGTTAAACCCGTTGAACTAATGAAAACTAGTCTTTTGACAAATTGAAAAGGAACTTTAACAAGCCTATAGAAAACGAAATTGAGGATCTGAGAAAGTGTTTTGGATCGAAACCGGGGGTTTGGCATAAGTAACTCCACAATGATGACTACGAGAACTACCCAGAACGCGATTCCCAGTGGAATAAGCAGTGCCCCGATAAGCAAATAACTCTCTTCACGTGGCAAAATCGCAAGCACCCAGATCGGTACCCAGATCAAGCTTAGAGAAACGACAAATCTTGTAAATAAAAAAAAGGTATATACCGCTAACACTAGGAGTTGTTTGAAAAAGTTCCAAGAATCCATTTCTTCAAAAGAAGCTAAGGAGAAATACTGTCCAAGCTTCCTATCATAAGACTTGGGGTAAGAAAAGAACGGGCGAAAGAAACGCTTTACTCCTGCAAAGTCACCATGTTGCTCTTGCTCTCCAAAAATAAGGTTCAGCGGATAAACAACATTCACCCCTCCTAGGAGGAAGGAAAGCAGAAGATCTACAATTATTGCATTCCTTACTAACACGGGCCAGAATCGATAAAACAGAACCCACACACTTACGACTCCTCCGAAGAAACCAATGGTCAAGGTCGAGCGAAACAGCCATCGAAATAGAACCTCTCTGTTATCAGGAAGCTCCTCTCGAGTAATAACGCGATATAACAGTTCCAATCCATTACGCGGATATGTGTTGAATAATTCCACCTTCCAAAACTTTTCCTCATACGCGCAATGAAGATGATATGGGCCGCGAGAATCAAGTCTGCCTGTCCAATCGTTCTGATCTCGAAGAATTCGTAATTCTCCAAATTCCTTAGAAGGGGGGCGATTGCATCTCTCACATAGCATCTGAGAAGACGACTCTAAACTCATCGAATCTGCTCCAAAAACTCTATCTAACAACATTCGCTCTTTCTTCTAAAAACCTTCGCAAAACAAAGACTTTCCAAAGTCAGTAACGAACTGCCCTCTCCAAATGATTAGGCGGTATCACACAATTGACTCGTACTTCTATAGCAGAAAGAATACCACGAAAAGGACAGACAGCACTAAAGAACCAAATATTATCCAAGCCATGGCAACCGCAACTCGCTCGAACTCTCCCCTCTCAACCTTTTTTTCTATCTCTCTCAAAGCTACATTTCCAACGGTTGCCGCTTCTTTTGCTATGATTTTAGCACCCACCTTGATCCTTTCTAATGATTCATACACCGAAGGCTCTTCATTTTTGAACTTACTACTGCCCCCGATCCTTTCGCTTCCCGGAGGAATCGGTTTTCCACATTCCGCGCAAAAAACAGCCTCCTTAGGATTCAAGAAACCACAGTAGGGGCAATTCATATTCTTTTCAACCCCAAAAGAATATTTAAGATTGATTCTTTGGCAATCACAAACTAACTCTGAGAGAGAACCCGAATATTTCTCAACTCCGAACAATAGCTGCCAATCATTCAAGTCCAAATAGTACCCTGTCCGCCTTATTTGACATGTAAAATAAGAAGAAGATCACAGGAGCTTGTAAGAGCGTCAAGAGAGGGATCGTCGTGGTCAAAAAGGGCTCGTCAATTCGAAGATTAAAGAAGTTAACCGCTATTGAAACTGCAAGTGTTATTGCCCCTGCACCCGTCAAGATTTTCTTGGCCATTGAAATCTGGGATGGACTAAGACCAAGAATCGTGTCTGAATTCACCTTCAAGCGAATACTCTCTTGATCAATGGTGGGTGCTTCCTCCAATGAAATAATCCTTCCTTCCCGATCCAAGTACCCCATGAACTCAAACCCGATCTCCCTAACACCATCACCGAGAGGAACATAGACTGCTGAAATCTTAGCCTCTTTCCCGGGATCTAACCTTAATCGGAAATGATTGGGCGAAACGTGATCCAGCGAATGCAAATGCACCCTTAACCCTTTAAACTCAGTCTCATTCCGAATGATGAACGAAATGTTGCAAGCTCTGAACTTTGTTGGTGTCTCAAGAAGAATCGCTCGCTCTATGAATTTCGGAGACGAATCTATGGGCTCTTCTAGGCTTTCTTTAGAATAGAGCGAGTAGAGAATTTCTGACAAAGCAAGGAAAAACAAAACAATGACTGCAATCGTAATACGCAGTTCGAGCGCTAAGGGGTGATCCTTCGTTTTTTGGGCAATGCTCCCATCCCATAGAAGAATACCGATCAACACCGATGACAACACAACAAGTGTCGCTGAAATCCTCCTCCCTCTCCTAGGTTTAATGTCATCAGTGGAAAACACAATTTTTCCCGCTTCAGCTGGTAAAGACATTACTCGCTTCATACTATCAATAGCTGCATCACCCAAGAACTGAGTCACTCGACGTTCTCTAAGCCAATAATAAAACCAAATCAAAACAAACTCAAGAGGAAGAATCACACCAACAATAACGATGTTTGTAAGAGATAACAATTCGACAGACTGCAAAAGGGAAGAAGTAATTGCTACAAAAGAAGATATGAGACCAATGACCATGAAAAACCCAACTATCTTATTGACGTACTGGTTTGCTGAAGAATCCACTTCATAAATCAGCTCACCAGTGCATTCCCCAACTGGTTGATCTCTAGGATCTATATGCTTTCCAATTTCCTTGTCGAAGCAGGAAAACAACATCTTGGTCCGCCTAGGTCCTGTGCCTAAAGGATACACGTTGAAATAGATCTGGTCCGTTTCTCCAGGTTCAAGCATTGGTGTGCTATGCACGGCAGGTCTAAAAACATCCGTTCCTTGAGCAATGATTCGGAAACTCTGAGGTTTTTCTCCTGCATTCCTCACAACCATGTCTATTGCTCCCCACGAAAACAAGAACAATTCATCACCCTCAGGCATTAAGGCACTCACAATTTCCAAATCCATGCCATCATGCACAATCGCTTTAACCCTTCGTCTCTGCTCTAACCGTTGATCCCTTCGCAGGTCAAAAAACGCATCGCTAACCTCGAGAAGAACAATTAACGGAATGATAGTGACCAGAAGTACGACCGCATTCCAATAAATAATGCTAGACGAAATTTCAAAACCAGTTTGCAAAGACAAGCCCGGAACAACAATCCACAGACCTAGCCCGATAATCAAGCCAGTAACAATCGCAAATCCTACAACCGCGACCAGCGCATTTCGCAAAAGCCGACCTAGGGTAGAAGTCTTCAACCATTCGCTAACAGATAATCGCTTCGATCGCTTGATGACTTTCGGGTGGGCTAAAATGCCCGTAACCAATCCCCCCATAGAATTCGCAATAAAGCCAACGAGATTCTTTAAAGTTAACTGGGAATCCTCAATAACGACGTTTTCAAGAATATCATATAACAAGTTCCCAAAGCCTCCCGCGAGAAACCCAAGAACTGGACCAAACATGATACTAACAAGAGCAGGGAAAAATATCACTGGCCGCACATCACCAAACTGAAGGCCTTGCGAAAACTGAGAATTGAAAAATAACGCGCTCAAACCAGCGTAAATGATGGATAAGAAAACTGAAATCACCAAGTTTTCCAAAGTCAACTCTTCTTTGATCTCACGAAGCGAATATACCATTCTGATCTGCAAATAGTCGGAATGCTCCCCTTCATAATTGTTCCGCCCGCTTGCTTGCCCAATAGCACTTGCTTACTCGGTTGTTAGAACGTTATTTTTTCCGAAAATCAAGGATGGCTACGATCACAGACGCGAGTGGGGCAATTGGAACTTCAAAATAAGAAACAGTAGTACCGAAGCTCTCCGTCTTCTTTACCCATCCTAAATCTCTATCTGCGAGCTCCTGGCTTCTGAGATAAAAAATCAAGATCGACGCGATAATCAAAATAATGGGGGCTACTATCAAGTCTTCCTTTGTTATTGCAAAGGCAATTGTAGCTATGATAAGCGCAAGAATAACATAAATCCATACTCCTCCTCCGAAGTAGGTGTCGAAATAATCACCGTCTTTAAACCATTCTGGACTTATAACTTTGAATTCGCTTTGTTCACCGTTAAGAATATTTGTCGTTGTTTTTGTCCAAAACCACGTGATACCAGAGCTTGTTGTTGTCTTTACTTCTGCACTTCCAACGGCTAGTGTTAGAACGCTATACGATAGCGGGAGTAAGAGCAGAAGCGCTGTTGCAACTAGGGTTTTTGTTTTCATTGCATGCTACTATGCGTTCTTCATTTTTTTGTGTTCTTCAATCCTTTTGTGATGATGAAAGCTAAACAGTAAAATATGCAAGGTCGCGTTCTCAGGATGCAGGTCTCAACTATCAGTGCGTTAGTTGCACGTACAATTTGTAAATTTTCCATTTCAGAGACTCAGCCTCGTGATCTAAGCCTGCTTAAGCATTTGAAAGGCCAAACACTCGTCTTCAAACATAGTGAATTAGCCGAGAACCAGCGCGAGTTTTACTTTGAAACTCTTCTCTTGGCTTCATCTAACTCCTTGCTCTTTTTGAGAAAAGCAATTCTACAAGGATGATCACAATGTAAACCACAACGATAAACAGAAATGTTTTCACGTCTTGAAGAAAGAGGTAGCCGAGTAAGCTCACGAATGAGATCAAGGATAAGAGGAAGCCTAAAAATGGCCAGATCCAGACGATTTCAATCTCATGACGTAGCAACAAAGCTACAAGGTTAATCGTTGTAAAAATCGCTAAGAAAGTAACACTTGCGAATGAAGCAATTTGACTTAGATTCCCGATGTTTACAAATACCACGCTAAATACGCCTACGAAAAGCAAGCTCACGATAGGAACTCCATGAGACTTGTTCTTGAGCGCAAATGATCTCGGTAGATCGCGTTTAACGGCCATATCATGCATCAAGCGCGCAGTTCCAAACATAGTGGCATTAATCGCTGAAGAGGTAGAGAGCAAGGCGGCAATCCCTATCAGGATGAAACCAAATGCATGTAAGCGATTCATCGCCGCAACTGCCAAGGCATACTCCTTGTAAGTGTTGATCTCTTGTGGAGTAAGATTTCCAACTGCAACAAAAGCAACACTGACGTATAAGATCGTCGTAATTGTGATAGAATACACTATAGCTTTTCTTAGATTTCTGTCAGGGTCTTCTAATTCGTTGATTGCGTTAGGGATTAGTTCGAATCCCTCATAGGCAACGAAAATCAAAGCACTTGCAATTAACAAACTTGTAAATCCAGTATTAAAAACAGGAAGAACATATTCTTTCTTAATCGTAGTCATGGCGACAAGCGCGAAAAAAACTAGAATCAGAACCTTAACCGCTACTATGACAAGCTCTGTCGTGCCCGTAACCTTTGCTCCAAACAAGTTAATGGCCAGAAACGAGAGGATTACGCCCGAAGCCAAGACATGATGCCAAAGTACAAACGTTTCAGAATCTGCTCCTACAAGCATGGAAGCACCATAAGCACCAAAAGTGTAAGCATATAGGGACAAAGTACCCAAATACCCTACAACCAACAACCAACCACCAATCGCTGCAACACGCTGATTAGAGAATCCTTTGCTTAAGTAGGTAAAACTTCCACCTTCTGATCGATACTTTAACCCGAGAATAGAATATGAGAGTCCAGTCAGTAACGCGATTACCCCGCCGAATAGGAATGAAATAAACGATGCATGACCCGCAATGCTCGCGGACAACCCTAAGACTGAGAAAATACCCCCTCCGACCATTCCCCCAACCCCAATTGCCACTGCTTCTGCTAAATTTAGCTTCGCTTTCTCTAAGTTTTCACCCATACTCTCTCCATTTATCTAGCATTAAAAAAACATGACTCACACTAGACCGAATACGCGCTAGTGTTTGATTGGAGTTGAGCCCCAGAAGATACAAACAATCCGCCAGAATTCTCCAGTTTTGATCACTTTTAGTAATGATTAGCCTTTGCACGAGTTTGAGTGAGCCTGAACTCTTTGTTTCGATTGTTCTTTAAGTGATTTGCCTATTTCCGTATCCACGGAAAAAGGGATTAGAAAAGAAGCAATACTCATAAGGAAAAAGGTCTACTTTTGTAGGAAGACACATGGCAATCCTAACACCCGTTTCAGAAAATTATGCCCTCATCCTATTAATTGCAGGTATCGCAGCCTTTTCTTGGGCCTACGATCGATTCATTCATAAAGCGAAAGAAGAATCCAAGTTTCTGGCAAAAGTCTCAGGAGCTGCGGCGATAATCATCTTTGCTGAACTTTTCCTCATGGTGTTCAACAAAGAAACCTTCCACTGGTTCACATTTCTTGTCTACTTCTTGCTTGCAACATTCATGCTTGCAAAACCGCTCAAAGATTTCCCTTTTGCACTTTCCCTTACACTTGTTCTTGTTTCTCTATTATTAGCAATCTACCTTTTCCTCAGAGAACAATACACGTTGCTAAGAACTATTCCTCTTTATAGCGTCATGGTCGTCATTCTTCTCATCGCAGCAACGTTCTTTGCCGCCACATTAATCGCCGAAAAAACTGCTGATATTTTTCTTGGAATACTTAGCTGGTCTCCGAACATTATCGTCCTCAGCCTTGTTGCTATTCTTCAAATTCTTCTCGTACTTATAACCGGTGATGACAGGGGAATCGCCCAATACCTCACATAGAACTCAAAAAAACAAACTAATTGTCTACTCCTCTCCTTCCCAGTTCTTTTTCTTCAAACATTCAAAGCCCAAAGGAAAATCATTAGGAGGCAATAACACTAAAACCTCTCTTCTAAGCTGCTATTTCGCAAATTCCGCTACAATATAGAAGATCCCTGCAATTAAAACCAAGATCCCAGCGGGAGCAAAAAGGAATAAGATCACGTAGAGGATTCCTCTCGCAGCGTGTGAAGTCAGAACCCATTTGTCAAGCTCTAAAAATAAGATCAAAATGGCAACAATAACTGCTATCACCAAAGACAACCATTTGCTGGCATCACTTCCACGACTCACGCTAAGCAATGGCTCGTTTCCAACAGATGAGAAAAACTCAAATGTTTCGCCCAAAACCAGCATCACCGCACCATAAATCACAAGAATCGCTGCAAGCAATGCTAAAATCCTACCAACTGTTGCCCATGCATTGCGCTTCACTTTATCAGCCATACACGATCACTTCCTAAATCCAAGAGAAAAAACATGCACTCACCCAATCAACCACCTCGCGATTAAAGAGGGTTTCGGGAAAACTGCAGAAACAACAACAAACTGCTCATTAAAGAAAAAAAGGGTGTTATTCATGCTGCTACCCATGCAATTCTGCGAATCGGACACCGCCAAAGTTCAAACAACTAAGCTAGTCCTGAAGTTGTTTTCCACAGTTCTCACAGAAGCGGTCTGACGGCAAAATCGGCTTTGAGCAACGAGGGCAATACTTGGGATCAGGGCGGACCTTGCGTTTCTCACCCTCGCCATCATTCACCTTCTTCTTTGTCCTTGCTTTTCGAATGATCATTGCTAGGGCAAGAAACGACACGATGGTTGTAGCAACAAGAAAAATCAAAACACTCGTTTTCATATCCTTTTCAATGCGTATCTGAACAGGAAAGACCTCATTATTTTGAAGAAAAACATGCGTCGAATCGGTAACAGGGATCTCCGAATCATTATGATAAACCGCAATGGCGTCTGCGGGATCTCCTCTAAGCGTGCTATAATTGAACACGGCATTAACATTAATGGGCGTGTAATCCGTGTTCTGAGAGTATTGAAAAACGAAGTAAAGCTCATCTGAAGAGTTTACCGTTCCAGAGAATCTCCCCCTGTCCCCTTGCGCTTCATAACTTGGTGACAAGGAGTTGTCATCGGTCCAAGAAGAAAAAGATGAGTAAGAGTCAAAAAACAACATCTCAATCGTCCCATCTGAACTCCAACTCACCGAAAAAGTTTCTTCCTTGTTGAAAAACCTAACAAAGTATTGATATTCTCCTTGTTTAATCGTGAAGTTTTCTTCTTCTGACCGGGATTCCCACGGGATCATGGATGGTTGCTCGTCAAAAACAAATATGGTTATATTGACCGAATCTGGGATTTTTAGCTTGATTCTTGCATCGATCGCTGGCACGGGTTCCTTGAGAATGGAAGATTTCAATTGAGGGAAAAAAACGTCCAGCGGTCTAAATACCCGGGGATCGAGCTCGTATTGCGCTCCTAGCAAATACATGATTGGCATCCCCATTGCCATTTCAAAAGCATACATTCCAATAGGCGTGCCTGATAAGAGCACAAATATGATTATCACGGTAATCGCTGGTTTCCCCGTCAATTGATGCCTGCTCTGTCTGTGTCGGTGTCCTCTCCCTACATATCTTCTGCTTGAAACAGAACGACGTCCGATGGATCCTCTACCACCTCGCATCTCTATCGCCTCATGACTTCCTCTTAAAGAAACTACGTCTGAGTTTTCCAAGCCAAGACTTTTCTTTCGCGTCCTCTATCGAGAGAGCATCGAGAATGTCGAGGATGGTGACAACACCTAGGAGCTTTTCTTCATCATTAGAAACCGGAACCAATGAAACATCTAGTTCCCTCATGATCTCATGAACTCGTCGTATGGGGGTGTCAGGAGTTACTATCGGAGGAGTGTACATTATATCTTTTGCATTCACTGCATTGGGGTTTGCTTCTTCGGCTAATACCTTTGAAACGATGTCGTAAGCATCAAGGGCTCCTAATATTTTTTCTTTCGAGTTCACAACGACGGCATCAGGCATTCCCGCCTGTTTCATTTTCTTTGACACTTCAACAATGCTGTCAGTATCCCGAACAGTTATGTATTCGTCATCGATTTCCAAATCTTTGACTTGCATCACTCTCTAAGGAGGGACAAAAGAGTATAAATCTCTTTAAGATCAAATCCATTCAGTGAAATGTGTTTAGAGATGGTATGAGGAGCACTTGAATATCCAAGACTTTGAAGCTAGGGTATCAAGAGAGCCATGGTTTCACATTCCGCATCAAATGAAATTTATAGATTAGCTGATATATTTTGGACCTTGTTTTTCTTTTCAGCATGATCTTATCCAATTCCTGGGCGGGCTCATTGCAGTCTGAAACGCTGATTCTCGCGTTGATGATTCATGCGAAAAACGCACTTACAGCCCCTCTGCATTGTGATTACTTGCTTATCGTTATTTCTCCGTATTTCCCCCTATAACCACTAGATGGGATGCTGGTATTTTCTAGTATCACAAATATTTAATTGACGTGAAACGGACATTGGTGTTTGTAATTAGTATGCTATCCCGATGTGTGCTGTCTGA
This sequence comes from Candidatus Heimdallarchaeota archaeon, assembly GCA_027001645.1. Taxonomy (GTDB): domain Archaea; phylum Asgardarchaeota; class Heimdallarchaeia; order Heimdallarchaeales; family JAJRWK01; genus JAJRWK01. The sequence continues at coordinate 15,412 of JALTMP010000173.1, forward strand.
TTTCATAATCGCTTTGAAGTTTGATTCTCGTACCGTGCCCTATCATTAAGTTTTTGGCTATTCTGGTATCTTGTGTAAACTGCGGATAGTTTTCATAGATGTATTCAAAAAATACTCTACTTGTGCTATACGGGTTGGGTGGGGAGTAAATCCGCTGAATAGTCAATCTGGTCAATTCTTTCTGGATTTTTTGGTGTTTGTATCTCCTGATGTTCACGTAGGGCTAGTTTGTGATACGCGTATGACAAATGAGTATGAAATTGATTTTAGAACGTTATAGTTATTGCTAATTTAATCATCAAATTATGATTAATATAATTGTCTATTTCGATAAATATTTTTAAGAGTGTTAAGTGGTAATCTTATTTTATCGTTTATTTGTTTTATTAAATCCTTTGTTACAGCTTGACAAGCCTTTTTGTGTTAGATATAATCTATATTAAATTGATTGAAATAAACGCCCTTTTCTAATATATTAAGGGTTTAATTTACTATTTGTGTCAGCGACACATCTAATGCAATTCACTGTTGATTGCTTTTAACTAATTTACTTCTTCACTAGAACTTTTCAGTGGGCGTTATATTTCAGGTGATTTCTGATAAGAAGTTAAGCGATTCAGTAAAAAGTTAGGGTTTTGTCCAGTGTCATTCATTGACAAAGCATCTGCGCAAACAAATTAGTGAAGTCATGGGAACATTCATTCTTTTGTCATTTCTCGAAATCTGATCCTCCGTCTACAATGAGGCCAAACGTGTTGATGCGGATGATATCAGAGACGGATCTTAGCACAGACAATCCTATCATAATTCAATGATCTAGTAACAGATTTTCATTCTGTATGCGATTGAAAGAGAAACCTCACAATACGGTTCGAGCCATAAGATGGGGTCTTTTCATAAGGAAAGGAACAAAATCAATGGTTCGCACCAGATCGGATATTTCAAAGCTTTTTGAATCATGGGGTTGATCGTTTTTCCATTCCCTTGAGAAGTAATTGTATTCCTGGGTCTATTGAGTGGATTTTTTGAATCTTTGAAAGTATTGCACGCTTTCTATTTTTTCCAACAGAAATGAGTTAACTGTTTTTCGTGTTTTTAGGGTAAAGTCGTCTTGAAAAAAAGGGGGAAGAGGGGGTTTCTTTGATTGTTCCTAAAATTTGACGGTTTCAGGAGTGAGGGACCATCGTTCTATCTGATCTTCTGGAAGGTTGGGGTCGTTTGCGACTTCCCTAATGGTGGCAATGGCAAGCTCTTTCAGTTGTTCTACATCCATGTCTTCTTTGTAGTGTTCTTTGAGGTACTTGATTGCCACGGTTTCTCCATCTCCGATGGCTTTGGCTTTGCATGAAATTACTCCCCCTCCTGGGTTGACGAAGACTACTTTGGGGAGTTTTGTTACGGGGTCAATTCCTCCGTAGAGAAGTCCCACTCCAAAGGGTCTAACGCCTCCTGATTGAGTGTAGAGTTGAACATAGTCTCCGATTCTTGTGGCCAGGCCTACGATATCCATTGGGGTACCATAGCTTAGTCTGTGAACTTGGGCTTCTATTCTTGATCTGTTGACGAGGACTCTTCCGTCCGCTGCGTATCCTGAAAAGATTACGGAAATGTGTTCATCGATTTTGCTGATTTTGTAGTTGGGAAGGTCGAGGTCGACGGTTCTGAGTTGTCCTGCGAGGACGACTGCTTTGTCCGTGCGGATGGCGATGCTGATGCTTCCTCTTTTCATTGCCTCTCTTGCGTATTCAGTTTGAATGATTCTCCCTTCGGGAGAGTACATGATTGCTGAGCGATCATATCCCATTGATTGTGCTGATCCGAACATTTTGTTTCACCTTCTTCTCCTATTATTCATTGAAGGGGTACATGTCCCCTAGTGCGGCTTTGATGTCGTCTTTTGAGAGCTTGGTTGGGCCTTCCTTCGTAAGGATGACGACGTCAATGCCGTCTCCTGTCGCGATGTCTCTTTTGATTGCTGATCGTAAAGCGGTTAATGCGAGTTTGAGTGCTTCGTCTTTCGTCATTCCTTCCTTGAATCCTGCTTCTAATGCGCCGTATGCGAATGGTGATCCGCTTCCCGTGCTGGCGAAGGGTTCCTCGCTGACTCCTCCGGCGAGGTCAAAGGAGTAGATGTGTCCTCCTTTTTCGTCATATCCTCCGAGGAGGAGTCCGACGAAGAAGGGGAAGAATCTGCGGTACTGTCCGTAGAGGATGGAGGTGAGAAGGTTCGCGACCATGTCGGTTGTCATTCTAAAGTTTCTGCTGAGCTCGTAGATGTTGATTTCTGCTCTGAGGAGTTTTATGACGTATTGTGCGTCGGCTACGGATCCCGCGATTGTGAGGACGTTTCGGTCGTTGATGATGTGGACCTTGTCTGCTCTTGGGCTTGCGACCATGTAGCCCATTGATGCTCTCTTGTCGGCTGCGAGTATTACTCCGCCGTCGAATCTCACGCCAACTGTGGTTGTTCCGTGCTTGGTGTCCTGTTGGTGTGGTGGTGTTCCAACAGGCATGCTGGGCACGGGTGTGTTTGTGTTGTTAAAATGTCCTGGGTTGAACATGTTGTCACCTTTTGTTTGTCTCACTTATGGTTTTGGGGTTGGTTCTATTTAATGACTAACGTCTTTCTGGGTTTCTAGCTTGTGTTGCTGGGATTTTTTGGATGGAGATTACTATCCATATTGGTCCATCTTTATGGGTATTCATATCCATTTATATCCATTTTTTATGGATGGTGTTGGATGATGTTCTCCGGGTATGATGTGTCTTTTTGAACGCGCATTCTAAT
>JALTMP010000174.1 GCA_027001645.1 Candidatus Heimdallarchaeota archaeon
TTTTTTAATGAAGACATTATTGAATAGAATCCTTCCTTCTCAAACGAAAATGCTTCAGATGGGATCATAAAGAATATTGCGGTCGTAATACCCGCAATAGTAGCGATGGTAAAATCAGATGCGTCGACCCAGGAGAATAGCTTGTTAAATAGGAATAATAATCCCGGAAATGTCCATTGAAATAGCTTAGCTAACTTATTCAGCATTCCTCTTTTGCTACTAAGATGTTTTGCTATTTTCTTTCCAAGTTCATTTTTCAAAGAATAACCAATCACGTCATACCCCGCGAAGTAGAACGAGATTAGAATGAGGTATATAAAAATAGGGACTTCTACCCCTGGAACAAGCAAGATTATTGCAACTGCAATGATTCCAATCACCAAGGGGATCAGTTTCTGTATTACTTTTTGGTTGAAACGGCCAATCAGCCCTACGAAAGATACCTTTAAGTCATACCCACACAAATGGCAATAATTGGACGCGGGTTTCAAAGGTGTTGTGCAATTGGGACACGCGTCTAACTTGACCCGTTTTGCCAAGAATAACCCGCTGAGCAGGTTGTTGAATTTACTTTTAACTTCGTTAAGATTCTTGAGAGGATCTGAGGCAAGTATTCCATAGTCCCCAGTTCCAAAAAAACCCTCAGAAACATAACTAACCTTTGAAAAAGATTGGGAAAATATTCCCCAGCTTATCCAAATGCCAATAAAAAGAAGGAAGATCAGTCCCCCCCAGAGGGCAAATCGAACAATTTTCGAGATTCCTTCCACTCGGGAAATAATCAAAAATGAAGAGTCCGTGTCGATGTATTTAGAAAAGTAAGTGGGTAGCGTTTTGTTACTATATAACGTAGATTCAACTTCCAAAACAAAGGACGCTCTACTTTTGAAAGGAAGACTTATTGATTCTGGAGAAAATCTATGCGTGCCTTTTTCTATACCTACGCTTTTGTTTACAGAATTTGGATCCGTTAGGTACACATAATCAAATACCGAACGATCATTTAGTTCACCGGTTATGCTAATATTCGCAATAGTAACATTCACATACCAATACATGGCAAGTTGAAGTTCAACGGTAATTTCAATTTCTTGCCCAAGCTTAATGACATCCTCTGGAATAGTGAAGTTCAACAATAAGGTTCCATTGTATGTGGAATTCGGAAAGATCGTTGCATTCAACTCATATTGAGAATTGCTGGCAAGAATGTTGCGTATTTGAATCTTGTCATTGATAAATGTATCAGGGTCATATCCGGTGCCGGAATTGCTAATCAACAGAACAAATAACACTATCCATAGAAACAGTATAGATTTCTTTCTCATTGTTCCCTCTCTCCAAAGGCTGAGATTGTGAACGCCTTCTTTGCTAAATTTAATAAAATTCTGGAAAAAATCTCCGCAAATCGCAATTAAATCTATAATTATCAGTTTCACTGCTAGTTCTCGTGACTAAAGACAATTGGTATCCATACTCTATAACATAAGTCTTGCTCAGAATGAATGAAGCAGTCATTTTTCAGCATTCTTAGTGGTGTTAAACGCTAAAGATCCTTCAGAAATATCACCCAATATGATAAATTCTTTCACTAATGACTGCGGTCTAAAAGTATTTCTTATACGTAGTCCATCTAAGCTTATTCTGAAGCCTCAGAATCCGTTCTAAATGTTCATATGTTCTCTTCTACGGGAGTGGCAAAGAGGTATGATATGTTGGTAGGCACCTTCGGCAAAATCAATAAACTAAGACCAGGATTCTGTGGGAGAATGATATTTTGAGGAGATCGCGTTGAAGTCAAATATTTCCATAATCGACCTCTCCGATCCTGTTCTTTTTCCCAGTAAATTAATATAATTTCTCTATTTCTTTTTTACTTGGTCAAAATGGAAAAGGGAGAAGAGATGTTGCTTTCTTTAAGATTAAGGTTTTCAAATTGGCTATTGATTGCAGTAATCGCTCTGATATGGAATATACTCGGAATTATTATTTTGGCATTCATTGCTTCAACCCCAGTAAATCGTTTAGCTGAGATTGGTGAAAAAGTAGGTGTTGCTTATTTTCTTGAGGTGATTATTTTCTCATTTGTTTTTATTGACATATCTTGGACCGCAATAAGCATTTTTACTCATTCGATCAGGGGATACTTGGTAGGTCTGGAAACACTATTCTCACAAAGACAGAACAACAATCAGAGTAGTAATAATGATGTTGAAGCTGAAAGACAACGCTCAAACCTTGAAAAACTAGCTCTGGCTTTCAAAAACGATCTAGACCGATGGGGCTGGTTATCATATGCTATCATAATTGGGATTCCAGCAACAATTGTTCACTATTTTGGCTGGGGATACAGAATCAAAGAATCCCTAGGACTAGAAGGATATCTTGCAGTTTGGCTCTTTACCGTTTTCCCCGTTATTCTAGTTGGTGCTTGGCTCTTTTGGCTATTATTTGCACAATATCTTCATTTGTATAAATTTACTAAACGAACGAAAATCTCAGAAGTCGAACTATATATGGGTCTTAATCTGACCGATACACTCGAAAATGAAAAATCATTGCTCCAAAAAGCACTAGCCAGAGCTTCAAGATTAGGTTTTGTTCCAGCTAGAACTAATCCTCAGCAGATTGCTGTTGATATTTTTAATGTGGACAACTTGGGCGGCTTATCCCCCTTAGCAAATATGTCGTTGTTCGGAACTGTCCTAATGGGTATTGTGTTTGCTGTTTCAGTTCCATTAATTTATCTTGCTAACAAGGCTCTAGCGCTATTAATACTGCCCGTTTTTCTCTTGGGGATTGTTGGATCATATGTAATAGGAATCAGTTCATTGCGGGAAGCAATTCAGACAGAAAAGCGGAAACAGTTGATGAGAATAAATCGGAAACTAGCAACAATCGCTGAAGAAATCATTGTCGCGAAAACAGAAGAAGAGGAAGAGCGAGTACCAGAATTAATGCAAAGATTTCGAGTTTATGATGAAATTGGCAAGAAAATTAGCAATGTTCCCGAAACCCCAAGAACTCTGAGTGCGACAGTCAAAATTATTACGTCAGGATCCCTGCCCATAATCTCATTTGGAACAATACAGCAAGCAAATCTGCTTCAGTTATTGTCATTGTGATCCCGTGTTAATGATTGTTCTTCCCTTATTCCAAAAGACACTGGCGATGAGGGATGAAACAAGGCTCTCTTGGATAGAGAAACAACGTGAATCACTTACAAAGCCATCAATATGGCGGGAGAAAATGTCAATTCTGTCTTTTTGACGGAATCTGTCACCTTAGGTTCTGGTCTTTTATTCGAAGATCTGTTATTTTAAACGAATTGAAATTATTCTTAATGTTTATTAATTTACATTCAAACGAATGTCTGATTTCTGTGCATTTTTATGCACTTCAATTCAGATTGTGCAAATTAGATAAATAGAATAAAGAATGGGTAGTTATTGACAAAACTTGTCTCAAGTTACAATTCTTGTGATAATATGAATACCTTATTTTCCAAAAAGAAGGGCATCGCTGCTCTTCTCGTAATCATTTTCTTGGGGCTTAGCAGCTCAGCCTTGCTACCTATAGCATCCACTCGTATCACAAGCACTGTTCCTCAAGCTATTCGCCTTGATGGCTCTGCTGAATTATTGGTAACTCCCAGCAATGCAACTTATGCTTCTACAATTCTGACTGACAACATAACCTCATTTATTGTTCATATGACCGGTAGTATCTCCAATATCACAATTTCTCGATGGACAAACACTGGTCCCATTTACGTGGAAGACCAAGTAAACTTGACATTATTGGATTCCGTGGTTAACGGAACATTACGCGTTTGGGGTTCTTCTCGAGTGGTTCTTCAGAATAGTTTGGCGACTGGAATTCACATGGGGTATGAAGGCGTGTTATTTCTTAAAGATAGCACAGTCGATGAATTGGTTAATGGGGAGAAGGGATATGGTTATCTAGACTCGCAAATCACGTCGCTAAATCGTGTCGAAGCAGATCATAGCCAAATCGCCTCCTTTGTAAACAATATTGACTCTGTATCCAATACTAGCTTGGACGGGACACTTATCCTTGGCAATGCCCGTGGGATTAATCTCACCCTCACCAATGGCGCAAATGTTCTTCTGGCTAGAACTTACCTCAAGATTGGGAACCAGTATGCCTTCGCAATCGATGGCCAAGGGCATTCTTCCTGGTATTACCAGATCGACCAATTCAGCCAATATGCAACGCCTCCGACAACGAATTCAAGCGTTGTAAACGCACTCCTCACACAAAATTCTGAAATTCTAAGCACATCTCTCACATTAGCCAATGTCACTATTTCCCCAGATCCGAATTCAAACACCGCTCCATCCCTTTCCATCGAATCCGACATGATCACCCTCGTCAACGTTAATGGTACTTTAGCATCTTACATCCATTGCATTGACCCTGCTCTTGTTCACGTCCAAGGTTCTGCTTTTTCCCTCTTCGAGTTTGACACTCGAGAAGAAAAGCTCGGCCTAAGTGGATACCAAGGAGACGCGTATTTTAACGATTCAAGCTTTGATACGCTGAAAATTCTGAACATGGAACGAATCTATGTTAGCAACGTTACTGTTGTTCATCTTGTTAAGTTGGCCATTGTTCGAGGCGTCTCTGAGCTTGGGTATCAATCTTATAACAATTTTCTTGGCCCCGCGATTCTTGGAGAAGATCTGGATTCGCAATTACCAGAGCGCACCCAGTATGACATCTACATGAGCAATGCCAGTCAAATCACGATCACAGATGATTACAATTTGTACGACCTCCACGCCAGCAACGCGTTCGTACTTTTTGAACAACACACCTTCAACGCTTCTGTTGACATGAGTTCCTGGACCAATGCGACGGTCGTTATCCAAGATTCGATTCTTTACGACATGCCTCTTCTCGCGACAAACACGACATTTGTTCTGAACAACACTAAAATTTTCACAAACCAGACAATTGCTCTCAGAATTGGCGGTTCAAATACAAGCATTACTCTCTTCAACTCTTACATTAATACGACTCTTAATATCTGGGACGGTCTCTTGTTTGTTACCAACTCTTTCGTTCATGGTCTTACTTATTATTCTGGAAACCTCCAAACAAGCCTGAACGCGACCAATAGCATTTTCGTAGACATACATGTTGCCTACATCGG
>JALTMP010000175.1 GCA_027001645.1 Candidatus Heimdallarchaeota archaeon
CTGTGAATGTTGAGACGATCAAAGACCTTTGGCATGATTTTTCAAAGATCTCTGAAGTGAAAAGCCCGGAAAATTTTGCTTCAGATTGCAATTGTGATCACGACCACAGCCACCACTAAACCCGGATTGGTTTAAGAAGGGCGATTTTCTTCTCATTTAGAATGCCCTGTGTAGCTCATTTTCGACTATTTCAACAGGGATGTCGACAAGCTGTCTTTTGTCAGTCATCCATTTTCCAGTTTCATCTAAGTTCTGTGGGAAGAAAAAGTATTTTCTGCTCCGTGTTTCACTAACATGATAAATGGAAACATTCTCTGCATGGTCCCAGAGGAATTCTGCAAGGTCTGCGACAATATGGCCGGGGATAAACGTGTCTAGAAGGAATGTTCTGGCGCTTGTGTGTCCTATCGCCTCGAAGGGGAACCAATTCTGGAAGAACTCTATGAAAGTTTCTTCATAAAAGGCAGACTTTGGTTTAAAATCCCCTGTGATCAATAAGTGAACTGTCATTTCGAAGATTCTTCGATCATAGATGAGATTGTAGGAAGACATATATTTTTCTCGGATCTTGGCAAGCTTCCGAGAAATCAGAGATGGATCTTTCCTATACACGGATGAAAGGAACTTCACTGGAACACGAGCGTTGATCGTTAGTTCTCGGATCAGAAAGGCATCTAATTGAGAGATTCTAGTGGGTTCCTTCCGATGGGGCCTTATTTCCCTTAATGGCCTGAAATCATCTGATTCTATCGTCTCGAGCAATGATTCCCACAACTGCTGGACATAGTTCCCGCTCCGATTGATTCGGATATGATGTTCTTTCGGCGCGAGCCAGTTGTTGTAATTGGGGAGAACCCATTTCATTGATAATGGGTCAAACATGGAAAAATCTGCTTTGAACTGTGTAATTCTGAGAGGCTGAAATACTTCTAGGTCTAGAAAAAGACCATAACCTCTTAATTCTAAAAAGAGGCTGTCTAGAAGAGTGATGGAATCTGAAGGAACGTCAAACCTTGCATGCAATGTAAGCCCATCAGAAAAGACCTCCGTCTGAAAATGTGTGTAAGGGTGAACAGACAACAAGCTTCTAAGTGCAGATAATTCGATAGCACTAGGAATGGAAGTAAAGAACACATCTATTCTATTGAGGCCAAGAGAAGCGGGATTATACTCAGCCTCCGTTTCAGAGATTGTCCTATTACCCAATATCTCATCATTTATTTCGTAATTTGCTCTAATGATTTTTCTTTGTTTTAGATAGCCTACCCGGTCTCTAACAGTGTCTGGAGAAAGATTTAGATTCCTCGCAATGCTCCTAAAGCTTTGCAATGGGGAAGTGTATAGATTAGTAAAGACTCGATACGCATATAGATCTAGGATTTGTTGTCTTCCCCTTGAAAGCGGATTTGTTCTTCTCATTTTGCCTCTCTCCGCAATTACTGGACCACATATTGTGAGCACTGCGTAACGGTGTTTTTCCACATGAAAATCGATTTTAGGATAAATAACAATTCTAGATGATTAATCCCACCAATCAATCAGACAAAATTGATTCGAAATATTCACTAATCTTCTTAACCCATTATGATATGATAATACATGATGAATTGCCCTAGCTGTGGCTACCCACTTGAGGGAAACGAACGTTATTGTGGAATGTGTGGGACTCCAGTGGATCACATAACAAAGTCAATGGATAACACGAGGTCATCCTACAGTACTACTTCGGCAACTGGTAGTGTTGCTCCCATTTCTCCGATTAGTCCAAGCCCTTCAAAATCAGCGCCATTATCACCTCTGCATCCAACCCAAAGGGTAGATATTAGACAAACACCCCTTGATTCAGAACGGAGCGGGGTTGTTGCGAGTCGAGGAAAAAGCAAAGGAAAGCTGCAAAGAACCCGAGATCGATGGATTGCAGGGGTAATAGGAGGGGTAGCAAGTTACTTAGGAATCAATCCAAATATTCTACGTGTCATTTATATCATAATTTGCTACGTGTTACTGGTCAGTGGTGCTGGCTCTATCCTTCTTCTCCTCGTTGCCTTGTACATCGTGGGAATTGTATTGATGCCAGAGGAGCCAATAGATTGGCCCAACTTATAGATTCAACAAAAAATGCCTTCTTCTAGTCATTAGAGGGTGATACCACAAATTTAAAACCCTCACCAAATAGCGCCACTGTGAGCAGAAAGCCCTCCATAGATCCTTTGATCAGTGCGTCTCACTCAGGAATACTTACAAATTTCGAGAGTGAGTCTCTAACTAGAACCGAATCTGCTTCAGTTTTTCCCCCCGAGTTTAATAGAAAAGAAACGATACGAAGAGGCATCAACAAGGATCTCTTCTTTTTCTTCAGCTTTACTCAGGAATCTTCCACTTTGCTTCTGCTTCAAGCCTTTTCAGTTCATTTCCTTGGAATGACCACGTTGCTACTCCTTGGCATTTCATCATTTTCATATTTTATGACCCAGGTAATATTGCTTCGTGGTGCTTTTATCTTTGAAAGGCATATTATAAACTTAAAAAATAATGATCGTTCTTTTTTCTCTGATCTAAAAACCAGACTTGTTGTTTTTATTAGGGCTCTCGGAATGACCTTGATTTCAGCTCTTAACTTGATTTTGCTTGGCACTGCTCTTTATTATTTTCATGAAACCGAAATGATGATCATTAATGGCTCACCTTTTCTCGGGTTTTCCTTTCATGATAATCATAAGATCCTCTTCTTGGTTTTAGCCATTCTTGCATTTCTTGCTATTAGAATACTCATTGGCCCAGTGACGCTATTCCGCTTTATTTCCAGGATAAACCCAAAAGTGACTGAAAACATGCTTGCAAATGCTGAGCACAAAATCCAAGCTTCTTTTTCTCTTCTCTTGTACACATTCTTCTTTAGCTTTTACAGCGCGTTAAATTCCTTTGATCCTCTGTTAGTCAATTTACTGGTCTTAACTCTCAGTTATGCTTTGTCGTATCTTGATAACAGGGTTCTCATTCGTGGTCTTGAGATGTAAAAGAGCATAGAGGAATCATTATAAGACTTTTTACTCTTTGTTCATTGGAAGTCGTTAGAGGAGGCCAATAATTCTAAAAAGCGAGTAGCATTTATTAAAAAATGGTCGTCATTCTATAGCCGTTTCATGAGATCCTTCAAAATCACGGAGAGTCTGGGAATTGATGCATAAATCACTCAAGCAAGTTGATGAGCTCTTGGAAGCAGGTAGAGCAGATATCGCGATCGGTATGCTTCAAGAGTTGCTCCGTTCCGCAGATCTTGACTTTTCAATGAGATCATTCATCCTGGCAAAATTAGGGATGGCTTTTGTCGATGTTGGATTGATTGGTGACGGTCAGGCGGCGCTAGAAGAAATGATAAATGGCGATGTTCTGGGCCTCCTCGACAATGATCCAATTATTTTATTGGAAGCATTTAGAAGTCTTAGCGACGCATATTTCAACAATAACAGGATTGATCTGTTAGAAGCTCTCCTAGAAAAAATCGATCTTCTCTCATCAGAGGAAGAGATACCGTTCATTGCTCCTCTAAAACTTGAAATTGAAGGACTAAAAGCGACATTGCTTCAAGAGTATAATCGTGCACGATTAAATCTCGTGAAGGCAGCCCGAATCTATGATGAACAAAGTTTTACGCAACAAGCATTTCATGTCCTTTTGACAGCCGCAGAATTTGACGTGCTAAGTGGTCAAAATGCTATTGCTCTAGAAATGATACAAGATGCAGAAAAGTTGCTTACAGAAGATACTTCAAGAAAGGCAAAAGCGCGATATAGAATAGTCAAGGGGCTTGTCAATATTCACTCAGGAAAACTTACTGAAGCTTGCCAGTCCCTTAGTGCAGCAATGGGGCTTGTAAGTAGCGAATTCCCTAATCCTGCAATGCTTGGCTCGGTGTTTTTGATCTCCGCGGATCTTGCTTTCAATAAAGGAAATCAGCTTCAAGCTAAAAAATACCTTGACCTAGCTGTTGCGGAGCTTAGAGACGTCCGAAATCTGCTATATCAATATTATGTGATCATTCTACAGATCAAGATTTTTTATGAATTGGGAGAATTCGATCAGTGCGCCCAACTTGGCAAACAAATGATTGAAACATTCAAAGAAGGAGCACCCTTTGCTTCTTTTTTCTGGTCTTTGACCACTTACACAATTCTGGCTCTCTCAGAACTGAAAGACAGAAAAGAGTTAGATTCCTTTCTCAGAAAAGTTGACGAACTCGTCGATCGAGAAGAAGACGACGCATTATGCGAAAGACACTTGGCCGAGGGAATCATCGAACTTGTAAATGGCAACTTCACTAAAGCACAGAAGGAGCTCACCGAGGCAGTAGGAAAAGCGGATCTCAAACAAATGTTCGAAACCAGGATTCTCTCCATGTATTTTCTCGCAATGATTTTCATAAATCTGGGAAAGCAAGATCCAGAAAATTATGACAAAGCGCGTCAAATCATTAAAGAAATAATTGAATTGTCCACAATTACAGGAATGCAATTGTTTGTCGTTAAAGCGAGAATGCTTGAAGCACTGATCCTTACAAAAACGGGAAAAATCTCTTCTTATGAGGAAATGATTGAACATTTGGTTGAAGGATTCATCGAGAGATCAGAAAAAGACAAGAATTTCTTTCAAGCGATGGTGACTTCGTCCAAGGAAGCCTTAGGAGATGCAATCTCTCAATCTGAAATCTACGTATCTCTAATCTCTAAGCTTATCGAACGGAAAACGGACATGAGGGACTTACTTGATATTGTGAATAACATCACCAATGAAGAGCTTAGAGAAAACGTCATTACTGAGCTGAAGAACAAATTCCCTCATCTTGACTTTTTTTCCGAATAACATGTTATCTTGAGGGGTGACTTTAACTTTTTTGAATTATCGGAACAATGAACGTGATAAGTTGGTAATTTCTCTGATTAGTTACTTGGGGATTAATCATGGTTTCTAAATCGAATCCATGCTTCACGAGTGTATAGGATCTGCTCCATTTCTTCGGAGGGATTGCTTGTTGTTGCTTCCTTTGCAATAAATAGTGGTTCGATCATTTCAGGTGGAATTTGGAGACCCATCAATTGAAGAATAGTAGGAGCAACATTGCCAAGTATTCCTGGCTTAAGCAATGTGTCGCGAGGTAATAGGGTAAAGAGAGGTAC
>JALTMP010000176.1 GCA_027001645.1 Candidatus Heimdallarchaeota archaeon
TAGCAATGGGAACAATTCTTTCTCTCTTTGGAATGCTAGCGTACTGGGTCATTTTTGCTTGGACCCCAGAGTATTTGGCTGAAATTGGATTCGCTGATCAGCAGATCGGTTATTGGATGCTCTTATCTCAACTAGGTGCATTCATTGGGTACCTCTCCTTTGGAGTTGTGGTTGATAAAACTGGGCAATTCAAGCTTTCATTTGCTAGTTATACCCTCCTATTTGCTATTGGTGTGCTAGTATTCACTCAGGGGTTAGAGCACGGGGCACTTCTTTTCTCTCTCTCGGGAATCTTCTTTGCGGGTCTTGGAACCGGGTTCTTTTCAGGCTATGGTCCTCTATATTCTAGGATCTTTCCTACTCGAGTCAGAAACTCGTCAGCAAGTTTTTGCTTTAACATGGGTCGGCTAGGAGCATTTGTTGCCCCACTGCTTGTTGCCTACGCTGCAGATATTATTGGTTTCAGTGCTGCCATCGGTTTAGGATCTGTATTTGCAATTCTGGCGGCATTCTGGGTTTTCCTTATTCCAATCCCAAGAAAAGATTATGAAGAAGAATTAGGAATGTTAAGGGGGCATTTACCCGTTTTGTCCCTTCGAACCCCCGAAGCAAGGCAATTGTGAAGTATTGCTATTGAATTGAACTTCAACTGTTTCAAGAAGTTATTCTTGCGAACAGTTTTGTATTCCCGCTTGTATTCTTTGAATTCTACTCATCTCTTGAATAGAAGATTTTTACCAACGGGGTATTGAATCTTTATTTTATGGGTTCAAGCTTGCATAGGAAGTGTCGCAATAATTCTGGTTCCTCTGTTATTCTGTATCCGGTCAGAGTATGCTTGATTTCTTTAATCTTTTCAAAAACTTTAGCAACATAGTCAAAGTGACCCTTCTCATATACTCTTCGTGGAATGGCTAGTCTGACGAATTCCATCGGCGCTGGAATGAATTTTCCATCTTCCTCCCTTCCAAACATGAGAGAACCAATCTCTACTCCTCGAATGCCTCCTTCCAAGTACAGTGCACAGGTTAGGGCGTGAGCTGGGAATTGTTCTGGAGGAATATGTGGTAGAAAGCTCTTTGCATCAATAAACACCGCGTGTCCACCCGGTGGATTCACAACAGGGATTCCTCTTTCCTTAAGTCTGGCATGAAGGTAGGCAACTTGTGAGATTCTGTGCCTTACGATTTTTTCGTCAGAAACAGCTTGTTCAAGGCCTGTTGCTATTGCTTCCAGATCTCTTCCAGCTAGTCCTCCATAAGTCGGGAATCCCTCAAAAAGAATGAGTCGTTCTTTCAATTTGTTAGCGAGTTCTTCATCTTTTAAGGCGATGAAGCCACCAATATTCACGTAGCCGTCTTTTTTGGCGCTCATCCAAACGCCATCAGCGAGCTGACATGTTTTCTTAACAATTTCTTTGAGGGATTTTCCTGAAAATCCTTTCTCCCGTTGTTGAATGAAATAACTGTTTTCAACAATCCTGGCAATATCGAGAAAGAAAGGAATGCCATATTTTTTAGCAATCTTAGCAGTTGCTGCTATGTTTTCGAAAGAAACGGGTTGTCCCCCTCCTGCATTGTTGGTTAAGACAAGAGTGATGACTGAAACATCTTTCGTGGGATCCTCGAGGATCTCGACAAGTTTCTCTAAGTCAATGTTTCCTTTGAAAGGGAGTTCTTTTTGAGGATCTAGCCCTTCCTCAATGACAATATCCTGAGGTTTGGCTTTGTTGTATAAGATGTGACCCACCGTTGTGTCAAAGGATTGATTCGAAACAACGAGGCTTCCTGGTCTTTCAGCGAGAAGGGTTCCAAACAAAACATTTTCCGCTGCTCTGCCTTGATGGGTAGGGATTACATATCGGAGCCCGGTGAACTCTTGGACTTGTTTTTGAAAGCGTTCAAAAGAACGCGCATGGGCGTAACTTTCGTCGCCGAGCATGAGTGATGCCCACTGCTCTTGGGACATTGCTCCCGTTCCTGAATCCGTTAGAAAATCAATGAAAACCTCTTCTGCTTTGAGATTGAAAATATTGTAGTTTGCCCTTTTCAAGGCTTTTTCCCTCTTGTCCCTCGGGAGCAATTCTATTGCTTCTACCATTTTTATTCTGTAAGGTGGCGGTGGGTAGTCCATTCTAATCACGCAGCTTTTGAAGTTAATCGTTTAAATATTGTAGCCTCTCAAAAAGAAAGGCAGGTGGTAAGAACGTTCATGCCCCATAATGTAAACACTGTATATCTCTCAAATGCTTGCCAAAGTAGAAACCGTTGTCAAATTCAACGTGATTAGGGTGTTCTGGCGCACGATCAAAAGATGCGAGTTTGAACTTCTTTTCGGAAATTCATTTTAATTCTTTGAGCAGAAAGTTTACCGTGCAAGCGATCTGCGGAAACTGTAATAATCACCAAGAACCTTGGAAAAAACATAATTGTGGTAACTGTGGGGGTGTTCTGGATTTTCCACTTCGGGATGATTTGGATATATCTGACCTCTCCGGCTCAACTCTTTGGAGATATGGTTCTTGGCTCCATACCGAAAATAAGGGTAAGAAAAATTTGGGTGAGGGCAAAACTCCCACTCTTCGTCTCGACAATTTCAATAATGTCTTTGTTAAACTTGAATATGCTAATCCTACGGGGAGCTTCAAGGATCGGGGAGCTAGTGTGCTGGTTCCGGAACTAGCGTTTCATGGGATCAAGAATGTCTTTGTCGATAGCAGTGGTAATGCTGGAGCCGCTCTTGCTGCTTACAGTAGTCGATGGGGTCTTGAATGCGAGGTCTTTGTCCCAGAAGCGGCTGCCATTGAAAAAGAAACACAAATAATGGCTTACGGAGCTAAGTTTCACCGAATCAAGGGAGAACGGGACGATATTTTGGAAGCGATGCAACCCTGGCTTAATGACTCTTCGAAGTACTATGCATCTCATCACTACTCTCCATATTATTTGGAAGGAACAAAGACTGTTGCTTTTGAAATTGCTGAAGATTGGAACTGGGATCCACCAAGCCATGTTTTTGTTCCGGCAGGAGCGGGATCACTCTTTCTAGGTATCGCTCGAGGCTTTCTTGAGCTTTATCGCTCGGGAATTATTGAAGAAATTCCAACCACCGTTGCAGTGCAATCTGTTGTTAATCCACCAATCGTAAAGGCGATAAATGGTATTGTTGCTCGAGAAGAGCCTTATCGTACCGGACTAGCAGATGCCATTATGACTCGTCATCCTGTGAGACTCCCTCAGATGATAGAATTTGCCAAACGAAACTATGTAACTGGAGTCGCTGTTACGGAAGAATCAATCCTTGAAGCATGGAAATTTCTTGCCAGTCAAGGCATTTACTGTGAGCCCACCTCTGCAATAACGCTTGCAGGTTTCTTGGAATTCCGCAACAAAGGCATTATTTCTTCAGATGAAAAGGTCGTTCTAACCATTACTGGGATCGGGCTAAAGCATACTGCAAAAATTAGACAACTCCTAATTCATAGTCTGTAATTCTCTGATTAGGATTAAAGGTCGCAAGTGGTATGGTTTTTGTGACTTGTTGCAGAGAAATTTTTATGCTGATGAGTTCTATGCCACAATAATGGACGTTCTTAGCCCTTATATCCTAGAACACATTTCGAAATTGAATATTGACAAGGATACGGTCAATTATGTTCTTGATTTGAGCAATGAGCTTGTAGAGAGGACCAAGCTTGCTGAAAAGGCACCAGAATTCGACAAAGCTGGGCCAAAACTCGAGAATGGAAAAGTCTCACTACCACCGGGAAACGAAGAAATCTATCGAGAATTTGGCAAGGCGGGGTTGTATGCCATTTTTGCTCCCGAAAACTACGAAGGAATGGGTCTTCCTTACACCCTCTACACTGGATTCACTGAGATTGTTTCCCGAGCTTGCGGGAGCACCGGACTAGGTGTTGCTGTTCAAGGTTCAGTCATCGACATCCTTACTGCTTTTGGAAATGAGGAGCAAAAAGCGAAATATCTTCCCAAGCTGGCGAAAGGTGAAATCTTCGGCTCCGTTGCGTTTACTGAACCGGTTGCTGGATCCGACCTTGCCAATACCAAAACTACAGCTACTGACGAAGGGGATTATTTTATTCTTAATGGTCAAAAACAATTCATCACAAATGGAGGTTTTTCAGAAATCTACGTTGTTTTGGCAAGAACTGATCCTGAGAAGGGAAAGAAAGGCTATAGTCAACTCTTGCTTGAACGTGGTATGGAAGGGTTTTCCGTTGGTCGTTTGGAGAAAAAATATGGGTTGGAGGGATCTCCAACAGCAGTTCTTAATTTTGACAACGTCAAGGTTCCAAAGAGCAACCTTCTTGGTACTCGTGGTGAGGGGCTTAAACAAACGATTCTTGGTCTGAGTGGAGGAGAACGGATCGGAGTAGCTGCGTGGTCCACCGGAATCGCATACACTGCTTATCTTGAGGCAAAGGAGTACAGTCAAATAAGGAAGGCCTTTGGGCAGCCCATTGGTGAGATTCCCATTATTAAAGCAAAACTCGAAAAAATGGAGAAACAATTGGATACTGCAAGAAAAGCTTACGTTCGTGCAGCTGTTGTCAAAGATACCGGAGGACCTTGGGCCTTGGAAGCTTCGATAGCCAAGCTTTATGCAAGCGAAGCAGCCGTTGACATAACATACCAGAATCAACAGATTCATGGAGGAAACGGGATCACACGAGATTATCCTGCCGAAAGACACGTACGGGACGTAAGAACCGCAACGATTGGTGGTGGAACATCAGAAATCCAGCAACTAATCATAACCCGCAACATCAAGCAGAAACAAATGAAATTCATGGGTGAAGATGGTCCTTGGGAAAAATGGCTAATCCCAGAAGAGGATTACACAATCCTCATTCCCAAAGGCCTTATTGATTGGGGCTTTTGGGGCATTCAAAAGTAGTTCTTTTGCACAATCTTGTAGCGAAATGTTTTTTCTTTTCTCTTTCCTTTGTCTTTATTGGTTGTTGGTTAAACCAGGCTTGGTCAAATGAACCTGATACACTTCATAGTTGTCTCGGTTGCTTTCATTTCTCAGCTTTCAGCAATATTAGGGATTAAGCCTATCATTAAATGGAAACTGAAGCATATGGCAGTATACTCTGTTGGAGTGTTTTTGGCTAGTTTGTCTCTTCTTGCATTGGCAATAGTTGA